>NZ_JBMNDS010000001.1:0-290263 GCF_052543295.1 Streptomyces sp. SAS_270
ACTGGGTTGATAGGCCAGATCTGGAAGGCGGGTAACCGCTGGAGGTGACTGGTACTAATAGGCCGAGGGCTTGTCCTCAGTTGCTCGCGTCCACTGTGTTGGTTCTGAAACCACGAACAACCGTCGTAGCCATGCCACGGCTCCGGTTGACAGTTTCATAGTGTTTCGGTGGTCATAGCGTGAGGGAAACGCCCGGTTACATTCCGAACCCGGAAGCTAAGCCTCACAGCGCCGATGGTACTGCAGGGGGGACCCTGTGGGAGAGTAGGACGCCGCCGAACTCCTTTTAAGAGAAAGCCCCAACTACCGGGTACACACCCGGGAGTTGGGGCTTTTTCACGTTCACCGGGCGGTCATGCTCACGTCAGCACTGGCACGTCAGCACAGCCATGTCACGGTGCCTCCACGCCCGTACAGAAGGCGTCGGTGAAGGTCTCTCCACGGGCACAGGGCGCTCTCTGCATGGCCAAGGGGCCCCGGTCCCAGCACCTGTGGCGGCCGAGCCCTGAGGAGACAGCGAAGCGGGGGTCCCCGGCTCGTGAGCCGGGGCCCACCGCCGTTACCGGTACCGCTTCAGAGCTACTTCAGGCGCGACGACGCCACGATCGACACGATGTGTGCCGGGACCAGAAGCCAGGTGATCGCCGTGACGGCGACCGTTGCGATCCGTGTGGCCGTCAGGTCGCCGAGGGACAGGTCGATGATCGCGGTGACGAGCAGCAGGATCGTGCACTCGATTCCGTTGACCAGGCGGTGCAGTTGGACAGCCGAGGCGATACGGCGGATTCGGGCCAGGCCGCTGGAGCGAGGAACGACGGACTGGTCGGTGGCCTTCTCCATGCCGCTGTCCGACCGGGCCACGTGCACGAGGTCGGAGGACGACTTGAGGAGAAGGACGCCGATGGCGGCCGCGAGGCCGGCCACCAGGTAGAGGTCCAGGCCGAGTTCGGCGGCGCGCCAGCCCATGCCGACCATGACGGCGGCGTCGGCGAGGTAGGCGCCGAGCCGGTCCAGGTAGACGCCGAGCGGGCTGAACTGCTTGCGCCAGCGGGCGACTTCGCCGTCCACGCAGTCGAGCAGCAGATACAACTGCATGAAGACGACGGACAGTACGGCGCCGCCCAGGCCCGGCAGGATCAGGGCGACTCCGGAGAGGACGCCCGCGACGACCATGACGGCCGTGATCTGGTTCGGCGAGAGCCGGGTGCCGAGCATGTGGCGGGTCACGCGCAGGGAGATCGAGCGCATGTAGAGGCGGCCTGCCCAGTGTTCCGCGCGGCTGTCCAGTTTCCCCGGGGGGTGGATGACGTGACGGAGTTCTTCGAGCGTGGGCTTGGGCATGCAGGAATCTCCCTGCTTCTCTCTGCGAATAATGGAGTGGCGGTGTAGCACCTGGATATTACGGTGGCCTGTATGAACCACGTGATCCGCTCCATACGTTCCGAGGAATGGCCCGCCGTGAAGGAACTCCGGCTGGCCGCACTGAAGGACCCGGTTGCCCACCTGGCGTTCCTGGAGACGTACGAGGACGCCATCGCCAGAGCGGACGCGTACTGGCAGGAGCGGGCGGCGGGCGCGGCGGTCGGGACGACCGAGCGGCAGCAGTTCGTCGCCGTGGGGCCGGACGGGGTGTGGGCCGGAACCGCGATCGTGCTGGTCGAGGAGGCCGGGACGCAGGACCCCTTCGGGCAGCCGGTCGAACAGCGCCAGGGGCATGTGGTGGGGGTCTTCGTACGGCCGGAGCACCGCGGGAGCGCGAACGGGATCACCGGGGCGCTCTTCGACGCCGCCCTTGAGTGGTCCTGGGCGATGGGCCTGGAGCGGGTCCGGCTCTTCGTGCACGAGAAGAACTCGCGCGCCGAGGCGTTCTACCGCCGGAGCGGGTTCGCCGCGACCGGCGGCACCGCTCCCGTACCCGGCGACGAGAGCTCGCTGGAGCTGGAGTTCGCGATCCTGCCGTCATAGGTCCGGGCCTTGTAAGTCCTGCCGTCGCAGTCCCTGCCGTCGTACCGGGGCGGTGCTACACCGGTAGCTCGTACTGCGGCCAGCGCGCCCGGCCCTGTTCCCGGGAGCGGAGCAGGGCCAGCGTCGGCAGGCCCCGGTCAGGGCCGGCGGACAGCAGCTCCGGCAGCTGGGGAAGCGGAGCCACCGCCGCCACGTCGTCCAGGACGAGCGTAAGTGGTGGGTCGAGGCGACCGGAGGATGACCGTTCGGCCATGCGCCGGCCACGCTCGACCACGCTTGAGGCGAGGGCCGTCAGGAGCGGCATCGCGCCGGGGTTCGCCTTGGGGTCCTCGATGGGTTCACCGACCACATAAAGCGTGCCCCCTTCGTTGACAAAGGAATCCAAGGCGAGGGTGTCAGTTCGATTCGATGTGCAGGATTCCCGGATGTTG
The DNA here is from genome assembly GCF_052543295.1 of Streptomyces sp. SAS_270. NCBI lineage: Bacteria > Bacillati > Actinomycetota > Actinomycetes > Kitasatosporales > Streptomycetaceae > Streptomyces > Streptomyces sp. SAS_270. Next base: position 2,397 of record NZ_JBMNDS010000001.1, read on the forward strand.
ACCGTGAACAGGGCGGACAGCGCGCGAGCCGTCAACTCCTGCGCTATGTCGCGCCGTTCGGGGTGCGAGGTGAGCGCCGCCTCCAGTTCGCCGGCAGCTCCGGACGCGGCCTTGGGGTTCGTACGGAGGGTTCGTACGGCGTCCTGGACCTGGGTGCCCTGTGCCCAGCGGTGGACGTGGCGGAACGCCCTGCCCTCCACCGCGGCGGCGTGGAGATAGCTCCGCAGGAGCGTTTCCGCGACGTCTGCCATCGCCTGGTCCACCTTGGCGCCGGGGCGCACCGGGGCGAGCAGCGCCGCCGCCCTTGCCACGGCCGTCGCCTTGTCCTCGCAGCCCGTGGCCGGGGACCAGTGGAGGCGGGCCGGGGTGTCGCACAGGTGCGTGGGGTCGTAGAGGAGGACGGGGCCCAGCTTGGCTCTCGCGTCCTTGGTCTCCGACCAGACCGTCGGGTTCGAGGTGACGACCAGGACGGGGCCCTCGGCGTCCCGTACGGCCTGGATGGCCACCGGGTGCCGGGTCTCGGCGGGGCCGAGGAGGACGGGGCCTCGGGGGGCGGGGACCTGTAGTTGGGGCTCGGGCTGAGGGACTGGGACTGGGGCTGGTGCAGGCGCGGGCTGTTCGTGGGGGGTGGGGATTTCCTTCGCCCCCTCCGCCCCTTCCCTTCCCGTTTCTGGGGGCTGCGCCCCCTTGCCCCCTGCTTCGGCCTGGACGGCCTCGTCCTCAAACGCCGGACGGGCTGACCTGGCTCGTCGGACCGCTCGCCATCTCGTCACCGTGCCCATCACGAACACCGTCAGTACGAACAGCACCATCAGCTGGCCGATGAACAGGCCCCAGAAGAGGCCGTAGCCGGACAGTTGGTTCTTGGGGGTGTCCGGCCAGGCGCCGGGGACGTCGTGCGGCCGGCCGATCAGGTGGTGCATGGCCAAGGGGGTGCGCGCGAAGGTGACGTGGTCGGGCCAGGTGCCCTGGGCGAACCAGGCCGCGAGGCCCGTGGCCGACCACACCATCAGGGTCATGCCGAGGAGGAAGGCGAGGAACCCGACCAACAGGCCGTCGGGGATGCCCCCTTCGCCCTCGCGGCGGGCCTCGCGGCGCTGATCAGGGCGGCGGTCGCGCCCGCGCTCGTCCGGTCTCATCTCAGGTCCCCGCTCTCCGCTCGCCGCTCTCACGCCACCGTGGACTCGGACGAGTCGTCGAGATCGCTGAGATGTTGCTCCATGAAGGCCGCCGCGCGCTCCTCCGCCTCCAGCTCGGCTGCGTGCAGCGCGTCGTCGGAGAGGTGGTCGACGGAGGACTCGGTCATGGCGCGGTCGGTGAAGACGAGGGGGCGTTCGGTCTCCGTGATCAGGTGCTTGACCACCTGGACATTGCCGTTGACGTCCCAGACCGCGATGCCGGGGGTCAGGGTCGGGATGATCTCCACCGCCCACCGGGGCAGGCCGATCACGCGTCCTGTCGCCCTCGCCTCGTCCGCCTTCTGGGCGTAGATAGTCCGGGTCGAGGCCATCTTCAGGATGGCGGCCGCCTCCTTGGCCGCCGCCCCGTCCACCACGTCCGACAGGTGGTGGACGACCGCCACGAACGACAGACCGAGCCGTCGGCCGAACTTCAGCAGACGCTGGAAGAGCTGGGCGACGAAGGGGCTGTTGATGATGTGCCACGCCTCCTCGACCAGGAAGATGCGCTTCTTGCGGTCGGGGCGGATCCAGGTGTGCTCCAGCCACACGCCGACGATCGCCATCAGGATGGGCATGGCGATGGAGTTGCGGTCGATGTGGGAGAGGTCGAAGACGATGAGGGGCGCGTCCAGGTCGATGCCGACCGTCGTGGGGCCGTCGAACATGCCCCTCAGGTCGCCGTCGACCAGGCGGTCCAGAACCAGGGCGACGTCGAGTCCCCAGGCCCGTACGTCGTCTATGGCGACGTTCATCGCCTCGGCCGACTCCGGTTCCGGGTGGCGCAGTTGCTCCACGATGTCGGTCAGGACGGGCTGGCGGTCGAGGATCGTCTCGTTCACGTACGCGTGCGCGACCTTGAGCGCGAAGCCGGAGCGCTCGTCGAGGCCGTGGCCCATCGCGACCTCGATGATGGTCCGGAGCAGCGCCAGCTGTCCGGTCGTCGTGATCGCCGGGTCCAGGGGGTTGAGGCGGATCCCCATGTCCAGGGCCGCCGTCGGGTCCAGCCGGATGGGGGTTATCCCCAGCTCTTCCGCGATGAGGTTCCATTCGCCGACGCCGTCCTCGCCCTGTGCGTCGAGGACGACGACCTGACGGTCGCGGAACCTCAACTGCCGTAGGACGTACGTCTTCTCGAGCGCCGACTTGCCGTTGCCGGACTCGCCGAGGACCAGCCAGTGCGGTGCCGGGAGCTGCTGGCCGTACAGCTGGAAGGGGTCGTAGATGTAGCCCTTCCCGGAGTACACCTCGCGTCCGATGATGACGCCGGAGTCGCCGAGGCCGGGTGCGGCGGTCGGCAGGTAGACCGCCTGGGCCTGGCCCGTCGACGTACGCACCGGAAGCCGGGTGGTCTCGATCTTGCCGAAGAGGAAGGACGTGAAGGCGTCGGTGGCGGCGGTCAGCGGATCCCGCATCAGATCATCAGCCCCATCAGAACATCGGCCCCATCAGAAAGTCGGCCCCTACCTGCGGATTCCGGTCGCGAACGGCAGTGTGTTCACGAAGGCGCGGTGGTGCTCGCGGTCGCACCACTCCAGCTTCAGATACGACTTGCCGGCGGAGGCACGGATCGTGCGCTTGTCGCGGGCCAGGGCCTCCGGGGAGCGTGAGGAGACGGTGATGTAGCCGACCAGGTTGACGCCGGCGGCGCCGCTCGCGAGGTCCTCACCGCGCTGGTCCAGGCGGTTGTGCGAGGCGATGTCGCGCGGGTCGACGGTGCGGTTCATCTTGGCGGCGCGGGACGCCTCCGCGTCGTCGTTCGTCTTCTCGGTCAGCATGCGCTCGATGGCGATCTCGGTGGGTTCGAGGTCCATCGTGACGGCGACCGTGCGGATGACGTCCGGGGTGTGAACCAGCAGCGGGGCAAGGAAGTTGACGCCGACCGGGGTCATCGGCCACTCCTTCACCCAGGCCGTGGAGTGGCACCAGGGCGCGCGCGTGGAGGACTCGCGGGTCTTCGCCTGGAGGTACGTCGGCTCCATCGCGTCGAGCTCGGCCGGCCAGGCGTTCCGCTTCGTCATCGCCTGGATGTGGTCGATGGGGTGGTCCGGGTCGTACATGGAGTGCACGAGCGACGCCAACCGACCCTGGCCCAGTGGCTGTCGTACGCGGATGTCGGCTTCCTGCAGCCGCGAGCAGATGTCGGTCAGCTCGCGGGCCATGACGACGGCGAGTCCCGCGTCCCGGTCGATCTTCCGGCCGCCCTGCGGTCGCGCCGCACGGGCCATCGCCTGTGCCTCGGCGGCCAGTTCACGCGAGTAGTGCATGCAGGCGACGAGGTAGGCGCGGTGCTGCTCGCTGCTGGTCGACACCATGGACTGGAGCTGGTCGTACGACTTCTGCAGCCAGCCGGGGGACCGGTCGTCCCCGCGTACGGAGACGTCCTTGGCGTGGGCGTCCGGGTCGGCGGGGAGGGTGCGGGCGAGCATCTGGATGCGGGTGACGAAGCCGTCGCCGTTCGCGACGTGCTTCAGCAGTGTGCCGAAGCGGTCGACGAGGGCTTCCTGGTCCTCGCTGTCGCGCAGGCCGACGCCCGGGCCCTCGATCTCGAGCGCGGCCGTGACCGTGCGCCGGTCGGCGTGCAGGAGTACGGCGATCTCGTCGGGCCCGAACGGTGCGGCGAGCCAGCTGATCCGGCCGATGCCGGGCGGCGGGCCGATCTCGACCTCGCGGCCGTCGACGCGGGTGCCCGCCTCCATGACGTTGCTTCGGTACGCCGTGCCCTTGCGCAGGCTGCGCTTGTAACTGCGGTTGATCTCGAACCACTTGTAGAACGTCCGCCGCTTGTACGGGACGTACACCGCGGCGAGGGCGACCAGCGGGAAGCCCATCAGCAGCACGATGCGGAACAAGAGGACGGGGACGAGGAGCCCGCACATCATGCCGAGGAACGCGCCCACGATGATCAGCGCGATCTCGCCGGACTCGCGGTTCCTGCCGACGATCGCGTTCGGCCGGGCGCGGCCGATCAGATATGTACGGCGGGGCGTGACCGGATGGGACACGTGGGACTCGGTCGTCAACGCCCTTCACCTCCCGTGCGGTTGCTTCTGCTGGTACCTGTACTGCCGTTGCGGCTGTTGCTCGCGTGCGGTGTGTTCGCCGGGCTGCTGCGCGGCGGGGGTGCGGCGGAGGGGACAGATCCGCCGCCACCCGTGGGCGTACGTGTGCTGTGAGCGGCCACGCCGCCGGACGCGGGGTTGGTGGGCCGCTGGTTGCCGCCACCGCCTCCCCCGCCGCCGTTGTTGTCCGCGCGGGAGCTGTGGGTCTTGATGCCCTGCGCGACCAGGGTCGCCGGGGAGCTGATCACGGCCGCGGCCTTGCCCTCGGCGCCCTGCATGATGCGGTTGTTGCGGGAGCCCGCGATCTCGTCGCCGAAGCCCGGGACGAAGCGGTAGATCATCGCGCTCGCGAAGATGGCGAGCAGGATGATGGCGAGGCCGGAGACCACGGCGGAGAAGGCGTCGGGTCCGTCGTCCGCGGACAGGGCGCCGGCCAGGCCCAGCACGATGACGATGACCGGTTTCACCAGGATCACCGCGATCATGATGCCTGCCCAGCGGCGGACGTGGCCCCACAGGTTCTTGTCGACGAGCCCCGCGTACACGACCGTGCCGAGGAGCGCACCGACGTACAGCAGCGCGGCTCTGATCACCAGCTCCAGCCAGAGCACGCCTGCGGCGAGGATCGACACCAGCGACACCACGATCAGCATGATCGGGCCGCCGCCGATGTCCGTGTTCTTCTTCAGCGCCTCGGAGAACGTGCCGAAGAAGGTGTCCGTCTGGTTGCCGGTCGTCTTCGCCAGGACTTCGGTGACGCCGTCGGTCGCGGACACGACCGTGTACAGGATCAGCGGGGTGAACGCCGAGGCCAGGACGGTGAGCCAGAGGAAGCCGATCGCCTCCGAGAGCGCGGTGGTGAGGGGGACGCCTCGCACCGCCCTCTTGGCCACGGCCAGCAGCCACAGCAGCAGGGTCAGGATCGTCGACGCGGCGAAGACCACGGCGTACTGCTGGAGGAACTTCTGGTTCGTGAAGTCCACGTTCGCCGTGTCCTTCACGGCTTCGCTGAGCTTGTCGACCGTCCAGGAGGCCGCCTCCGCGCAGCCCTTTGCCAGGGAGGAGAGGGGGTCGAGGGTGCTGGTGGGGTCGTTGTTGCCGGTTACGCCGGAGCCGGATTTGTTGTTGCCGCGTTCGCAGTACTGCTTTGCGGGGCCCGAGATCCGTGAGCAGGGGTCGGTGCTGGATGAGGGCTTCGGGCTGGGGGCGGCGACGGCTCGGGTCGCCAGCAGGACTGCGGTCGCCTGAGCGGCGGCCACGATGCTGGTGAGCTTGAGCACGCGGTGCTGGCTACCGGGCATACGTGAACCCTCCGAACTCCTCGACAGCCTTGCCGATGTCCTCGGCCCCGGAGACGGGGTCGTCGGCGTTGACGGGGGTTGGGCCGGTTTTCTGACTGGTCTCAAGGATCTTCCAGTCACCACCGGTCCAGTTCAGCTTCATCGTCACGGTGAACCAGCCGTTGGACACGGGGGTGGTGGAGGCTTCGCCGGTGAGACCGAACAGGCTGTTGCACCAGACTTCGACGGTGGCCGCGTCAGCGCCGGAGGACGTGATCTTGGTGCCCGCGGGCAGCGTGCGGTTCACGAAGGTGCTGCCCGCGGGTGCGCTGCCGTCGTCCTTGAGGCCGAGCTTCTTGAAGAAGTCTGCCGTGTAGTCGGCGTCGAACCCGGACTGGAGTCGGTTCAGCGCACCGGGATCGGCAAGGTTCTGCACGATCTCGTGCCGCTTGGCGGCGTTGAACATGCCCTCGGACCCCAGGACCACCGCATAGTTCGCCGCCGCGCTCTGCGCCCCCTGCTCGCTGTGGGCGAAGCCCGATGGGATTCCGGCGACCTTTGAATCCACCGGGCGCTCGCCGGAGGGTGCTGTGGCCGAGGTCTTGGTCTTGTTGGTGCTGTCGCTGCCCGAAGAGGAGTCGTCGTCGCCGCCGCGGTTCGCGAAGGCGATGGCCGCAATCAGCAGGACGACCACACCGACCACGGTGACCAGGCTGCGGGAGGAGGACCGGCCGCGCCGGGCGCCACCGTAGGGGTCGCCGCCGCGGTCGGGGAGGCGGGTCCGGGTCTGGCCGGTGCCGCCGTAGCCCCCTTCGTCGTCGCGCGAGGTGTCGCCGTATCCGGGCTCGTCGCCGAGACTCATGCCGCGTACGCCCCCTCGACCTCTTGGTGAACCGCGTAGTACGACGGTAGCCGTGCTGGCCGCCGCGCGGGCGCGGTGTGGTGACTCGACATCAGGGAAACGCAACCTCAGCCGGTGGGCACGACGGACGGGTGGGTTGAAGGGGAGCAGGGGGATCCGGGTGCTGCCGGCGGCCGGGCTACACGGCCATGCCGTACACGATGGTGAAGAGCGTGCCGAGGGAGCCGATGATGAAGACTCCGGTCAGGCCCGCGATGATGAGGCCCTTGCCCTGCTCGGCGCTGAAGGTGTCGCGCAGGGCCGTGGCGCCGATGCGCTGCTTGGCCGCGCCCCAGATCGCGATGCCGAGGCAGAGCAGGATGGCGACCGCCATCACGACCTCGATCATCACGCGCGCCTCGTTGCCCAGGCTGCCGAAGGGGCCCCAGTCCGGGGCGATCCCGCCGATGATCGTGGTGATGTCGCCCTTTTCGGCTGCAAGAAGCATGTAAGTCACCGCCCCTAGTGGGTAGTTCTGCCCCCTCTGCCCACGGTGCGCAGAGGTCGGGCCCATTCTCGCCGAGAATGACGCTGCCGTATGTCGACTTGGCGTCATTGGTTGGCGGGTTTCGTACGAATACCTGGTCGCCGGTCCACACGGAACCCTCACGGGAGTGCGGATCGGTTTACGAGGAGTCGTATGGTCACTCTGTGTATCACGGCAGGTCACGCCGGGCAATGAGGTCGAACCGGAACCTGTGGTGTGGTTCCGTCGTTAACCCCTTCTACGGCCACGACCCGGCCGTATCCCTGTTTCTGACGGGTGGTCGGGCGGGTGGTCGAGTCGGCGGTCGAGCCGGTGTTCTCCGGGTGAAGGCTATCCCGGACACGGCGAACGGGCCGCGGCTGGTCGCCGCGGCCCGCATCTTCCCGGAGGTTGGCTCGGATCAGCCGGTGAAGGCGTCGAGGCCCTCGGGCGTGCCCCAGCCGGTCGGGCCGTCGTAGCCCGACTTCGCGGTGCAGAAGTAGCTGGTGGTGCAGGTGCCGTTGCTGCCGCTGGTCACGTCGTTGAGGGCGGAGGTGCCGGCCGCGTTGTACGGGTACTGGGCCGGGTAGTCGCTGGTGCCCGGGGTGCCCGCGAGGGCGTAGACGCCGGCGATGATCGGGGCGGAGGCGCTGGTGCCGCCGTAGGTGTTCCAGCCGGTGCCGTCGGCGCCGTAGGTGTCGTAGACCGAGACGCCGGTGGCGGGGTCGGCGACGGCGGAGACGTCGGACTCCATGCGCTTGGTGCAGCCGGTGTCGGTCTGCCAGGTCGGCTTGGTGTCGTACGCGGAGCAGCCGGAGCCGGTGCCCTCGGTGCTGCTGGTGTTCCAGACCTTCTCGGTCCAGCCGCGGGAGTTGGAGCTGGTGGAGAGGGCGGTGCCGCCGACGGCGGTGACGTAGCGGGAGGCGGCAGGGTACTCGGCGCCGTAGCCCTCGTCGCCCGCGCTGACGGTGATGGCGACGCCGGCGTGGTTGAAGTACGAGGAGTCGTACGACGTGTCGGAGGAGGACTCCGAGCCGCCGTAGCTGTTGGAGACGAACTTCGCGCCGAGCTTGACGGCCTCGTTCACGGCCGTGCCGAGGTTGGCCATGGAGGACGACTTGGCCTCGACGAGCAGGATGTTGCAGTTCGGGCAGATGGCGCTGGCCATGTCGACGTCGAGCGAGATCTCACCGGCCCAGCCGCTGTCGGCGGTGGGGAGGGAGGTCGTGGAGCCGGTCTGGCTGACCTTCTTGAAGCAGCCGCTGGCGGTGGTGCACGCCGGGAGGCCGTAGTACGAGCGGTAGGCCGTGAGGTCGGCCGCGGCGTTCGGGTCGTCGTACGCGTCGACGATCGCGATGGTCTCGCCGGAGCCGTTGGAGGACGCGGCGTCCGTCAGGCCGTAGGCGTCCTGGAGGTCACTCGGGCCGTAGCCGGTGGGGGTGGCGGAGGCCGCCTTCGGCGAGACGGCCTTCGCCGTGACGCCCTTCTTCTTCGCCTGTTCCTTCTGGAAGGCGGTGACGCCACCCGTGACGCGCAGCGCGTTGCAGGTCAGGTCGCCCTTCTTCTTGGGCGTGGCGCAGCCTTCCGGGGTCCAAGTGACCTTGGAGGAGGCGGCCTTGGCCGCGGCGGACGGCGTGACGGCCGGTGCGGCACTGGCGTCGACAGCGGTGCCGAGTCCGGCGACCAGCAGGGCGGCGGTGGCGGCGGCCGCGGAGCCTATTCGACGCCAACCGGCGCGTATGGGACGTCTGTTGTCGGGGGCGCTGTGGGGGGTTTCGGTACGCAACGTACAGCTCCTGAGAGTTGTGGACAGGGGCAGTGCGGGTGCCACCCGCCGGGCGCTGTGTGGACCCGGCGGGCCGGGTCTGTGACCCGCGTAGACCTTGACCTTGTTGAGTACGTGACAACAAGAGCGATCCGGAATCCTGACCCCCGGCTTACTGAACGCAGGATTCCGCGTTACCGATCAATGGCAGCTCGATGGCTGGAAGCTGACGTTGCCTTGACCCAACTCACAGGAACTGCCGGGGGGTTTACGAGGGCCGGGTCACCGCCTGCGCGAGTACGGCCGCCGTCTCGGCGATCAGCGGATTGTCCGGGGCGGCGGTCGCGTCCGGCTTGGTGGTGAGGACGGCCAGCACGATCGGGGTACCGTCCGGCGTCCAGGCGATGCCCACGTTGTTGTTGGAGCCGTAGGCGCCGGCACCCGTCTTGTCGGCGATCGTCCAGTCCTTCGGCAGGCCCTTGCGGAAGCGTTCGCCGCTGGTCGTGTTGGCCAGCAGCCAGCCGGTCAGGCGTTCACGGTCCGGCGCGTCCAACGCGCTGCCGAGGATCAGACGGCCGTACGTGCGGCCGATCGCGGCCGGGGTCGTGGTGTCCTGCGTCCGCCACGGCTCGCACGTGTTGACGTCCGGCTCCCAGCGGTCGAGCCGCGTCATGCCGTCGCCGACGGAGCGGCAGAAGCGGGTCACCGCCGCGGGGCCGCCGAGCTCGCGCAGCAGCAGGTTCCCCGCGGCGTTGTCGCTCTGGCAGATCGCCGCCGCGCAGAGTTCCGCGATGGTCATGCCCTCGGCCAGGTGCTTGCCCGTCTCCGGGGAGCCCTGCGCCCGGTCCAGGTCCGCCTGCGTGTAGAAGATCCGCTTGGCGAGCGTCTCGCCGTCCCGGTCGAGATCCCTGAGGACGGCCGCCGCGGCCAGTGTCTTGAACACCGACATCATGGGGAATCGTTCCGCCGCGCGGTGTCTCACGGTGGCCTTCGTCCCGAGGTCGTACGCGAACACGCCCAGCCTGGCGCCGTGTTGCTCCTCGAGCTCGCGCAGCAGGACGTGCACGCCCCCGCTACGGGTGCCCGCGTGCGCCTGACCTGCGGTGAGCGCGAGCGTGGTGGCGGCGCCTCCTGCGAGGAGGGTGCGGCGGGTCAGCTTGGTCTTTTCGGTGCCTGAGATCGTCCGTCTCCTTCTGTCGTCCCTGCCTTTTGGGCAGGGACGATCTCGGTGGGGGCGCTGGTTTCACCCGACGGTCACCTCTACTGGTCCGTCAGCCCCTCGACGAAGTGGTCGAACTCGCCTGCCTGTACGCCGAGTACGAAGGCGTCCCACTTCCGGCGGTTCGTGGTCACCACGTTGTCCGGGTCGCTGGTCTCGCGGATGTAGACCGGGGCGTCGCCGTCCTCGCCTTCGCCGAAGGCCAGCTCGATCCAGGGGCCGGGGCCGGTCGCGTCGTCGGGGGCGGCGCGGACCCAGTCGAGGTTCGGGGGGATTTCAGCCACGGGGGCTTTCCTTCTTGAGGGTGCGGAGGAGGGTGCGGAAGGCGGCGGGGGCCGCCTTCAGTATTGCTTCGCCGGGGTCGGCGGTTTCGGTGAGTTGGATGGCACCGGGGGCGGCGGCGACGTGCACGCAGGAGTTTCCTTCTGGGCAGTACGACGACTTCTGCCAATCGAGTGTGGGCATCTCGGGCTCCTTCACCGGTCCTTGAGGATGTTGTGGATGAACGCCTGCGACTCATCAGGGGCGAGGGCTGCAGACTCCATGCGGTCGAGCAGTACGCGGTACTTGTCCAGCTGGGCTTCGGCGTCGAGGAACACCGGGCCGTGCGACTGGTCGAGGTTCACGGTGTCGAGGAGCGGTACGGGCCCCTCGGCGTAGTAGATCGACTGGCCGGAGCCGGGGAAGACGTTCGAGTCGAACGGGATGACATGGATGGCGATGTGGTCCCGCTCGTTCATGTCCAGCAAGTACTTGAGCTGCTCTCGGGTCACATCCGGCCCGGCGAACTTCATGCGCAGGGCGGCCTCGTGAATGATCACTTGGTGCGGGGTCGGGGGGACCCGGAAGAGGATGGCCTGCCGCTTGACCCGGAACGTCACCCGGTGTTCCACATCCGGCGGCGGGAGTTCTGGTACGGCCTGACGAAAGATCTCGCGGGCGTACTCCGTGGTCTGGAAGAGACCTGGGATGTGCACGGTCACGGCCGTACGCAGCCGCGTGGCGTGATGTTCGAGTTCCGCAAGGTCCAGGAGGGCGGCGGGCAACAGCTCGCGGTACTCCTCCCACCACCCCCGCTTGCGACCAGGGGTCATGCCCGCGAGCGCCTCAACAAGAGCCTTGTCCGAGCAGTCGTAGTGGCAGGCGATGGTGCGCAGGCGGTCTGGGCTTACGCCATGACGGCCGGCCTCGATATTGCTGACCTGGTTCTGCTTGATGCCGAGTAGCTGTGCCGCCTGTGTGGAGCTCAGGCCGGACCGCTCGCGCAGCTTGCGGAGTTCGGCCCCCAGCCGGAGTTGACGCCCCGTGGGGGTTCCTCTCATGGCCACCGTCGTTCTCCCTGTCACCCACACGTATGAACCCTGAAGCACTTCAGGTATCTGGGTCTAAGAACTTACAACTTAGCGCTAGCTTCTTCTCGGGCGCCATGTCACCCAGAAGCACCCCGCTCGACGGAGCGGCCTGGTCACTGGGCACCGCAGTGAGACCACTCAACTCCCCTCCGTGATCGGAGACTTCCGATGGCCACCGTATCCCCCACCTGGGCCTACACCCTTCAACTCCCGCACGATCCACGCGCACCGGGGATCGCCCGGGCAACCCTCCGTACCGTCCTCGCCGCGCACGGCTTGACCGGGCTCACCCCCACCGCCGAGCTGCTGGCCTCGGAACTCCTCACCAACGCCCATCTCCACACCGCCGGCCCGTACGCCCTCCGCGTCCACACCGAGGGCTCCGACCGCCTCCGTATCGCCGTATGGGACTCCGATCCGCTCCTCCCGCCCGGCTTCGGCGACCCCGGCGTACCCCCGCGGCCCGCGGACACCGAGGAGCACGGCCGCGGTCTGCACCTGGTGCGAGCCTGCGCCGACGCGTGGGGCGCGGCCGCCACCCAGGACGGCAAGCTGCTCTGGGCCGAGTGTCAGTGGGGTGGCCTACGGTGAGGGGGTGTGATCGGAGCGTGATCCGGGCAGCTCATGGGTCGGCACAGTGAATTCTCAGCGTCCTCCAAGCCCGTCCGAGGTTTTTTCTCACCCTCGTGGGTCACAGTGCTGAGTGATGAAGCACCTCACGCGTCTCACTGGAACCCACCGGTACGCGGCCTTCGGCGCCGTCCTGCTGCTGGCGGCGACGTCGTCCTCGTTGGCGGCGGCGGACGACGGGCCGGGCCCCTTCGGTGTGACCGTGCAGGCCGCCGCGAACTCGGCGAGCGCCCGGGTAGGAGCCCTGTTCCGGGGCCATCTCGCGGACGGGCACTTCTGTACGGCCTCGGTCGTGCACAGCAAGGGGCGGGACCTGATCGTCACCGCCGCGCACTGCGTGGACGGCGGCGGAAAGCTCCGGTTCGCGCCCGGTTACCGGGACGGGAAGGCGCCGTACGGCGTGTGGGAGGTCGAGAGGACCTACCTCGGCGACGCGTGGACCGGGGCGCAGGACGAGGACAGTGACGTCGCCTTCGCCGTCGTTGCCGACGACGACGAGGGCGAGAGCGTCGAGGACGTCGTCGGGGGCAACGCCTTCGCCACCCACCGCACGACCGGGGCCACCGCCGTCACCGTCACCGGCTACCCCAACACCCTCGACACGCCCATCACCTGCACCAACAAGCCCACCGCGCACAGCTCCAGCCAGCAGCGCATCGAGTGCCCCGACTTCACCGGCGGCACCAGCGGAAGCCCCTGGGTGAACGGCGACGGCGCGGTCGTCGGGATCCTCGGCGGGCACGAGCAGGGCGGGAGCACCGCAGACATCTCCTACAGCGTCGTCCTCGGGGACGAGGCCGCCGCGCTGTACAGTGCGGCGGCCGACAGGAGTTGAAGCCGGCGGCCGACACCCCCTAGTTCGCCTGGTTGGCGACGAACGCGGCGATCCAGCCCAGCGGCAGGAGCAGCCACACGTACGCGAGCGGGCGCTGCCAGACCGGCTTTCCCGGGTCGAGCACGACACCCGTCGGCGACGGGGTCGGCTGCGGCAGCTTCTTGATCTTCGAGTGGGCGTGCAGGTTCGCCAGCAGGGTGAACCAGACGTAGAAGAGGATCGAGCCCACGCTCCACCAGCCGCCCGCCAGCGTCTTCGTCGTCATGTCACGGTGGACCGAGGTCGCGCACGAGCGGCACAGCGGGCCCTCCATCTTGGAGAACCGCATCGCGACCAGCAGCCCCGTGTGCTGACGAATCGTCACGTCACCGGCCGGCTGCGCCCCGCAGATACGGCAGGGGGGAGTCGTCGGGGCGGCGGCGCCCGGCTGGCCGTACGGATTCGGGTTGTGGACATAGCCGGCCTGCGGCGGGACCTGTCCCTGCGCGTACTGGGGCTGTCCCTGCGCGTACTGCGGCTGCCCGGGCTGCGGCTGTCCCTGTGCGTACGAGTTCTGCCCGTACGGCGGGTTCTGGCCGTACGCGGCCTGGTTTGGCGCGTAATCGCCTTGCGGGGCGTAGGGGTTGCCCTGAGACGCGTTCGGATGCTGGGGCGGGGTCGCCACGTGCGGTTTCTCCTTGTGGATGATCGTCCCGGAGTGCCCGGGCCGCCTCTACACTGACGGTCGGCGGACTCCTGGTCGGCGAGGGGCGGTTGACGGTGCGTAGGGCATGGATCGTAGCGACCGCTGCCGCCGCGGCAGGGGTCGGCTTCGTGATGCTGCTCGTCGTCGGCGTCTACATGGTCGCGGGGAACCTCGCGGGCGGGGTCGGGCAGGGTGCCGTCGCGCTCGCCAAGGGCGCCGTACCGGCCGCGTACCAGACGGTCGTGCAGAAGTGGGGCAACCTGTGCTCCGCCATCAATCCTGCGCTGCTGGCTGCCCAGCTGTATCAGGAGAGCGGGTTCAATCCGAACGCCAAGAGCCCGGCGAAGGCGGAGGGAATAGCGCAGTTCATTCCGGGGACCTGGGCCACGCACGGAATCGACGGCGACGGCGACGGGGACCGCGATGTCTGGGACCCCAATGACGCGATTCCGTCGGCCGCGTCGTACGACTGCAAGCTCGCCTCGTACGTGAAGGACGCGCCCGGCAACCAGACGGAGAACATGCTCGCCGCGTACAACGCGGGGGCGTACGCCGTCATCAAGTACGGGGGCGTACCGCCGTACCGGGAAACCCAGAACTACGTGAAGACGATTACGAGTCTGGAGAAGAGCTTCGCCGCGCCCGTGACCCGGGTGGACCCCTCGAAACAGGCGGCCGGAGCGATCTACTACGCGCAGAAGAAGCTCGGCACCCCCTACCTCTGGGGTGGCAACGGCACCTCCGACCAGGGCGGACGCTTCGACTGCTCCGGGCTGACAAAAGCCGCGTACGACGCCGTCGGGGTCACCCTGCCGCGGGTCGCCAACGACCAGTACAACGCCGGGCCGCACCCCAAGCGGGAAGAGCTGCTTCCGGGGGATCTCGTGTTCTTCTCGGACGACCTCACCAATTCCCGGGCCATCCGGCATGTGGGGATTTATGTCGGCGGCGGATACATGATTGATGCGCCGAAACCGGGCGCCGTCATCCGCTTCGACTCCATCGACACCCCCGACTACTTCGGGGCGACCCGGGTCACCGAAGATGGCGCGAAAGCATTGCCCACCACGGTGTGAACCCACCGTGAACCCACCCCCTGAGCTGCGGCAATGTGTCTCTCTTCGATAACGTCTGCGTGATCATTCGGTGGAGTGTGGAACGTATTGAAGGAAGCCGTGCGTTCCTTTTCAGTAGACGTTCACGTAGGGGCGAGTCTTCGACGCGGATCTACGACCACGGGGGTGGGACGAGCGGCGCGCGAAAGGTGCGCCCGCGAGAACATGACGACGAAGGGGCCGCAGCACCATGGCTGGACTCGCCGAATCCGGTTCGAACCCCGACGTCGAGCTGCTCTACAACATCAATGGCCTGGCCAAGGACGCGCCGCGCTGGTTCGACCGGGTCATGGAGTTCGTCGGTGAGTACGGGCTGCTGCTCGCCATGGTGCTGCTCGTGCTGTGGTGCTGGTGGACCGTGCGGCGCCGGGGCGACGAGGGCGCGGCGGCTTCCGTGGCCGGGCTTGTGTGGGCGCCGCTCGCCGCCGGGATCGCTGTGCTCGTGAACGTGCCGATACGGGGGTTCGTGGAGCGGCCCCGGCCCTTTGTCGACCATCAGGGGCTCGACGTGCTCGTCAGCGGCAAGAGCGACTTCTCGTTCGTGAGCGATCACGCGACGCTCACCATGGCGATGGGGGTCGCGCTGTTCGTCGCGAACCGGAAGTTCGGGCTGGTGGGGATCGGGCTGGCGCTGCTTGAGGGGTTCTGCCGGGTGTACATGGGCGTGCACTATCCGACGGATGTCGTGGGTGGGTTCGCGCTCGGCACGGCGGTTGCTCTGCTGCTGTCGCCGCTCGCGATGCTTCTGCTGACGCCGGTGGCCAAAGCGGTGGAGCGGTCGCCTCGGGTGGGGTGGCTGGTTCGGGCGCGGGGTGCGGTGGCTGTGGGGCAGGAGGCGGCGATTCCCGGGGCTCGGGCGGGGGCGTCTGCCGAGGAGCGGGATCTCGCCGCGTAGGGCTGAGCCGGAGGGTTTTTCGCCCCCTCCGCCCCTACCCTTCCCGTTGACCTGGGGGCTGCGCCCCCTTTCCCCCGCTTCGGCCTGAACGGCCTCGTCCTCAAACGCCGGACGGGCTGAAATGCGCCCCCATCGGGTGGGTGGGGGATGGTGGGGTGTTCTCAAGCGCCGGACGGGCTGAAAGATCAAGCGGCGGACGGGCTGAACCCCCTACAGCGCCTGCGGGAACGTGAAGAAGCGGTTTGGGTCGTACTGGTTCTTCAGGGTTTTCAGGCGGGAGGCGGCGGGGCCGTAGTAGGCCTCGCGCCAGTTGGTGAGGGTGGGGTCGGTGTAGTTCTGGTAGGCGGCGCCGGAGGCGTAGGGCTCCATGGCGGTGTGGGCTGCGGTCAGCCAGGACTGGCCGGTCGTGCCGGAGGTGCCCGCCTGCCAGGAGACGATGTACTGGGCGAGCATCCGCGAGCGGCGGTGCACGAAGGCCGTCGCCGTGGGCGAGACCCGGTTGACCGCCCCGCCGAGCGCCGTCAGGGCGATGCTGCCCGCGCCGCCCCGTACCGTCGTCATCTGCTTCATCAGGGTCTGGATGCCGGCGGCCGACAGCGAGACGTCGAAGAAGTCCGAGCGGGCCGCGTACGTCTCGCGGCCCAGCGCACCCTGCGGGGAGCGGCCCGGTGTCGAACCCGGCAGGTGGCACTGGGCGTCCGTGGCGAAGGACGAACAGCCCGCGTACACCTCCATCGAGTCCTCGTACGAGCGGCGCTTGAGCGAGACGCTGCGCGCCGGGGCGCCGATCCTGTCCGCCAGGCGGTCCACCGCGTTCTGGAGTTCGCCGTACGTGCCGAGCGAGAACGCGGCTATGGAGATCGTGGGCGTCCCCCCGGCCGCGTTCGCGAGGTGGCACGAGGACCAGATCTCGTCCGGCTGGTTGGGGCCCCACTCCTGCCAGGCCTTGATCACGGCGGCGGCCTTCGCCCAGGGCCAGGTCATGTACGCCGAGACGGCCTGCGGCGCCGGGTGGGTCTTGAAGCGCAGCTCGGTGACGACACCGAAGTTGCCGTTGCCCGCGCCGCGCAGCGCCCAGAAGAGATCCTTGTTCTCCGTGGCGTTCGCGGTGAGCTGCTTGCCGTCGGCCGTGATCAGCGTCGCCTGCGTGAGGCTGTCGCAGGTCAGGCCGTACGCGCGGGAGACCACACCGTGGCCGCCGCCGAGGGTCAGACCCGAGACGCCGACGGTGGGGCAGGAGCCCGCGGGAATGGTCACGCCCTGCGCGGCGAGGGCGCGGTAGACGTCGATCAGCTTGGAACCGGCGCCGACCACCGCCGTGCCGCCGCTCGCCCGGATCTTGTTCAGCTTGGACACATCGAGAACGAGCCGGCCGTTCCCGGAGGACCACCCCGCGTACGAGTGGCCGCCGTTGCGGATCGACACCTTCACGTTGTGGGCGTGTGCGTACGCCAGCGTCGTGCGGATGTCGTCCGCGTGCGCG
The DNA here is from genome assembly GCF_052543295.1 of Streptomyces sp. SAS_270. NCBI lineage: Bacteria > Bacillati > Actinomycetota > Actinomycetes > Kitasatosporales > Streptomycetaceae > Streptomyces > Streptomyces sp. SAS_270. The sequence continues at coordinate 19,263 of NZ_JBMNDS010000001.1, forward strand.
ACGTAGGCGACGGCCGTGGGCTTCAGGGAGTCGAAGCGGGTGTTGTACAGCTGGCGGGCCGCCGCCCAGGCGCGGTCGCCCGGCCGGATCAGGGCGCCGTCCAGGTCCCTGGCCAGGGCGCTCAGGTTCGCGGCGGCGGCACGGGTGCCGGTGCTCGCGCCGGTGGCGGACGTGTGGGTCGACGTACGGGTCGCTGTCGCGGTCGTCGTGCCGGTGGTCTCGCCGGCTCCCGCCGCCTTGCCGCCGCCGTCGTCGCCGTTGCACGCGGACGTGGCCGCCGTCGCGATCGCGGCCGCCGCGCCGCCGATGAACGTACGCCGTTGCATGTGCGCCCCGCCTCCTGTTGGTTCCCGTGGAACGAGACGAGTCTCCGGTCCCAGGGGTTCCAAGACGACTTTCCCGGAACCTCCACGACACCGGGGGGTATCAGGCCCCGGGGCTCAGCCCGTCGTGTCCCTCCGCGTCCGCTCTCGCCAGGCTCCGCGCCCGGCGGGCCGGGCCGCGCCAGCCGCAGGTGCAGCGGGCCAGGCAGAAGCGCCCCTGCTCGATCGTCGTCGTCCGGTGTTCCGCGGAGGTGTCGACCTCGTCGTGCTGCGCCACACCGACAACGTTACCCAAGGCAAGTGAACGATTCGTGCCCGCGTGACGGTGGCCCCTACTCGTCGTTAACCGGACAACGGAAGGACCCGGTACGGACCGGCTGGGGGTCGGCAGGCGATGGTGGGGCAGCAGCACAGGCGGCGTACGGGCGCAGGGGTCCTCGCGGCCGCGGCGGGGCTCATGATCTGCGCCACCGGATGCGCGGGCGGCGGGGACGGCGGCGAGGACGCGCGCGCCGCAGCCGCTCCCGTCGACGCCCTGCACCGGGCCGCCGACACCCTGGTGCGGGCGGGCAGTTCCAAGGCCCGTACGTCGATGGAGATGGCCACCGGCGGTACCCGCGTCACCATTCGCGGCGCGGGTGTGTACGACTACACGAAGCAGCTGGGCCGGATGAAGGTGCTGCTGCCGCAGGACCCGGCGGGCACCAGCGAGCACCGGCCGATCACCGAACTCCTCGCCCCGGGCGCCCTGTTCATGAAGAACAGGGGAGCGGGTGTGCCCGCCGACAAGTGGGTGCGCGTCGACACGGCCGGCCTCTCCGACGGGAACCTGGTGACGGGCGGCGCCACCGACCCGTTCGCCGCCGCCGAGTTGCTGCGGGGGGCGCGGACGGCGACGTACATCGGCAAGACCGAGGTGGCCGGGACGCCGGTGCGGCACTACCGCGGCACCGCCGATCTGACCGTGGCCGCGCGGAGCGCGTCGAAGGGCAACCGGAACGCGTTGGGGGCGGCGGCGAAAGGGTTCGCCACCGCCCAAGTGCCGTTCGACGCCTACCTCGACGACCAGGGGCGCATCCGCAAGGTCCGGCATCGCTTCAGCTTCGTCAACGGACAGCAGAAGGGCACCGTCGCGGTCGCCTCGACGACGCTGCTGTACGACTTCGGGGTCCGCGCGGACGTACGGCTGCCGCGGGCCCGGGACATCTACGCCGGGAAGATCGCGGAGTAGGGGCGGGACAGGGAGGGAGTACGGGGAGCGGTCGAGGGTAGCCGCGGTGGGGGCGGCGTAGGAGGAGTTGGGGGGCTGGAAATGGCCCTTCCGTGCCATGCGCGGTGCGTAGGCCGCTCCCTACTCTAGGAAGTCGGTGACGGCAGGAAGAGGTGATGCACGTGGCTCCGGTCGGCGGTACGGCAGTTCAGGACCACGTGGCCCTCGCCGAGATCGAGCTGTGCGGCGACCTGATCATCGCGGCCTCGGCCGCCCGTGAGGACCGGCTCAGCCTTGAGAGCATCGACGAGGTGCTGAAAGTGGCCGAAGAGCGCGCCCACGAGTCCCCGCCCGGGGACACCGGCACGCGGTAGGCCGAACCCCCACGCACCAGGCGTGGCCGGGCCCCCGCCACGCCCCGCCTCTCATGTACGCGCCTCTCGCATACGCGTCGCTCACGTGCGCAGCAGTCGCCCGATGGCCTTCGTGGCCTCCTCGACCTTCGCGTCGATCTCGGTGCCGCCCTTGACCGCGGCGTCGGCGACGCAGTGGCGCAAATGCTCCTCCAGGAGCTGGAGCGCGAAGGACTGCAGGGCCTTCGTGGAGGCGGAGACCTGGGTGAGTATGTCGATGCAGTAGGTGTCCTCGTCGACCATGCGCTGCAGGCCGCGGATCTGGCCCTCGATCCGGCGCAGTCGCTTGAGGTGCTCGTCCTTCTGCTTGTGGTAGCCGTGGACGCCCCGGTCGTGGTCGGTCACCAGCTCCTGGGCCGGGCCGTCGCCGGAGGGCGCCGTCGCGTCGGCCTCGGTGGTCGTCATGGCGTCCTCCTCGTATCGGATACCGACAGATACCCCTGGTGGGTATATGGTATCGAACTTCGCAGGGTATATGGCTCTTGGTGACGGCCCTGGCCGGACCCCGTACCGCCCCCGTGTCGATCACTCTGCCTGATGGGCGACACTGGGGGACGGCCCATTAGCCGTGGCCGGATGATGCGCCTAGCATCAGCCTGACCGAAACCGATGCACCCCGAGGACCCCTTGTGCGCTTTCGTCTGACCCCCAGGGAGACGAGCTTCTACGACATGTTCTCCGCCTCCGCGGACAACATCGTCACGGGCTCGAAGCTCCTCATGGAACTGCTCGGGGCGGACACCGCCGGCCGGGCCGAGATCGCAGAGCGTATGCGGGCCGCGGAACACGCCGGTGACGACGCCACGCACGCGATCTTCCACCAGTTGAACTCCTCGTTCATCACGCCGTTCGACCGTGAGGACATCTACAACCTCGCGTCGTCCCTCGACGACATCATGGACTTCATGGAGGAGGCCGTCGACCTGGTCGTCCTCTACAACGTGGAGGAGCTGCCGAAGGGTGTCGAGCAGCAGATCGAGGTGCTCGCCCGCGCGGCCGAGCTGACCGCCGAGGCCATGCCGAACCTCCGCACCATGGACAACCTCACGGAGTACTGGATCGAGGTCAACCGCCTGGAGAACCAGGCCGACCAGATCCACCGCAAGCTGCTGGCCCACCTCTTCAACGGCAAGTACGAAGCCATCGAGGTACTCAAGCTCAAGCAGATCGTGGACGTGCTGGAAGAGGCGGCGGACGCGTTCGAGCACGTGGCGAACACGGTGGAGACCATCGCGGTCAAGGAGTCCTGACCCTTTCATGGACACCTTTGCGCTGGTCGTGACGATCGCCGTCGCGCTCGGCTTCACCTACACCAACGGCTTCCACGACTCGGCGAACGCGATCGCGACCTCGGTCTCGACGCGCGCGCTGACGCCGCGGGCCGCGCTCGCGATGGCCGCCGTGATGAACCTCGCCGGTGCCTTCCTGGGCAGCGGGGTCGCGCACACGGTCAGCAAGGGCCTGATCGAGACACCCGACGGCTCCAAGGGGATGGGGATCCTGTTCGCCGCCCTCATCGGCGCGATCGTCTGGAACCTCGTCACCTGGTACTTCGGTCTTCCCTCGTCCTCCTCGCACGCTCTGTTCGGCGGCATGGTGGGCGCGGCGCTCGCGGGCGGTACGGACGTCATCTGGTCCGGCGTCCTGGACAAGGTCGTCATCCCGATGTTCATCTCGCCGGTGGTCGGTCTGATCGCCGGTTATCTCGTGATGTGCGCGATCATGTGGCTGTTCCGGCGGTCCAACCCGCACAAGGCCAAGCGCGGTTTCCGTATCGCACAGACGGTGTCGGCGGCCGGTATGGCGCTCGGGCACGGTCTTCAGGACGCCCAGAAGACGATGGGCATCGTGGTGATGGCCCTGGTCATCGGGGACGTCCAGGGTGCCGACGACCCGATCCCGGTGTGGGTGAAGATCGCCTGTGCGCTGATGCTGTCGCTCGGTACGTATGCGGGTGGCTGGCGGATCATGCGGACGCTCGGTCGCAAGATCATCGAGCTGGATCCGCCGCAGGGGTTCGCCGCGGAGACGACGGGGGCGTCGATCATGTTCGCCACGGCGTTCATCTTCAAGGCGCCGATCTCGACGACTCACGTCATCACGTCCGCGATCATGGGCGTCGGGGCGACGAAGCGTGTGAAGGCCGTGCGGTGGGGTGTCGCGAAGAACATCATCCTGGGCTGGTTCATCACGATGCCCGCGGCAGCGCTGGTGGCTGCCGCCAGCTTCTGGGTCGTGAACCTGGCGTTCCTGTAGGGGTGGGTGCTGGGGGTGGGCCCTACGGGGTTTTCGCCCCCTCCGCCCCTACCCGTCCCGTACTCGGGGGCTCTGCCCCCGAACCCCCGCTCCTCAAACGCCGGAGGGGCTGGATATCTACGCCGGACGGGCTGGGCACAACTGAAACGGGCCCGCCCCCTGGGAGCCAGGGGGCGGGCCCTTCTCGTCCTCGCGGTGGCACCGCCATGCAGCACCGCGAGGGGTCTGGGTGGCTCAGCCGAAGCGGCCCGAGATGTAGTCCTCGGTCGCCTGGACGGACGGGTTGGAGAAGATCCGCTCCGTGTCGTCGATCTCGATGAGCCGGCCGGGCTGGCCGACCGCCGAGAGGTTGAAGAACGCCGTGCGGTCGGAGACGCGGGCGGCCTGCTGCATGTTGTGCGTCACGATGACGATCGTGAAGCGCTCCTTCAGCTCGCCGATCAGGTCCTCGATCGCGAGGGTGGAGATCGGGTCGAGCGCCGAGCAGGGCTCGTCCATGAGGAGGACCTTCGGCTCGACCGCGATCGCGCGGGCGATGCACAGGCGCTGCTGCTGACCACCGGACAGACCGGAACCCGGCTTGTTCAGGCGGTCCTTGACCTCGTTCCAGAGGTTCGCGCCCTTGAGGGACTTCTCCACGACGTCCGCCAGCTCCGACTTCTTGTACGAGCCGTTGAGCCGCAGGCCCGCCGCCACGTTGTCGAAGATCGACATGGTGGGGAACGGGTTCGGGCGCTGGAAGACCATCCCGACCTCGCGGCGTACCGACACCGGGTCGATGCCGGAGCCGTACAGGTCCTCGTCGTCCAGGAGCACCTTGCCCTCGACGCGGCCGCCGGGGGTGACCTCGTGCATACGGTTGAGGGTGCGCAGGAACGTCGACTTGCCGCAGCCGGAGGGGCCGATGAAGGCCGTCACCGAGCGGGGCTCGACGGTCATGGAGATGTCTTCGATCGCCTTGTGAGCGCTGTAGTAGGCGGTCAGACCGCTTACGTCGATTCGCTTGGCCATGGGGATCACTGCTTCTTTCGAGGGGGAAGTACGTCGGGTCGCTGATCGGCCGCGTCAGCGGCCCGTCTTGGGGGCCTTCCAGCGGGCGATGCCGCGGGCCACCAGGTTGAGGATCATCACAAAGGCGATCAGGGCGAGCGCCGCCGCCCATGCGCGGTCGTACGCCGCGTTGGAGCCCGCGCTGTTCGCGTACTGCTGGTAGATGTACAGCGGCAGCGAGGCCTGTGCGCCCTCGAAGGGGTTGGTGTTGATGAAGTTCGTGCCCCACACCAGCAGCAGTACGGGCGCGGTCTCGCCGGTGATGCGGGCGATCGACAGCATGATGCCGGTGGTGATGCCGCCGATGGAGGTCGGCAGGACCACCTTGAGGATGGTGCGCCACTTGGGCACGCCGAGCGCCAGGGACGCCTCGCGCAGCTCGTTCGGGACGAGCTTGAGCATCTCCTCGGTGGAGCGGACCACGACCGGCATCATCAGGATGGCCAGCGCGAGCGAACCGGCGAAGCCGAAGGGCTGCATCTCGAAGATCAGCATCAGGCTGAGGATGAACAGGCCCGCGACGATCGAGGGGATGCCGGTCATCACGTCGACGAAGAACGTGATGGCGGTGGAGAGCTTCCCGCGTCCGTACTCCACGAGGTAGACCGCGGTGAGCACACCGATCGGCGCCGCGATCAGGGTGGCGAGGCCGACCTGCTCCAGGGTGCCGATGATGGCGTGGTAGATACCGCCGCCGGTCTCGGAGTCGGCGACCACACCCATCGAGTGGGTCAGGAAGTAGACGTCGAAGACCTTCACACCGCGCGAGACGGTCGTCCAGATCAGCGAGGCCAGCGGGACGATCGCGATGAGGAAGGCGACCCAGACCAGCGAGGTGGCGATGCGGTCCTTGGCCTGGCGGCGGCCCTCGACGCGGGCGGCGATGCCGAACGTGCCGAGGAGGAAGAGGATCGCGGCGATCAGGCCCTGCTGGACCTTGCTGTCGAGGTCGGCGACGAGGCCGATCCCGATCGCGACGACGACGGAGCCGAGGGCGATCGCCCACGGTCCCCACTTGGGCAGCCGGGCGCCGCGCAGGGTGCTGGGGCGCTCTTCGGTGACGACGGCGTTGCTCATGCGTTGGCCCCCGAGTACTCCTTGCGGCGGGCGATGATCGCGCGGGCCGCGCCGTTGACCAGCAGGGTGATGACGAACAGCACCAGACCGGAGGCGATGAGGGCGTCACGGCCCTGCTCGGTCGCCTCGCCGAACTTGCTGGCGATGTTCTGCGCGAAGGTGCCGCCGCCCGGGTCCAGCAGGCTGCCGTGGATCAGGAAGTCCGGCGAGAGCACGGTGGCGACGGCCATCGTCTCGCCGAGGGCGCGGCCGAGGCCGAGCATCGAGGCGGAGATCACGCCGGAGCGGCCGAAGGGCAGCACCGACATGCGGATGACCTCCCAGCGCGTGGCGCCGAGGGCCAGCGCGGCCTCCTCGTGCATCTGCGGCACCTGCCGGAAGACCTCACGGCTCACGTTGGTGATGATCGGCAGGATCATGATCGCGAGCAGGATGCCGACGGTGAGCATGGAGCGCGGGGCGCCGCCCTGCCACTCGAAGATCCCGGTCCAGCCGAGGTAGGTGTCGAGCCAGCCGTAGAGGCCGGTCATGTGCGGCACGAGGATGAGGGCGCCCCACAGGCCGTACACGATGGACGGCACGGCGGCGAGCAGGTCGATCACGTACGCGATGGGGCCGCCGAAGCGGCGCGGGGCGTAGTGCGTGATGAACAGCGCGATGGCGACGGCGATCGGGACCGCGAGGGCCATGGCGATGATCGAGGAGACGACCGTGCCGAAGGCCAGCACCGCGATGCCGAAGGTCGGCGGGACGAGGTTGGTGTTCCACTCGAAGGTGGTGAGGAAGTTGCCGTGGTCCTTGCTGATGGCGAGGGACGCACGGTAGGTGAGGAAGACCGCGATGGCGGCCATGATCACCAGGAGGAAGATGCCGGACCCGCGGGAGAGAGCGAGGAAGATCCGGTCTCCGGGGCGGGTGGCGCCGCGGCTCGTGCCCTTCGGCTCGACCGCGGAAGGCAGGGGGGTGGGGGGAGGGGCGTCGGTGTTCTGCGTCGATATATCCATCGGGATCTCCGGTCTGCGGAGCCATACGCGACGTACGGCTCCAGGCGGCGGTGCACCGGACGGTGCGGCCCGGCCCCGCTGGGGGGCCAGGCCGCACGCTGGGGTCAGCTAAGGCCGTCGATGGTCGTACGGACCTTGGTGATGATCTCGGTCGGGACCGGCGCGTAGTCGATGCCGGACAGGACCTTCTGGCCGTCCTCGCTGGCGATGTAGCGCAGGAACGCCTTCGTCGCGGGCAGCGTGTCGGCCTTGTTGCCCTTGTCGCAGACGATCTCGTAGGTGACGAGCGTGATCGGGTAGGCGCCCTCGGCCTTCGTCGCGTAGTCCATCTTCAGCGACAGGTCCTTGCCGGTGCCGACGACCTTGGCGGCCGCGATGGCCTTGGTGGCGCTGTCGACGCTGGCCTCGACCGGGGCGGAGGCGCCGGTGGCGAGCTTGGCCGGGGTGATGCCGTCCTTGGCGTACGACAGCTCCATGTAGCCGATCGCGCCGGAGGTCTGCTTCACCTGCTGGGCGACACCGGAGGACTGCGGAGCGGACTGGCCGCCCTTGGCCTGCCAGGCCTTGCCGCCGGAGTACTTCCAGTTGTCGGGCGTCGCGGCGATCAGGTACTTCGTGAAGTTGTCCGTGGTGCCGGACTCGTCCGAGCGGTGGAACGCCTGGATCTTGAGGTCGGGAAGCTTCGCGTCGGGGTTCAGCTTCTTGATCGCCGCGTCGTTCCACTTGGTGATCTTGCTGTCGAAGATCTTCGCGAGGGTCGGGGCGTCCAGCACCAGACCGTCGACACCGGGAACGTTGTAGCCGACGGCGATCGGGCCGCCGACCATCGGGAGGTCGATGCCCGTGCCGCCGGAGCAGACCTTCTTGGAGGCGGCGACCTCTTCGGGCTTCAGCGCGGAGTCCGAACCGGCGAAGGCGACCGTGCCCTGGGTGAACGCGGTGACGCCGGCGCCGGAGCCGCCGCCCTTGTAGTTGATCTGCACACCCGAGCAGGCCTGCGTGAACGCCTTGACCCAGGCGTCGATCGCGTTCTTCTGCGCGGACGAGCCGTCGGCGAGGAGCTGGCCCTTGGCGTCGTCACACTTGATCGAACCGGCAGCGGCGGTGGAGGTCTTGCCGCCGTTGTCCTTGCTGCCGGTGTCGTCGGAGCCGCACGCCGTGAGGGCCAGGGCGCCGGAGACGGCGAGAGCACCGAGGGTGAGGGCCCGCCGGTTCATGCGCTGAAGCTTCACTGAGGGAGTTCCTTCCAGGAGCCGCCGTCCTGAATTCGGCGGCGTGCGGAGTCTGCGAGACACGGGGAGGCATCCAGGACGCCTCTCGCATCGGTAAGGCCGAAAGTAGGCAGAACAGGTGAAGGCGCCGATGGCCGGAAGTGAACGGGGGGTGAACCCCTGCGGACGGTGCGGTGAGGTAACGGAACGCTTACGCCGAGGACACGGAGTCATTCCGGCCGCTCACGCGTGGCTCGTGACGGTACGCAACCGATCGGACCTGATCGTGTGCGTACGGCTACGGAGTTCCGGACATCCCCCGTTCGCCTCCGCTTTCCCGTGTGTCACTCACGCGGACATCGAGGGGCTCAGGTGTTCGGAACGCCGGCTCTACGCGTGGCGGAGCACGGCCAGGAGCTCGTCGACCAGGTCCTGGTCGCGGGGCTGGGTGAGGCGGGTGCGGGCGGCGGCCGGGGAGAGCCAGCGCAGCCGGTCGACCTCGCGGTTGGGGGTGAAGTGGCCTTCGGCGGCCTCGGCGGCCCAGTAACTCACCGACTTGCGGCGGCCGCCCGCGTAGTAGAGGACCGAGGGGAGACGGGCGCCCGGCTCGCAGCGGAATCCGGTCTCCTCCTCGACCTCGCGCAGCGCGCCGGCGAGGGCGCTCTCACCGCGCTTCAGCTTGCCCTTGGGGTGCGACCAGTCGTCGTACTTCGGCCGGTGGACGAGGGCGATCTCCAGCTCGCCGTCGACAGGGGAGCGGCGCCACAGCACGCAGCCCGCCGCCAGGATCGTGTCGTCGGTCATGGGACCTCCCTCGCCCGCACGGGATCAACGTGGCCTATGGAGCGACCGCCGGGGTCTTCTGCCAGGACTGCTGGAACGCGAAGCGCGCCGCCTCCACCTCGTGGCGCTGGTCGGCGTGGAGCACGCCGAGTGCGTACGCCGTCGCCGGGGCGATGCGCGGGGTGCGGGCCGCCGACGCCGCGGCCGAGGCCGCCTCCGACGCGTCCCGGTGCCGGTCGAGAGCCTGGCCCGCGGCGAGCAGCCGTACGTCCACGGCCGCGTCCTCGCCGTGCAGGACGTCCCGGGCGTAGCGGTGCAGGCGCAGCAGCAGGCGTACCTGGTGCCAGGGGGCGTCCTGGGGGTGGGGCGCGGTGTCGGCGGAGAGGCCGTGCACGAGGGCCTCCGCGTTGTACGGGTGGCCCGCGGTGACCAGGGGCAGCGCGGTGACCGCGTCGCACAGCCGTTCCTCGGCAGCCGCGGCGGGCGGGCGCAGGTCGGCGCCGGCGGCACCCGGGGTCAGCGGGACCTCGCTGGCCAGTACGGCCACGTTGTCGGCGACCGCGTGGAAGCGGGAGGAGCCGAGGGCCTGCAGGGCCGCCGAGTGGGCCCGGGTCCGGGCGAGGGTCAGCTGGCGCTCCAGGAGGGCGCCCGCCTTGGCCGCGCCCACCGTCAGGTTGCCGCGGTCCGGGGTGAGTTGGGGGCGCGGGCCGGTGCCGACGGCTTGCGTGGCCGGCGCCGCGGGCTGCTGCGGGAACGCCGACGAGCCCGACAGCCGGTGCAGCGCGAGCAGCAGCCGCTCCAGGCGTGCCGCGTACGCGTGCTCGCGCGCCAATGTGCCGGACAGCCACGCGAGTTCGGGCCGCATGCCCTCCGACCAGTCGGTGTCGAGCAGCGGCCGGAAGGTGTGGAGGGTGCCGCTGATGCGGCGTGCCGAGCGGCGCAGGGCGCGCGCCGCATCGGCCGTCTCCTCGGCGCCGCCCTCCGCGGTGCGGGCCTGCGCCCGGGCGGGGAGACCTCCGTTGCCGCCGGTCTCCCGGTGCTGGCGCAGCGCGCGGAGGAACTCCGTGGCCTGCGCCCGCAGATAGCACGCGAGGGCGTCCGCGGACGCGGACCCGGTAACGGCCGCGGGGTCGGTGGGGGGATCAAGGTGCTGCTGTGCCACGCCGGCGCCTCCGGGCGTCTATGAGCATCTCCTGGACGTTGCGCAGGGGCTGGCCTTCGGAATCCGTCGCGTGCCGCGTCCACTCGCCGTCCGGGCCCAGATGCCAGGAGGAGGTGGTGTCGGACATGCCGGTCTCCAGCAGCCGGTTGAGGGCCGCCCGGTGGGCCGGGTCGGTGACCCTCACGAGGGCCTCGATACGGCGGTCGAGGTTGCGGTGCATCATGTCGGCGCTGCCGATCCACACCTCGGGTTCGCCGCCGTTGCCGAAGCCGAAGACCCGGGAGTGCTCCAGGAAGCGGCCGAGGACGGAGCGGACCCGGATGTTCTCGGACAGGCCCGTGACGCCCGGCCGTACGGCGCAGATGCCGCGCACCCACACGTCGACCGGCACTCCGGCCTGGGAGGCGCGGTAGAGGGAGTCGATGAGCGCCTCGTCCACCATCGAGTTGACCTTGATGCGGACGTGGGCGGGGCGGCCCGCCTGGTGGTGCTGGACTTCCTTGTTGATCCGGGCGATCAGGCCGTCGCGCAGGGACTTGGGGGCGACGAGCAGCCGGCGGTAGGTCTCGCGGCGGGAGTAGCCGGAGAGCCGGTTGAAGAGGTCGGAGAGGTCCGCGCCGACCTGCGGGTCCGCGGTGAGCAGTCCGAGGTCCTCGTAGAGGCGGGCCGTCTTCGGGTGGTAGTTGCCCGTGCCCACGTGGGAGTAGCGCCGCAGGGTGTCGCCCTCCTGGCGGACCACCAGCGACAGCTTGCAGTGCGTCTTCAGGCCGACGAGGCCGTACACCACATGGCAGCCGGCCTCCTCGAGCTTCCTGGCCCACTTGATGTTGGCCTGCTCGTCGAAGCGGGCCTTGATCTCCACCAGGACCAGGACCTGCTTGCCGGACTCGGCGGCGTCGATGAGCGCGTCGACTATCGGCGAGTCGCCCGAAGTCCGGTACAGGGTCTGCTTGATGGCGAGGACGTCGGGGTCGGACGCCGCCTGCTCCAGGAAGGCCTGCACGGAGGTGGAGAAGGAGTCGTACGGGTGGTGGAGCAGGACGTCGCGCTCGCGCAGGGCGGCGAAGATGTCGGGCGCGGACGCCGACTCGACCTCGGCGAGGTCGCGGTGGGTGCCCGCGATGAACTTCTGGTACTTCAGCTCGGGCCGGTCGAGGCCGCCGATGCCGAAGAGGCCGGTCAGGTCGAGGGGGCCCGGCAGCGGGTACACCTCGGCCTCGGAGATCTTCAACTCCCGTACCAGCAGGTCGAGTACGTACCGGTCGATGGACTCCTCGACCTCCAGGCGCACCGGCGGCCCGAAGCGGCGCCGCATGAGCTCCTTCTCCAGCGCCTGGAGCAGGTTCTCGGCGTCGTCCTCCTCGACCTCCAGGTCCTCGTTGCGGGTGAGGCGGAAGGTGTGGTGCTGGAGCACCTCCATGCCCGGGAAGAGCTCCTCCAGGTGGGCCGCGATGACGTCCTCGATGGGGACGTAGCGGTTGGGGGAGGCCTCCAGGAAGCGGGAGAGCAGCGGCGGGACCTTGACGCGGGCGAAGTGGCGGTGGCCGGAGACCGGGTTGCGGACGACGACCGCGAGGTTCAGGGAGAGACCCGAGATGTACGGGAAGGGGTGCGCGGGGTCGACGGCCAGCGGGGTGAGGACCGGGAAGATCTGGTGCCGGAAGAGCGTGAAGAGGCGCGCCTGCTCCTTCTCGGTCAGCTCGCTCCAGCGGACCAGGTGGATGCCCTCCTCGGCGAGCGCGGGGGCGATGTCCTCCTGGTAGCAGGCCGCGTGGCGGGCCATGAGTTCGCGCGAGCGGGCCCAGATCATCTCCAGCACCTCGCGGGGCTGGAGGCCGGAGGCGGACTTCGTGGCGACGCCGGTGGCGATACGGCGCTTCAGGCCGGCCACCCGGACCATGAAGAACTCGTCGAGGTTGCTGGCGAAGATTGCCAGGAAGTTCGCCCGTTCGAGCAGCGGCGTGTTCGGGTCCTCGGCCAGTTCGAGCACGCGTTCGTTGAAGGCGAGCCAGCTGCGCTCCCGGTCCAGGAACCGGCCCTGCGGCAACTGGATGCCGTCCTGCACCGTGTCCTCGTACGCGTCGAGGTCGGCGTCGAGGTCGGGTTCGAGATCGGAGACCACGGCCGACACGGTGTGCGGGCGGTGCGCGGCTATGGAGCCGACGGACGGCTGCGGATGCTGGACCTGTGCCTGGGCGCTGGGCTGGTTCATGGACCCATTCTTCCGCGCCGAGGGCGAGACGGGCGCGTCGGAGAGCGCACGGGGGAGCTCCGCGAGGCGGACGACGGTGCTCTGCGTCCCTCGCACGGGCTCGTTCTCCGCCGGGGGCCGGTGTTCGTGGTCCGGCGGTGGCGAAGGCTCAGGCACGGCGGGCTTCATTCGCCGAGCGTCGCAAGCCCGTCTGAATCGATGGTTACGGCGACATGACGTGCGGGATATCGGGGGGCGGCCCCCGGACGTCGACACGACCGGGGGCCGGGTACGCCCTCACCCCCGCGAGGGGCGTACGGGCTCAGGCGGTGCGGCGGCGCAGCAGCCAGAAGGCGGCGGCCGTCGCGGCGGCGGCCACGGCGAGGACGATGCCGGTCTCCACGAGGTGGAGGGGCCAGAAGTGGGACTCGGGGTGGTATTTCACGTAGGTGCCCGTCAGGCCGTGCTCCGTCAGGCACCGCCTGCGTTCGGCGGACTCGAAGCCGAGGCAGGAGGAGGAGGAGCCTTCCTGGTGCGCGCCCGAGGTGGTGACCGCACCCCACTCCGCCACCTTCGCGTACGTCGGGAGCGAGAAGGGGTCGTCGGGTCCCTGGACGCGGGTGAGCGTGGGCCACAGGTCCCAGCGCAGCCTCGTCAGGGCGAAGTTCAGCGCGAACAGCAGGGCCAGCGAGACGCCCAGGGCGGGCAGCGCGCGGCGCAGTACGAGCGCGGTGAGCGTTCCGAGGGCCAGGGCGCACAGGGCGTACGCCACCATCAGCGGGCCGCGTGCGACGAAGGCGTCCTGGAACGTCCAGTCGCGGTCGGTCAGGCCGGGGTGTGCCGACCAGGCCCAGCGGTACGCCACGACGAGCACGGTGCCGCCGAGGGTGATCAGAGTTGCGGGCACGGCGAGTTTGGCGGCCAGCCAGCGCACCGGGGTGACCGACTGGGTCCAGGCCAGCCGCGCGGTGCCGTTCTCCAGCTCGCGGCCGATCAGCGCACCGCCGGCGAAGGCGGCGACGGCCAGGAAGCTGTAGCAGGCGGCGGTGCCGACGTAGCCGATCCGCTCGCTGTAGCGGAGGCTCGTCAGGATGGAGCAGGGCGAGTGGTGGAGGCAGTAGGCCCGCTCCTGGAGTGCGGTGTCCGCGGTGATCCAGACCGTCCACGCGAGGGTCGCGACGGTGGCCAGGACGAAGCCGCCCCAGATGAGCAGGGCCGAGCGGTGCAGGCGCAGCACGGTCCAGGTCAGCCCGGACGGGCGCCGGAGGTCCTTGAGGGCGAGGGAGCTCATGTCGTGGTTCCCCTTCTGCGCAGGACGGCGAAGGCGGCGGTGACGAGGAGGGCGGTCAGGGCCAGCAGGACGCCGGTCTCCAGGAGCTGGCGGGGCCAGTAGTCGGGGGAGGGCAGGTACTCGCGGGTGAAGCGGACGATGTCGTGCTTGGCCAGGCAGGCCTGGCTGTCGTAGCACCCCGGGTCGGCGATCCGGGCGCCGCTTGAGGTGATCGCATGGCTGCGCGAGGAGACCTCGGGCTGCTGGTGGCGGCCCTGGAAGGGCCAGTGGTTGCCGAGGAAGGCGTAGACCAGGAAGTACCCGAAGCCGGCGACCGCGAGGGCGGGCAGGGTGCGGCGCAGCGCAACGGCGGCGAGCGCGCCGATGGCGAGGCCCAGCAGGGGTGCGGCGACGGTGGACGGGCCGATCGCGAAGTAGATCGACCTGGGCCCGATACCGGCGATCAGGAGGTTGCTGTGCGCGGACCACAGCTGCCGGTACAGCACGACCAGCAGGGTCATGCCGAGGACGATGAAGGACGCCGGCACGACGAGCTTGGCCGCGAGCCAGCGGGCCGGGGAGACGGACTGCGTCCAGGCCAGCCGCGCGGTGCCGCTCTCCAGCTCACGGGCGATGAGCGGGCCGCCCGCGAACAGGGCGATCGCGAACGAGGCGATGTTGATCATGGTCGCCGGGTCGTAGAAGAGGTCGTTGTACGTGCCCGAGGTGAAGGCGAGGAGCGTCTTCGCGGAGTAGGCGTCATCCAGTACGCCGGCGTAGCCGAACGTGTCGAGCTTGTGCTGCGTGGCGTCGGCGCCCGGCCCCAGCAGCCACAGCAGGAGTGCCGCGGTGGCGGCCACGAAGGCGAGCCAGATCCACAGGGCCGTGCGGTGCAGGCGCAGGACGGTCCAGAGCAGGCCGCGGGGGCGCGGGAGCGAGCGGCGGACGGGGGCGGAGAGGGTGGCGGCGCTCATGCCGTCACCGCCGTACGGATCGCGGACGTGCCCGGGGTGATCAGGGCCGGGGTGGCGGGGGAGCGGAGGTGGGCGAGCAGCAGCTCCTCCAGGGACGGCTGCGTGGCTTCCCAGCTGTCGTCGAGGCGGCCGTCGAGGCGGATCAGCGCGGTGAGGCCGCGGCCGGTGGCGCGGGACTCGACGACGGTGTGCGGGGCGAGGTCGGCGGCCGTGCCGCGGCCGGTCACCAGGGTGTGCGCGGCGAGCAGGTCGTCGATGCCGCCGCCGAGCCGGATGCGGCCGTCGCTCAGCAGGAGCAGGTGGTCGCAGGCGTCGGCGAGCTCGGAGACGATGTGCGAGGACATCAGGACGGTCGTACCGCGCTCGGCGGCGTCCGCCATCAGCGTGCCCATCATCTCGTGGCGGGCCAGCGGGTCGAGGTCGGCCATCGGCTCGTCGAGCAGCATCAGCTCGGGCCGCTTGCCGAGCGCGAGGGCGAGCGCGACGCGGGTGCGCTGGCCGCCGGAGAGCCCCCGGATCTTCGCCTTGGGGTCGAGGTCGCCCTGCTCGACGATCGAGAAGGCGTACGTCGCGTCCCAGCGGGCCGGGTTGAGCTCGGCGCCCATGCGCAGGGTGTCCGCGATGGTCAGCTGGGGGTGCAGCGGCTTGTCCTGGCCGAGGTGGGCGACCCGGTCGCGGGCCTCGCCGGGGGCCGCGCCGAGCACGGTGAGGGTTCCGGAGGAGGGCCGCAGCAGGCCGGCCGCTATCGCCAGCAGCGTGGACTTACCGGCTCCGTTGGGGCCGACCAGCGCACTGATCCGGCCGGCGGGGAGACGGAAGGAGCAGTCGTCGAGGGCGGCGGCCGCCCGCCTTCCGTACCGCTTGCCGAGCCCGGATGCCTCCAGGGCCACGGCCGGGGTGGTGCTGGTGGAACTCACTGGTCCCCCTTCGGGAAGTGTGTGTCGATCACGGAGCCGAACAGTGCGGCCACGTCCTCGCGGCCGAGGCCCGCGGCGTGGGCGCTCTTCGCCCAGGCGTCGAGTTCGGCGCGCAGGGGGGAATCGGCGGGGGTGGTGCTCAGGGAACGCTGCACGAAGGTGCCGAGGCCGCGGCGGGCCTCGACGAGACCCTCTCGTTCGAGTTCGCGGTAGGCCTTCAGGACGGTGTTCGGGTTGATGGCGGTGGCCTCCACGACCTCGCGGGCCGTCGGGAGCTTGTCGCCGGGTTCGAGCAGGCCGAGACGGAGGGCTTGTTTGGTCTGCTGGACGATCTGGACGTAGGTGGCGACGCCGCTGCGGCGATCGATGCGGTACTCGATGCCGGGTTCCCCCATGGCGTAACCCCCCTTTCACTAATTGAGTAGTGAAAGGGTGATGCAAGACTTCCTCCGAAGTCAAGTCCGTCTCCGTGAACCGATCGCGGGGGCTCGTCCGATGAGGGGTCGTGAGGGAAACAAGAAGCGACGGGGAGCTGCTGCGGGCCATCGCGGCGGACGGGGACCGGCGCGCCTTCGAGGAGCTGTACCGGCGGTACGCGCCCTGGCTGACCGCACGGCTGCGCGGCCGCTGCGCCGACGCCGGGGTCGTCGACGACGTCGTCCAGGAAACCTTCCTGGCCGTGTGGCGCGGCACCGCCCGCTACCGGGAGGAGGGCGACGCGGCCGGCTGGCTCTGGCGCATCGGCTCCCGGCGGCTGATCGACGCGCTGCGCGGCGACGGGGCACGCGGCCGGCTGCGGCAGACGCTGTCCCGGCTGCGCCACCGCGACGAGGCGTCCGCCGAGGAACGGGTGCTGGCCGGCGTCGAGCACGGCGATCTCGCCGGCGCGCTGGTGCGGCTCTCGCCCGAACTGCGGGCGGTGCTCCAGGCCACGGTGATCGACGGGCTCACCACCCGGGAAGCGGCCGTCCTGCTCGGCATTCCGCCCGGCACGGTCAAGACGCGGGCACTGCGGGCCCGCAAGCAGTTGCGGGAGGAGCTGGCGTGAGCGTCAACAGCACCAACGAGAAGCCCTCCGGGGAGGGCGCCTGGCACGCGGACGGCGACGATCTGCGCGCCTACGTCCAGGGCGAGCTGACCGCTCCCCGGCTCTGGTCCGTCGACACCCACCTCGCCGCGTGCGCCCGCTGCCGGTCCGCGCTGGCCGAGGTGAGCGATCCGGTCGCCCTCGACGCGGGATGGGAACGGCTCGACGCCGAACTCGACGCGCCGCGGCCCGGCCTCGTCGAGTCGCTGCTCGTGCGGATCGGCGTCGCCGACCACACCGCGCGACTGCTCGCCGCCACGCCTGTGCTGCGCCGGTCCTGGCTCGGCGCCGTCGCCGCGGTCCTGATGATGACGGTGGCGGCGGCCGACGCGGTCCGCACCGCGTCCTCGCCCACCCTCTTCCTCGCCCTCGCACCGCTGCTGCCGCTCGCCGGGGTCGCACTGTCGTACGGGCCCGTCCTCGACCCGACGTACGAGATGACCGTCGTCGCGCCGATGAACGGCTTCCGGCTGCTGATGGTCCGCACGTTCGCCGTGCTGGCCGTCGGCCTCGGCCTGAACGGGCTCGCCACGCTCGCACTGCCCGAGTACGGCCTGCGCGCCCTCGCCTGGCTGCTGCCCGCCCTCGCCCTCACCGCGACCGGGCTCGCCCTGACACCCCGCCTCGGCCCCGTCCTCGCACCCGGCCTGGTCGGCGGGGCATGGGTCGGACTGCTGGTGGCCGCCCGGCTCTCGGCCGACGGCACCGACGTGATCCTCGCGCCGTTCACGGCGGCGGGGCAGGGCGTCGCGGCGGGGGCGGCGGCGCTTGCCGCGGGGCTGCTGTACGTGGTGCGCGACCGGTTCGAGTCGTCGCGCACGGCACTGGAATCTTTCGGATCGTTTGACCGATTTTCGGACGGGGGCAGGGCGTGATGAGTGACGCCATGAGTGACGTGGTGACCAAGAGGCCCGGCGGGTCTTCCCGGCGGTGGGTTCTGTGGGGCAAGGCGGCGCTGTACGCGGTGGGTGCGGTGGCCGTGGTGGTGGCCGAGGTGCTGTACGTCGTGCTCACGAGCTCGTCGCGCACGTCTTCGGGCAGTGGTGGTGACGGGGACGACGGCGGCGGTGACTCGTGACGGCCCCGGTGCCTGCCCGCTCCTTCCTCCACCCCTTCGCTCTCTTCCACAGGAGCTTCGCGTGACCAGCGAACGCATGACCATTCCCACGCTCTCCGCCTCCGGGCTGACCCTGCGCTACGGCAGGACCGCCGCCCTCGACGACGTGTCGATGAGGCTGTACGAAGGCGTCACCGGGCTGCTCGGGCCCAACGGGGCCGGCAAGACAACCCTGTTGAGGGTGCTCGCCACCGCCGTGCCCGCCGACCGGGGCGCCTTCACGGTCCTCGGCAACGACCCCGGTACGACGGCCGGACGCCTGGACGTACGGCGGGCGCTGGGCTATCTGCCGCAGACCCCCGGTTTCCACCCGGACTTCACGCCCTTCGAGTTCGTCGACTACGTCGCGATCCTGAAGGAGATGACCGACCGCAGGGCCCGGCACCGGGCGGTGAGCGGCGTACTCGACTCCGTCGACCTGTCCGGCGTACGCGGCAAGCGCATCAAGAAGCTGTCCGGCGGGATGCGGCAGCGGGTCGCGCTGGCCGCCGCGCTCGTCGGCGACCCCGGCTTCCTCGTCCTCGACGAGCCGACCGTCGGCCTCGACCCCGAACAGCGCATGCGCTTCCGGGAGTTGATCGCCCAGGCGGGCGAGGGGCGCACCGTCCTGCTCTCCACCCACCAGACGGAGGACGTCGCGATGCTCTGCCACCGCGTCGTCGTCATGGCGCAGGGCCGCGTCCGCTTCGAGGGCACCCCCGCCGAGCTGACCGCCCGCGCGGCCGGACGAGTGTGGAGCAGCACCGAACGCGACCCCGGGGCGCGCGCCGGATGGCGTACGGGCGCCGGCACCTTCCGTAACGTCGGCGACCCGCCCAAGGGCGCCGACCTGCTCGAACCCACCCTGGAGGACGGCTACTTGCTCACCCTCGACGGGGAGAGCACGGCGGAGGTGGCTGCCTGATGAGCACGAGTACGCGTATGAGTACGGGTGCGGGGGCCGGGGCGGGCGAGGGCGCGGGCGTGGCAGCGGCACCCACGGGGGTGGAGCCGCTGCCGGGCCGCCGCAACCGCGGGGCGGCCGTCCTCGTCCTCGCCCGGTTCGAGGCGCGCCAACTGCTGCTCCAGGCACCGGTGTTCGTCTTCTTCCTGCTCTACTTCGGCGCCACCTGCTGGAAGCTGTTCTTCAAGCACGAGGGCATGAACGACTACCCGGCCCTCCAGGACGTCGACCGGGCCACCCAGAACGGCGCCCTGCTCGTCTCCGTCTTCGTGCTCACCGGCGTCAACCGGGCCACGCTGCTCTCCCGCCGCCGCGACACCGACCGGCACTTCGAGACGCTCGTCATGGACCCGTGGCGGCGTACGGTCGCACACGCGCTGTCGGCCGTACCCCTGGCCGCCGCCGTCGCGCTGACCGTCACCCTCGACTTCACCTGGGCGGCGCTGAAGCCGGGCGCGGTCGGCCACGGCTCGGTCCTCGAACTCGTCGTGAGCCCGCTGACGGTCCTGCTGGCCGGTGTTCTCGGCGTGCTGCTCGCCCGCCTGATCCCGTCGGTGCTGGGCGGACCGCTCTTCGTGATCGCCGGCTTCGTCGCCACGGCCGTCGTGCCCCAGCTCGTCACCGACGCCCACTGGCTGCGCTGGCTGTCCCCGGTCGTCGACGAGACCGGCCCCGACGCCTTCCCCTCCGACCTGATGGGCCGCCCGGCCGCCTGGCACGCGCTGTATCTGGCGGGGCTCGTCGCGCTCGTCCTCGGCGCGGCGGTACTGCGCGCCGGTGGCCGGACACGGCTGGTCAAGGCGGCCACCGCCGTCGCCCTCGCCGCCACCGTCGCAGGGATCGCCGGGCAGTCCCCGGGGGACTCGGCCGCACTGACCGCGGCCCGCGCCAAGGCGTACCTCCACCCGGAGAAGGTCCAGTCCTGCCGGGAGATCGGCACAACGACGTACTGCGCCTACCCCGAGTGGGCAGGCCGCAGCGAGGACTGGGCCGCCGTGGTCAAGCGCGTCCAGTCCCTCGCGGGCGGCGCCGCCGGCGGCGAACGGCTGACCGTACGGCAGCGTGTCGACGCCCGTCAGGGGCTGGAGGGCGGCGCCTCGATGGATCCGCTCACCGGGCGCGGCCAGGTCACCGTCGGCACCCGCTGGGGCGGCAACCGCGTCCCCGAGTTCGCCGTCGGCCTCGCCGGTGTCCTGGTGGGCGGCGACGAGCGGTCCGGCGGCACGGTGTGCGACGGCCGCGTGGTGACCATCATGTGGCTGGCACTCGGCGCCGACCCCGACCCGATGGCCGCCCTGCGCAACGTCCGTCTCGAGGACAACGTCACCGGCTCCAGCCTCGTCCTCGCCCCCACGGCGCCGCTCATCATGAGCACCGAACAGACCCGGATCGTCAGGGAGTTGCTGAACATGCCCCGCTACGGCGTGACCGCCCGCGTGAAGGCCCACTGGACCGAGCTCACCTCTCCCAAGACGTCCATGGCACGGGTGGCCGAACTGCTGGGCGTGCCCGCCGCGCCCAAGGGCAGCGGGGACGGTGAATGGTGCGAGAAGTAGCCGCCATGGCCCGGGCCCTGCTGCGGCCCGTGGCACGCACCCTGCCGTGGCGGGCCCTCGCCGCGGGCGCCGGCACGGGACTGCTGGCCGCCTGGAGCACCCGGATGGCCTCCGGTGGGCAGGACCCCCGGCTCAACCTCAACCTGCTGCGGGCCGCCGCGCTCGCCTTCGCCCTCGGGCTGGCGTTCCTGCTCGACGACCCGGCCCGGCACACCACCGAAGCGGTGCCCGCCCGCCGGCCGCTGCGCGCCGGGCTGCGGCTGGCCCTCGTCCTTCCGCTCGCCGCGCTCTGGTGGACGGCCGCGCTGCTCCTCGTACCGGAGGGGGCGCGGCCCCCGGTGGGCGGCGCCACCCTGGAGGCCGCCGCCGTCGCCGCGCTCGTCCTGGCCGGCGCGGCCGCCGCCGTGCGGCTGTCCGGCGGGGCCGAGCCGGGGACCGTCGTCGCGGCCGGGTTCCTTGCCTTCGCGGTGGCCGTGCCGCTGCTGCTGCCCGACCGGTGGCCGCTGCTGGTGCAGGTGGGCTCCGTGCACTGGGACGCCGCCCATGCGCGGTGGGCGGGTGCGCTTGCTGCGGCCGTGCCGGCGTGGGCTTACCTGGTCATGGAACCTGTACGGGGGCGGGTTCCGGCTCGGGTGGGGGGTTGGGTGCGTCGGGTTTCGCCGGCCGGGCGCTGAGGTTCGTTCACGACTCCGTGCGGTACATCAGGTCCGTCTCGTGCGTGACGAAGCCGAGGCGCTCGTACACCGTCACCGCCGCCTTGTTGTCGGCGTCGACATAGAGCATCGCGGTGGGCAGGCCCTGGGCGGCGAGGTGGCGCAGGCCGATCGTCGTCAGGGCCTTGCCGAGGCCGCCGCCCTGGGTGCCGGGGCGGACGCCGAGGACGTACACCTCGCCGAGCTGCTCCTGCGCGTGGACCTTCGTCCAGTGGAAGCCGACGAGTGTGTCGCCGCGGAAGGCGAGGAAGAACCCGGCCGGGTCGAACCACGGCTGCGCCTTGCGGTCGTCCAGGTCGCGCTGAGTGAGGGAGCCCTGCTCGGGGTGGTGTGCGAACGCCTCCGCGTTCACGGTGAGCCAGTCCGTGTCGTCCCGGCCCGGCACGAACGTACGGACGCTCACATCGTCCGGGAGGGTCGGCTCGGGCAGGTCCAGGTCCGTCAACGGACGGCGCATCTGGCGCAGTTCGCGGAACAGGGTCAGGCCGAGGACCTGCGCGAGGTGCCGTGCGGCGGAGTGGCCGCCGTGCGCCCATACGCGCAGGCGCTTGCCCGACTCCGCGAGGAGGGCCGCGCCGAGGGCCCGGCCGTGGCCGTGCCCTCGGTAGGAGGGGTGGACGACCAGCTCGGCGGCCGGTGCCTCCACCGGGTCGGTGTCCTCCAGCTGCGCGTATCCGGCCAGTACACCGCCGACGCTCAGCAGCAGATGCCGTACGCCGCCGCGCGCGCCGCCCTTCAGCTGCAGCCGCCCCTGCTCGGACACCGACTGCCGGCCGTCGGCCCGGGCGGCCTCGTCGAGCAGCACGAGCACGGCCTCGGCCAGCTCTGCGGGGAGCTCCGAGTACGTCTCGATGGAGCGGGAAAGGGCAGCCGATGCGGTGTCGTTGCTGGTCATGGATACGAGGGTACGGCTCGGCGATTTCTGGACAAGGGAGTTGGCGGGGGCGCCTGTCGCCGGGGGCCGGCGGAGCCTCGTCACTGCGGGCAATCGTGCCGCCAGGGGCGGCACGGGTGGGCGCAGCGGCGCCCCGTGAGCGCCGGGCTGCGAGACCCACCCCCGGCCGGCAACAACGCCGGGTGCGCGGGGTTTGTCAGGTGACGGCAACCAGTCCGTAACGTCAAGGCTCTGTTGCGCTACGCGCGTTGAATCTAGGCTGCGCGGGAGCCACAGCCGCCTCACGACTCCCAGGGGGGAACATGGCGTCCACGCCACGACCCAGACGCACGTACCGGATACTCGCCGCGGCCGCAGGCCTGGCCACCGTGGGCGCACTGGCCGCCGCGATGCCGGCAAGCGCAGGCCAGAGCCGGAGCGTGACCCCGGCCCACCACCCCGGCAGCGGCCGCTACCAGGACGTACAGCTGCTGTCCTTCAACGACCTGCACGGCAACCTGGAGCCCCCGACCGGCTCCTCGGGCCGTGTGACGGAGAAGGAAGCGGACGGCACGACCAAGACGATCGACGCGGGCGGCGTCGAGTACCTCGCCACGCACCTGCGGACCGCCCGCAAGGGCAACCCGTACTCGATCACGGCCGCCGCCGGCGACATGGTCGGCGCCTCGCCGCTCATCTCCGGCCTCTTCCACGACGAGCCGACGATCGAGGCGCTGAACAAGCTCCGCCTCGACGTCACCTCCGTCGGCAACCACGAGTTCGACGAGGGCGCCAAGGAACTGGCCCGCCTGCAGAACGGCGGATGCCACCCCACGGACGGCTGTTACAACAACAGCGAGAAGTTCGAGGGCGCCAACTTCCCCTACCTCGCCGCGAACGTGACCAACGAGAAGACCGGCAAGCCGATCCTCAAGCCCTACTGGGTGTGGAAGAAGAACGGCGTCAAGGTCGGATTCATCGGCGTCACGCTGGAGGGCACGCCCAACATCGTGTCCGCCGACGGCGTCAAGGGCCTGAAGTTCGGCGACGAGGTCGAGACGATCAACAAGTACGCCAAGGTGCTGCAGAAGCAGGGCGTGAAGTCGATCGTCGCGCTGATCCACGAGGGCGGCGCGCCCGCGTCGAGCGCCTACAACTACGACTGCGACAGCCCCGGCGCCGGTGACGGCATCTCCGGCCCGATCGTCGACATCGCCAAGAACGTGACGCCCGCCGTGGACGCGCTGGTCACCGGCCACACCCACCAGGCGTACGCCTGCACGATCCCCGACCCGTCGGGCAAGCCCCGCATGGTCACCTCGGCCGCGTCCTTCGGCCGTCTCTACACCGACACGACGCTGACGTACGACCGCCGGACCGGCGACATCGCCCGTACGGCCGTGAAGTCCGCGAACCACGTCGTCACCCGTGACGTGGCCAAGGCCGCCGACATGACGAACCTGATCACCAAGTGGAAGACCCTCTCCGCGCCGGTCGCCTCCCGCCCCATCGGCTACATCGCGGGCGAGATCGGCAACATCGGCAACGAGTCCCCGCTCGGCGACCTGATCGCCGACGCGCAGCTCGCGTACGCCAAGTCCGTCGACCCGTCGGCCGACCTGGCGGTGATGAACCCGGGCGGCATCCGCGCCGGCCTCACCTACACGTCGAGCGGCGGCGAGGGCGACGGCGTGGTGACCTACGGCGAGGCGTACACGGTCCAGCCGTTCGCCAACACCGTGAACCTGGTTGATCTCACCGGCGCTCAGGTGGTCACCGCGCTCCAGCAGCAGGTCAGCGGTGGCAACGACGCCGCGCCGAAGATCCTGCAGATCTCCCGCGGACTCACGTACACCCTGGACCTGACCAAGACGGGCGCCGCGCGCGTCGTCGCCGACTCCGTGAAGCTCAACGGCGTCGCCATCGACCCGGCCGCCACCTACCGCGTCGCGATGAACTCCTTCCTCGCGGGCGGCGGCGACGGCTTCACCGAACTCGGCAAGGGCGCGAACGTCGTCGTCGGCGGCGACGACCTGGCCGCCTTCGAGGCCTACCTGAAGGCCAACTCCTCGGCCACGACGCCGTATCCGGTGCCGACGGCCGACCGGATCACGGTCGTGAAGTAGGCATACGGCAGTGGGCAGTTGCTAGTGACCTAGATCGCATACGGGCTGTAGCGGTTGCGGGCAGGGGGGGTACGCATGGTCGGGTGAGACGATGCGCACCCCCCACCGCATACCAGTGCATCCCTATCCGAATGCCTACGAAGAGTTGGGCGCCCTCGACCAAGGGCCACTGGAGGAGTTCCTCCAGGAGGAGGCGGAGCCCGAGGAGGAATGGGCTCCGCCCCAGCACCGGCGCGGCTCCCGGCGGCGCCGAAAACGGTTCGCCGGACTGCCCCTCGCGCTCAAGGCCGTGATCGGTGTCCTCGTCCTCGCCGCCTTCCTCACCCTCGCCGACCGCTGGGCACTGCTGTACGCCGAGCGGAAGGCCGCCGACAGACTCCAGGGCGAACTGGACCTGAGCGCCGCGCCCGAGGTGGAGATCGGGGGCTTCCCGTTCCTCACCCAGCTGGCCGACGACCGGCTCGACCGCGTGAAGGTCACCGTGCCGGACGTGGCCGCCGACCGGGTCACCCTCGCCAGGGTGACGGCGACCGCGACGGACGTACGGCTCGACGCCGACGGGCCCACCACCGTGCGCGGCGCCCGGATCCCCGAACTGCACGGCGAGGTGCTGCTCTCCTTCGCCGACCTCAACCGTGAACTCGGCGCGTCCCAGGTGACGTTCACGGGCCACGGCGGCGATCAGGTCCGGGCGCGCGGCAGGCTGCCGGTGGCGGGCCATGACCTGCGGCTGCGCGCCGACGCCCGCATCCGCCGTGACGGCGAGCGCGGCATCTCGACGCAGATCGGCGGAATGCGCCTGGACATAGGTGACCTGGCGACATACCGCCCCGGCGTCCGCGCCTCCGAGGGTCTGCACCTGACATCCCGCTCGGCCGCGCGCCTCGGCAAGGAGACCGGCAAGGCGAGGGCCCTGCTCTCCGTCCCGGCGGTCGTGCACCGCCTGGGGGTTCCGGACACGGCGGTGCGTGAGGCGCTGCGCGACGACACCAAGCTCGCGCGGCTCACGGGTTCGGCACGGTTCGTCCGCCAGGCGATGCGCCTCAACCTCGTCGACGTGGCCGTCGGCCACCCACTGCTGCTGAAGCGCCTCGGCCTCGACCCGGCCCTCCTCGACGGCCTGTCCCGGCTCACCCGCCCGGTCCTCGTCGACCAGCTCTCCCTCGGCTTCCGTCTCCCGCATCCGGCGGACGGGGAGGTGCGCCTGCGGGATGTGCGGGTGCAGAAGGACGGGATCCGGGTGCGGGTGACGGGGTCTTCCCTGGCAATTGGCTCGGTAAATTCCAAGTGAGGCCTGTAATAAACCCTGTGTGAAGTGGGAGTCGGTTCCCCGAGTCGCCTGAAAATTGATCTCAGTCGCAATTCATTCAGGTCTAAGGGGAATTGGTGACTCCCTGCTCCAGGCTCCCGTAGTGTTTTCCATGTCGAAAGCGAACAGCGCGAACGGCAAAGGGAATTCACCCGAAGGAAGAAGGAGAACCCCATGAGCTTCCACAAGGTCGCCCCCGTCAAGAGCCACCGCAAGGCCGCCCCCGCGCCGAAGAAGGCCGCGCCGAAGAAGGCCGCCCCGGCCGCGCAGCGCACCAACCGCCGCCCGGTCGGCGGCAAGGGTGGCGGCAAGGGCTGCTGACACCCCCTTCGAGGCGGGCCCCGGCGTTCCGACGCGGGGGCCCGCCTCGGGCGTGTTCGGGACCGGAAAGGGAAAACGGGGAAGGCAGGAACAGGGAATGCAGGAAGTGAAAGGGGCGTTCACGCGCTTCTGGCCGCTCACGCGCGGCGACCGTAAATGGCTCGCGCTGATCATCGGCTGCGTGATCGTGGCCGCGCTCGCCGAGACCGCGTCGATCCTGCTCTTCGCGGAGCTCACCGACCATGCGTTGAAGGCCGGTTCGGTCTCCGCGTTCTGGGGTCCGGCCGGGGCCTGGCTGGGTGTCGCCGTACTCGGCGCGCTCGTCGGCTTTTTCGGCAACTCCCTTGCCGTATGGACCGCGGAGAGATTCGTACTCCGGCTGCGCGCGGGCGTGTTCCGCCATGTGCAGGACCTGCCACCCGACTTCTTCCAGAAGCACCGCCAGGGTGATCTGGTGGAGCGTCTGACCGGTGACGTCGAGGCCATCGAGCAGATGGTCGTGTCGGGAGTGGTGGGGACGGTCTCCGCGCTCTTCTCGGCGGTCTTCTACTCCGCCGCCGCGCTCTGGCTCCGCTGGGACCTGGCCCTCGTCACGTTCCTCCTCGCGCCCCTCTTCCTCCTCGCGGCCCGTCGCTTCTCCGGCCGTATCAGGAAGGCGTCCCAGGACGAGCGGGCCGCCGACGGCGCGATCACCTCGGTCGTCGAGGAGTCCCTCGGCAATGTGGTGCTGACCCAGGCGTACAACCGCCGGCGGGCGGAGGAGAGGAGGCTCGACCGCGAGGCACGCGCGTGGATGCGGGCGTCCGTGCGCGGGGCGCGCGCGAGCGAGATGTACGAGCAGTTCGTCGAGGTCGTCGAGACGCTGTGCGTCCTCGCCGTCATCGGTCTCGGTGCCTGGGAGATCTCCCAAGGGCGCATGTCGCTGGGCCAGTTGCTGGCCTTCGCCGCCTTCCTCGGCTACCTCTACCCGCCGATCCGCAACCTCGGCCAACTCGGCCTCACCCTCACCGCAGCCACGGCCGGCGCGGAACGCCTCCAGGAGATCCTCGACACCGAGCCCGCGGTGAGCGACCCCGCCGAACCGGTCCGCCCGTGGCCCGTCCGCGGCTGGGTCGGCTTCCACGGCACGTCGTTCCGCTACCCGGGCGCGGCGAAGGAGTCCCTGCGCGACGTGACGTTCACGGCGGGCCCGGGCGAACTGGTCCTGGTCACGGGCGCGAGCGGCGCCGGCAAGTCCACCCTCTCCAAACTCCTCACGCGCTTCTACGACCCCTCGGCGGGAGTGATCTCCCTCGACGGCGTCCCGCTGACCGACGTACCCCTGGAGTTCCTGCGCGAGAACGTGGCCCTGCTGCCCCAGGAGACGCTGATCCTGCACGGCTCGATCCGCGAGAACATCGAGTGCGGGCGGCCGGGGGCGAGCGACGACGACATCGTGAGGGCGGCCAGGGAGGCGGCGGCGCACGACTTCGTCGCCGCTCTCCCGGACGGCTACGACACCGAGATCGCCCCCGGCACGGCCGCCCTCTCCGGCGGCCAGCTCCAGCGCATCGCCATCGCCCGCGCCATGCTCCGCCGCGCCCCCGTCCTCGTCCTCGACGAACCGACCGCCGGCCTCGACGCGATCGCCGCCCGACGGGTGCTCCAGCCCCTGCGCCGCCTGATGGCGGGCCGCACAACGATCATGATCACGCACGACCTGAGCCTCGCCCCCGACGCGGACCGCATCCTCGTCGTCGACGACGGCCGGCTGGTGGAGGCGGGTACGCACGAGGAGCTGATGGCGCGGGCAGGGGTGTACACGCGGCTCGCCTCGCCGGCCGGGCTTGCGGGCGCGAAGGCGACTGTCCGCGGAGCCGCGGTCAGAGCGTCTCCGGCGGAGGCGTAGCCGCCCCCGGCAGGCGCACCGTCGCCACCGTGCCGCCGCCCTCGGCGGGGGTCAGGGACACTTCACCGCCCGACTGCTGCACCGTACGGGCCACGATCGACAGGCCGAGGCCCGAGCCGGGGAGGGCGCGGGCGCTCGGGGAGCGCCAGAAGCGGTCGAAGACGTGCGGGAGTTCCTCGGCGTCGATGCCGGGGCCGTGGTCGCGGACGGTCAGTTCGCCGTCCTTGAGCACGACGTCGATCGTGCCGCCCTCGGGGCTGAACTTCACCGCGTTGTCCAGGATGTTCACGATCGCCCGCTCCAACGCGGTGGGCTCCGCCCGGACATACCAGGGCTGCACATCCGCCGAGATCGACAGCTCCGGCCCGCGCAGTCGCGCTCGGCGCAGCGCCGCCTCGACCGTGTCCTGGAGGGCGACCACCTGGACGGTGTTCGCCTGCTGGCCCGCGTCCGACCGCGACAGCGTCTGCAAGTCACCGATCAGCGCGGCCAGTTCGGTCATCTGCGCCTTCACGGAGGCGAGCAGCGCCTTGCGGTCCGCCTCGGGGATGGGGCGGCCGGTCTCCTCGCTGCGGGTGAGCAGCTCGATGTTCGTGCGGAGGGAGGTGAGGGGGGTGCGGAGTTCGTGGCCCGCGTCCGCGATCAGCTGCTGTTGCAGCTCGCGGGAGGAGGCGAGGGCCGAGGTCATCGAGTTGAAGGAACGCGAGAGGCGCGCGATCTCGTCCTCGCTGTCCTCTTCCACGGGGATGCGGATCGTCAAGTCCTCGGTGCGGGCCACGTGCTCCACGGCGTCGGTGAGTTTGTCGACGGGGCGTAGGCCTGCGCGGGCGACCCAGAGGCCTGCGGCTCCGGCGCCCACGACTCCGATGCCGGAGACGGCGAGAAGGACGAGGGCGAGTTCGTTGAGAGTGGACTCCGTGCCTTTGAGCGGCAGGGCGTACATGAGGGCGGCGCCCTGAAACACCGATCGGTTTCCACCGTCGTCGATGATGACCAGGGGCACGGTATACACCCGCACGGACTTTCCGTCGGTGTCGGTCCCGTTGTGAATGATGCCCTCGGTCGGGTTCTTGGCCACTTCGGTGTCGGAACCAGTGACCTTCACCGTGCCGGGGGAGTCCGAGGGCAGACAGGACTTGCCGTTGTCCCTGACCAGCTGGAAGTAGTACTCGGAGGGCGGGTGGAAGCTGTTCTCGTTCGTCGTCGACGAGCCGGCCTGGTTGCAGTTGTTGATGGCGTCCATGACGCTGCGCTGCTGCGGGCGCGTCGCCTGGCTCTTGAGCTGGCCGTCGACCTCGTCGTACAGCTTCTTCTGGACGATGAACCAACAAGTGACCGAAACCGCCGCCACCCCGAACGCCACCGCCGCCGCCACCAGCATCGCCAGTCGTGACCGGATCGGCAGGGAGCGGAAGCGGCGTACCACCTTGTTCACTCCGCGCCGCCCGATCGGAGCACGTAGCCCACGCCCCGCACGGTGTGGACGAGACGGGGCTCGCCGCCCGCCTCGGTCTTGCGGCGCAGGTACATGACGTACACGTCGAGCGAGTTGGACGAAGGCTCGAAGTCGAAGCCCCAGACCGCCTTCAGGATCTGTTCCCGCGTGAGGACCTGGCGCGGGTGGGCGAGGAACATCTCCAGCAGGGTGAACTCGGTGCGGGTCAGTTCGACGGCGCGGCCGCCGCGCGTGACCTCGCGGGTCGAGAGGTCCATGCGGAGGTCGCCGAAGGTGAGGGCGTCGTCGTCCGGGGCGGCGCCCGCCGAGGAGGCGTACGAGCTGCGCCGCAGCAGGGCCCGGACCCGGGCGAAGAGTTCGTCCAGTTCGAACGGCTTGACGAGGTAGTCGTCGGCGCCCGCGTCCAGGCCGGTGACGCGGTCGCCGACCGTGTCGCGGGCGGTGAGCATGAGGATCGGCGTCGTGGTGCCCGCGCCACGCATGCGGCGGGCGGCGGTCAGGCCGTCCATCCTCGGCATCTGCACGTCCAGCACGACCAGGTCGGGCTGGTAGGCGGTCGCCTTCTCCAGTGCGTCCGCGCCGTCCACGGCGACCTCGGTGCCGTACCCCTCGAAGGCGAGGCTGCGCTGGAGCGCTTCGCGCACCGCCGGCTCGTCGTCCACGATCAGGATGCGCTGGGGTTCACGGTCGCCTTCGGCGGGGCTCATGGGCTCGGATTCCTCGGATGCGGTGGGGCGGGGTCGGGTGCCATCAGCCTCGCACGTCAGCGGGCGGTCCGGTAAAGGATCAGCCGCGTACGGTACGGCGGCGGGCCGAGGCCCTGAGGGCGGGCCGGGCGCCCGCGGCGGAGGTCGCCACCTCGGGCGCCCGCGCCACCGGCGCGTGCAGCTCGCGGGCCACGGCGAGAGCCAGGCCGAACCCGGCGGGGTCGCTGCCGACGACGACGGTGTGAGTGACGCTCTTGATCATCTTCACTGTCTCGGTCATGTCGACCTCCAGAGGTCGCAGAGGGGTGGGGCGAGCAGGGTCAGCTGTCCGAGCCGCCGGCCCGCAGCGTGGCCAGGTCGGCCTTGACCGTGTTGATCGGGATGGCGAAGCCGAGGCCGACACTGCCCGCGCTCGACGAGGACGACGAGGAGTCCGAAGCGGCCGAGTACATCGCGGAGTTGATGCCGACGATGTTGCCGTTCATGTCGATGAGGGCGCCGCCGGAGTTGCCGGGGTTGAGGGACGCGTCCGTCTGGAGCGCCTTGTACGTCGTCGTCGACGAACCCGTGTCGCCGTTGAACTGCTGACCGCCGAACGAGAAGGGCCACTGGCCGTTGCCGCCGCCCTGCTGTTGCTGCTCCTGGCCCTGGCTCTCGTCGGTCGAGACGGTCACGTCGCGGTTCAGCGCCGAGACGATGCCGCTGGTGACGGTGCCGGTCAGGCCCTCGGGGGAGCCGATCGCGACGACCTGGTCGCCGACCTGTACGCCGTCGGAGTTGCCGAGCGTGGCGGCGGTGAGGCCGGACGGCGCGTCCTCCAGCTTGATGAGCGCGAGGTCCTTCTTGCTGTCGGTGCCGACGACCTTCGCGGTGTACGACTTGCCGTTGCTCAGCTGCACCTTGATCGAGG
Organism: Streptomyces sp. SAS_270; assembly: GCF_052543295.1. Lineage (NCBI taxonomy): Bacteria > Bacillati > Actinomycetota > Actinomycetes > Kitasatosporales > Streptomycetaceae > Streptomyces > Streptomyces sp. SAS_270. The sequence continues at coordinate 50,111 of NZ_JBMNDS010000001.1, forward strand.
AGGCACCCGAGATGACGTGGTTGTTGGTGATGATCTCGCCGCCGGTCGTGATGATCACGCCGGCTCCGGTCGAGGAGCCGGAGTTCGAGGCCGCGCTGATCTCGACGATGCTCGGGGTGACCGCCTTGGCGACGCCGGACACCGTGCCCTTGGCGCTGGAGGGGATCACGTTCGTGCTGGTGGAGCTGGAGGAGACGGTGTCCTTGCCGGTCAGCTCCTGGAAGGCGTACGCGGTACCGCCACCCACCGCGGCGGCCGCGATCGCGACGGCGGCGAGCAGGGCGAGCGGACCCTTGGCGCGCTTCTTCGGAGCCGGGGCCGGAGCCGGGGCGGGGGCCATGGGGACGGGGGGTGCGCCGAGAAGGGCCGTACCGCCGCCGTCGTGCCCGCCGCCGTAACCGCCGTCGGCCGAAGCCTGGGGCTGGGGCTGCACCTGGGGCTGGACCTGCGGCTGCACCTGGGTCTCGGCGGTCCCCGGCTGGGCCGGCTCGTACGCCGGCGGGGGCGGCCACTCGGGGTTCACGGGGGAAGAGGCGTGCTGCTGCTGGGGGTACGCCGACTGCTGGTCGGGACCCTGGGGGTTCTCGTACTCGCCGCTGCGGCGGAAGCTCTCGGTCATGGAACAGAGCTTGTCGCCCGATCATGAGAGCTCCCTGAGTGCCCCCTGAGAAGCCCGACAGAAGCTCGTATGCCCGATATAAAGGCGCAGGAGCCCGGGAGGCAGGGGTGTCCGGCTCAGCCGCAGCCGCAGGACCGGCGCACCACGAGCCGGGACGGGAACTGCTTCAGCCGCTCGCGCCGCGACCCGGCGACCCGCAGGCCGTCGTCGAGGACGAGGTCGACGGCCGCGCGGGCCATCCCGGAGCGATCCGTGCCGACCGTGGTCAGCGGCGGGTCGGTGAGCGCGGCTTCCTTGACGTCGTCGAAGCCGGCGACCGCCAGCTCGCCCGGGACGTCGATGCGCAGCTCGCGGGCGGCCCGCAGCACGCCGATGGCCTGGTCGTCGGTGGAGCAGAAGATGGCCGGCGGGCGGTCGGGCCCGGCCAGCAGCTGGAGGCCCACCTGGTAGGCGTCGTAGCGGTTGTACGGGGCTTCGAAGAGGCGGCCCTCGGTGGGGATCCCGGCCTCCTGCATCGCGCGCCGCCAGCCCTCGACGTGGTCGGAGACGGGGTCGCCGACGGACGGCGTATCTGCCGTACCGCCGAGACAGGCCACGTACTCGTGACCGTGCTCGATGAGGTGGCGGGTGGCGAGCTGGGCGCCGCCGATGTCGTCCGTGACGACCGCGACGTCGTCGATCGCCTCGGGCCGTTCGTGCAGCAGCACGACCCGGGCGTCCCAGGCCTCGATCTCCGCGGCAGCGTTGTCATTCAGTGCGTGGCTGACCAGGATCAGTCCGGAGACCCGCATCCCGAGGAAGGCCCGCAGATAGTGGACCTCGCGCTCCGCGATGTAGTCCGAGTTGCCTACCAGCACCATTTTTCCGCGCTCGGCGGCGGCCTGTTCGACCGCGTGCGCCATCTCCCCGAAGAAGGGCTGGCGTGCGTCCGGCACGATCAGGCCTATGAGCTCGGTCTTGCGCGAGGCCATGGCCTGGGCAACCCGGTCGGGCCGGTACGCCAGCTCCTTGATCGCGGCGAGAACGCGCTCGCGCGTGGCCGGGGCAACCGGCCGGGGTCCGTTGTTGATGACATAGCTGACGACGGCAGTCGACGTCCCTGCCAGTCGCGCTACGTCATCCCGAGTCACCTTGGCCACGCGCGGAGTCTACGCGGATGGACCGCCCCTGGGCAGGGCGTACAGCAGGCTTCCTAAGGCTCCGCGGTGACCTCGACGGCCTCCACGGCGTCCAGGTGCGCCGTCTCGTCCGCATCATCCGGCTTTGGCTGGGCCGCCTTGGCCTTCGCCTCGTCCGAGGCGCGGTCCACCTTCTCCGGCGTAACGAATCGATAACCGACGTTCCGGACGGTTCCGATGAGCGACTCGTGCTCGGGTCCGAGCTTCGCGCGCAGCCGCCGTACGTGGACGTCGACCGTGCGGGTGCCGCCGAAGTAGTCGTAGCCCCAGACCTCCTGGAGCAGCTGGGCGCGCGTGAAGACGCGGCCCGGGTGCTGGGCGAGGTACTTCAGGAGTTCGAACTCCTTGAAGGTCAGGTCGAGGACCCGGCCCTTGAGCTTCGCGCTGTACGTCGCCTCGTCGACCGACAGGTCGCCGTTGCGGATCTCCATGGGGGAGTCGTCGTTGACGATCTGCTGGCGGCCCATGGCGAGGCGCAGCCGGGCCTCCACCTCGGCCGGACCTGCCGTGTCGAGGAGTACGTCGTCGATGCCCCAGTCGGCGGTGACGGCCGCGAGGCCGCCCTCGGTGACCACGAGGATGAGCGGACAGCCGGGCCCGGTGGACCGCAGCAGCTGGCAGAGGCTGCGCACCTGCGGGAGGTCGCGGCGGCCGTCGATGAGGATGACGTCGGCACCGGGGGTGTCGACGAGTGCGGGGCCCTCCGCCGGGGCGACGCGCACGTTGTGCAGCAGCAGGCCGAGGGCGGGAAGCACCTCCGTCGACGGCTGAAGGGCATTCGTAAGGAGCAGCAGAGAGCTCATCGCGCCCCACCTGCCCGGGTCGTCCTGAGATCGTGCACGGTTCGCTCGCCCATAACGTCGTCTCCTCCTCGGTCCCTGCGAGGACGTTTGCGGCACTGCTTCGTACTGCGGTTCCCGCGCGCCTTGGGAGCCGCCATGCATTCCCCACCTTCGTACACCTGCGGTTTCCCGCTTCGTATACAACGCTTCAGAAAGCACAAAAGGACCCGGGGGCTACGCTGCCCGAGTCCTCTGCCCAGCAGAATAGCCCACATGAGCTCAGGTCCGGCAGGTCAAACGACGCGATCTTCCAATGGTCCACCTACTGAGACGGGCCGCGGAGCCCCTGCTCGGACGTTTCTTCGGACGGTGGACGGCGTCACCATCGATGCGGCGTACGACCCCGGAACCGGGCCCTCCCAAGACCTCGCGATCGTCGTGGCGCACGGATTCACCGGCGACCTCGAACGTCCGCACGTACGCCGTGCCGCACAGGCGTTCGCGCAGTTTGCGGCGGTGGTCACATTCTCCTTCCGCGGTCACGGGGCCTCCGGCGGCCACTCGACGGTGGGCGACCGGGAGGTCCTCGACCTGGCGGCCGCCGTGGCCTGGGCCCGCGAACTCGGGCACACGCGCGTGGCGACCGTCGGCTTCTCCATGGGCGGCTCCGTGGTGCTGCGCCATGCCGCCCTGTACGGCTCGGCGGGGCAGGAGCACGCGGGGCGCACGGAGGCGCGTACGGACGCGGTGGTTTCGGTGAGCGCTCCCGCCCGCTGGTACTACCGGGGCACCGCCCCTATGCGGCGCCTGCACTGGCTGGTAACCCGCCCGGTCGGCCGCGCCGTCGGCCGCTACGGCCTGCGCACCCGCATCCACCACCAGGAGTGGGACCCGGTGCCGCTCTCACCCGTCGAGTCCGTCCCCCGCATCGCCCCGACCCCGCTCCTCGTCGTTCACGGCGACCGGGACGGCTACTTCCCCGTCGACCACCCGCGGATGCTGGCCGCCGCGGCCGACGGGCACGCCGAACTCTGGCTGGAGCACGGCATGGGGCACGCCGAGCACGCGGCGGACGACGGACTGCTCACCCGCATCGGCGACTGGGCCGCCGCCCACGCGGGCCGGGCCGGCACCGACGAGAGCTAGCCTGGCGGTGTTCACAGCAACCACTGAATGAGGAATGAGATGGCCAAGGGCACAGTGCGCTACTGGGCCGCCGCCAAGGCCGCGGCAGGCGTCGCCGAGGAGCCGTACGACGCGGGCACGCTCGCCGAGGCGCTCGACACCGCCCGCGAGCGACACCCCGGCGAACTCGTCCGTGTCCTGCTGCGATGCTCGTTCCTCATCGACGGTGACCCCGTGGGGACCCGCGGACATGAGACGGTACGGCTGGCCGAGGGCGGCACGGTCGAGGTGCTCCCGCCGTTCGCAGGAGGGTGAGCGAGACGATGAGCAACCAACAGCCGTACGACGGGTACGAGGGGTACGACGGGGCCGGCGGGTACGAAGGGTCCGGTGGACCCGGTGGGTACGAGGGCTACGACCCGTACCAGCACCCGCAGCACCAGCAGCCGTATCAGCCGCAGCCGCACCCGCAGCAGGGGCAACAGCAGCAGCAGCCGTACCAGCCGCCGCAGGAGCCCGGGTGGCCCGGGCAGCAGCAGGGATACGACGACCCCTCGCAGCAGCACCAGTACACACAGCAGTGGGAGGGGCAGACCTGGGAGACGCAGACCCAGGCGCAGCAGCCCCCGGCCGCCGCGGACACGGCGTACCTGCCTCCGCAGGGATACGCCGAGCCCTACGGCGCGGCCGCGCACTCCCTCCCGCCGGAGGCGCCGACGCCGCAGTGGACGCCCGAGCACGCCCAGGCCGCCCACCAGGCACCGGGCGCCGACGGCTTCGCCCACGCGCACTCCGCCCGCCCCGGCGGCACGACGCCCGGCGTTCACTCCGGTGCCGCCGCCGAAGAGGGCGCCGACCCCGGCTACGGCCCCGCCACCACCACCGGCAACACCCGTGTCACCGACGCCCAGCGCGCCCGTGCCGAGGGCCGGTCGCCGATCATCGAGCCCGGGATCCAGCCCGCCGCCCTGACCGCCGTCCTCGGGCTGCTGCTCGCGGTGGCGGCCCCGGTCGGGGAGTACGCGCTCGCCGTACCGCTGGTGCTGCTGCAGGCCGTGACGGCCGCGGGCTGGTTCCGGCTGAACGGGATGTGGCCCGCCCGGCAGGGCATCGCGCTGGCCTTCGCGGGCGCGCTCACGGCGGACGTCGCGCTGCTCGCCGCGGGCCGCGAACACGCGCCCGCCGCGATCCTCGGCACCCTCGGCGTGTGGGTCCTGCTCACCCTCGTCCTGCAACTGCGCAGCCACGCCGACCCCGACACCCGGATGTCCGGCCTGATGGCGACCGTCGCCTCGGCGGCGCTGGCGATCGTCGCGGCCGGGCACCTCGCCGCCGACCCCGACGCCGTCTCGGTCGGCGCGGCCGCGGTCGCCGTCGCGGTCCTCGCCCGCGCGCTGCCGCTGCCCACGCCGGCCTCGGTGGTCGTCGCCCTGCTGGCCGCCTCGGGCGCCGGTATCGCCGTGGGCGGGATGACGGACCTCGGCACCCAGGGAGCCTTCCTGGGCCTCGGCGCGGGCGTCTGCGCGCTGGTCGGCCACCGGGTCGCCAGCTACGACTACCCGTCCCGTTTCGTGCACTTCACGGCGGGGGTGGCGCTGCCGCTGGCCGCGGCGGCTCCGGCCATCTACGTACTGGGCAGGGCGCTCGGGTAGTCCGGCCGGAGGGGCTCGACGGGTCGACGGCCGCCTGTCACAGGTGATCGACAACTCCGGGTAACCCTCCGGCCAAGGCCTCGGCCAGGGTTAGTCTCGCGCGAGACGGCCACTCGGGTCGTCAGGACGTGAGATCCGGCCGAGGTGGGGGAACACCGAGCATGCGCGCACTGCGAATACTTCTGATCGTCGTCGTCATCCTGGGCGGTCTGTTCGTGATCGCGGACCGGGTGGCGGTCGGCTTCGCCGAGGACAAGGCCGCGGACCGGATCAGGACCACCGAGGGTCTGTCCAGCACCCCCGACGTGTCCATCGACGGCTTCCCGTTCCTCACCCAGGTGGCCGGCGGCGAGCTCGACGACGTGAAGATAGGCATCAAGAGCTACGAGGCGGTGACGGGCAGCACCAGTGCCGCCACGGCCAAGATCCGCATCGACGACCTGAGCGCCGAGATGCACGGCGTGGTCTTCGACGGCGACTACAGCTCCGCCACCGCCAACAGCGCCAGCGGCACCGCGAGCATCGCGTACGACGAGTTGCTGAAGGCGGCCAAGTCCGGGCCCGTCGCGGTCGGCCCCGGGGTCACCGCCGAGGTGGTGGGCCTCTCGGACGGCGGCAACGGCAAGATCAAGGTCAAGGTCGAGGCGACCGTGCTCGGCACGAAGCTGCCCCAGCCGGTCTCCGTGCTCAGCTCGGTCAGCGTCGAGGGCGAAACGGTCAAGGTGCACGCCGACTCCCTGCCCAGGCTGGGCGTCGAGCTCGCCGAGGGCAAGATCCGCGCGATCACCGACTTCCAGCAGAAGATCGACCAACTGCCCGGCGGCATCCAGCTCGACAAGGTCGAGGCGGCCCCCAACGGTGTCGAGATCACGGTGAAGGGTTCGGACGTCAAGCTGGTCGGGTAGGACCCCTCCGTGGGCGGACAGGCGTCCGAAAGGCGAGACGCCCCCGTCCGTCCGGCAGGTGTGACGACGGATACAAGGGCCCGGAACCCCTGCGGGAGCGGCGTCGACCCCTCACTGGTCTCACATTGCGGACGATCGCGTCTCACCATGCGACACGCCGGTGACATGTCCGCCTGTGCGTCCCTACGATCGACGACATGAAGCGACAGGCGGATCTCACGAAGCGGCGGGCAGTAGACCTGTGCCGCGTCGCCGCCATGCTCTGTCGCTCCTTCTGAGCGGAAGCGCCGACTTCCGCGTTCCCCGGCCCTCTTGCCAGGGCCCTCGTGCGCCGCGTACGCCGCTTCCAGGCCCGAGCGCGCACCCCTCTCTGACGCACCACCCCGCCGCAACTGCCCCGGAGGAGAACGAGCATGAGCCGCAGCGACGTCCTGGTAGACGCCGACTGGGTCCAGGAGCACCTGGATGACCCGAGCGTGGCCATCGTCGAGGTCGACGAGGACACGTCCGCCTACGAGAAGAACCACATCACCAACGCGATCCGGATCGACTGGACGAAGGACCTCCAGGACCCGGTCCGCCGTGACTTCATCGACCAGGAGGGCTTCGAGAAGCTCCTCTCGGCCAAGGGCATCGGCAACGACACCCTCGTCGTCCTCTACGGCGGCAACAACAACTGGTTCGCGTCGTACGCCTACTGGTACTTCAAGCTGTACGGCCACGAGAACGTCAAGCTCCTCGACGGCGGCCGCAAGAAGTGGGAGCTGGACTCCCGCGACCTGGTCGCCGAGGTGCCCACCCGCCCCGCCACCGACTACAAGGCGAAGGCGCAGAACACCGCGATCCGCGCCTTCCGTGACGACGTCGTCGCCGCGATCGGCTCGCAGAACCTGGTCGACGTCCGTTCGCCCGACGAGTTCAGCGGCAAGCTGCTCGCCCCGGCGCACCTTCCGCAGGAGCAGTCGCAGCGTCCGGGCCACGTCCCGTCCGCCCGCAACATCCCGTGGTCGAAGAACGCCAACGACGACGGCACCTTCAAGTCGGACGACGAGCTCAAGGAGCTCTACGCCGAGGAGCAGGTCGACCTCGCCAAGGACACCATCGCCTACTGCCGTATCGGTGAGCGTTCCGCGCTCACCTGGTTCGTGCTGCACGAGCTGCTCGGTGTGGAGAACGTCAAGAACTACGACGGCTCCTGGACCGAGTACGGCTCCCTGGTCGGCGTCCCGATCGAGCTCGGCGCCAACAAGTAATCCTCGTAGTCAAGGCCTGAAGGACGGAAACGAACATGTGTGGAGCGAAGGCCGGCGGCCCCGACGCCTCGACGATCAAGCCCGGTGAGACCACGATCCAGGGTCAGGTGACCCGCGACGGCGAGCCCGTGACGGGCTACGTCCGTCTCCTGGACTCGACCGGCGAGTTCACCGCGGAGGTCCCCACCTCCGCGACGGGTCAGTTCCGCTTCTACGCGGCCGAAGGAACCTGGACCGTCCGGGCGCTGGTCCCCGGCGGCACCGCGGACCGTACGGTCGTCGCCCAGACGGGCGGCCTCGCGGAGGTCGCCATCGCCGTCTGACGGCAGTTCGTACGGTGTGACGGCCGTACGTCATGAACGGCCGAAGGGCCGCACCCCCGGGGGTTGGACGCTTACCGGATCGGGGTGCGGCCCTTCGGCTGCGTCCGGCATACGCTGGACGTATGTACGCGCGAAGGCGACACGTTTACTTCGCCATGATGGGGACGTGCATCGGGCTCTTCGTCCTGGCCTGGGGAGTCGTGCGCCTCTGGTCGATTCCGGCGGCCGTCGGGATGTGCGTGGTGGCGATGGTGATTCCGCCGCTCGCCGCGATGGTCGCCAACCGGCGCGGCCCCGAGGACCGCTGGTGGGACGACCCGTCCGGCGACCCGAAGTCCGACGACTGGTGGGACGAGCTGGACGGGAAGAAGCGCCGCCAGTAGGTCTGAGCCGGTGACCGGGCCGTCGTCCGGCCGGGGCTCGGTACCAGTGGACGAGATCAGTAGACGAGTGCCTGCGTCTCGTCCGCCATCGCCTCCTGGACGAACACCTGCGCGCCCGCGATGCGTACGCCGTCGAGGACGTCCTTCTCCGTGATGTCGCGGCGGGCCGCGCACTGCGTGCACAGGGTGACGCGGCCGGCGGCCAGGACCGAATCGATCAGGTCGGGGAGCGGGGCCGCGTGCGGCAGCTCGAACTCGGCGGCGCGGCCCGGCAGCGCGAACCAGGCGGACTCGCCGGTCAGCCAGAGGGAGACGTCGACACCGCTGGCCACGGCGACCGCCGCGACCGTGAACGCCTGGGAGCACCTCTCGGGGGCGTCGGCCCCCGCCGTCACCTTGATCACGAGCTTCTTCGCCATGCCCGAATCGTATGCCCCGAACGGTAGTCCGAATCGTAACCAACGCGCGCGCAACCCCGTGTGTCACCCGTGAGTCTCCTGTGCGCGCGAATACGGAATCCGCGCTTCACGTTCTGTGGGGGGACGTCTTGGAAGTGCCAGAAGTGCCAGAAGTACAGGAAGTCGCGGAAGTCACGGAAAGACCCGAGGCGTCGGAGGCCTCCGGGGTGGCCGAAGTCGCGGCAGGTGCTCCGCGGGTCCGCCGGCGCGGCCGTACGACGCTGCTGATCGCCACCGCCGCCGTGCTGGGGCTCGTCGCCGGCACGTGCGCCGGCTATCTCGTCCAGGCCGACCGCGAGCCCACCGAGCTGCCGTACCTCTCGCAGCCCGTGGTCAAGCAGGCCAAGGGCGACGGCCCCGAGCCGCTGTCGGCCGCGCAGGACCGCAAGGTGAAGGTCGACGGCGACCTGCGCAGGCTGCTGGTCAAGCGGCCGAAGGGGACGCAGGCGTCCAAGTACCTCACGGGCAAGGACGGCTGGATGGACGTGGCCGACTACTCGGAGTCGTTCAAGAAGCCGGACGTCGGCTTCAAGAACCTCGTCCAGGACGAGTTCCGCCGGGCCGCCGTCACCGGCTGGCAGAGGGGGAGCACGTACAGCGTCGAGATCCGTCTCGTGCAGTACCGCCAGGAGGAGGGCATCGGCGCCTCCGACGAGTTCGACAACTCGCTCTTCTGGGCGGAGAAGGACAGCGGCACCGACAGCTGGTCCATCCCCGGCACGGGGGACGGCATGGCGTACGTCCACGCCGACCCCGACACCAGGCCGGGCTATCTGCCGCTGTACGAGGCCGAAGCGCACGCCTACCGCGGCGACATCGCCATGGAGATCTGGGTCTACGACAGCAAGCCGATCCCCAAGAAGACGATCATGGACCTGGCCGAGCGGCAGATGGGGCGGCTGTGAACGAGAACCCGACCGCGCCCATGGAACCGACGACACCCGTGGAGCCCGTACAGGAAACCCCTGTTCAGGAACCGCCGGTGCAGGCCCCTGTTCAGGAACCGCCGGTGCAGGCCCCTGTACAGGATCCCGAGCAGGCACCGAAGAAGAAGCGCCTGCGGCCCGGCAGTGTCGCCGCCGTCGCCGGTGCCGTCCTCCTGCTGGGAGCCGTCATCGGCGGCGTCGGCTACACCGTCGTGACCGTCCAGGATGCCGACCGTGACGCGGGCGCGCCGCGTTGGCGCCTCCCCGCGGCCGAGCACGGCGTCGTGAAGGTGAAGGAGGGCTCCGGACTGGCAGGCATGCTCGTGCCGTTCGGTCCCGACGGCTGGAACCGGGGCCCGGACATCGCCGAGTTCGGCTCCGACGCCGAGTTGAGCGGACGTCAGGCCACCGCCCTGCGCAAGGAGTCGCTGCGCGACCTGCCCCGCTCCACGCGGCGGCAGCTGGAGAAGGAGATCGACAAGGAGCGCATCAAGGGCATGGCGATGCGCAGCTACTACGACTCGATAAACATCGATCCCCCCACTGTGAGCATCGTGCTCTCCCAGATGGAGAACAAGGCAGCCATACGGGACAGCGTGAAGTTCCAGAACGAGTTTCTCAGCGCCCTCAAGATCTTCCGCAAGGGCCCGGAGATCAAGGGCTACAAGAACGCCCACTGCTTCCTGCCGCCCAAGATCGCGGGCGAGAAGCTCGACACGATGGTCTGCTCCGCCTACCAGGGCGACGTGCTGGTCAGCCTCACCGCGCATGCGGTCAAGTCGATGGACACCACTCTCGTCGCGACGCTGCTGCGCGAACAGCTCGACCGCATCGCAGAACCCGGGGAGGCGGTATGACCGAGCAGATGGAACAGGCCGAGCAGCACCCGCAGACAGTGGTGGTGGCTCCCGACGCGCAGCTCGCGGACGTGGCTCCCGTCAAGGTCAGGAAGGACCGCCGGGTCCTGCGTGCCGTCCTGCGGTGGACCGCCGCCGTCGTGGTCTTCGGGGCAGTCGGTACGTCGGCCGCGTATGGCATCACGCGGATGGAGCGGACGGACGTACCCGGTCTGGCGACCGAGTCGGACGGGCGCTGGGACTACCCGACGATCAGCAAGCCGCCGCTGCCCGCCGGCAGCCCCGGTCCCTTCGCCGACGAGAACGTGGCGGGTGCCCACTACGCGGACCTGCGGAAACTCGTCCTGCCCGCGCCCAAGGGCGCCAAGGCCGACAAGGCGCTGCGCGGCGAGGACGGCTGGCTGCGGACGAAGGACTTCCTGGCGGAGTACCCGGTGTCGGACGACCGCGAGGAACTCGGCGGGTTGCTGACCGACAACGGCCTGCGGCACGTCGCGGCGCGCGGCTGGACCACCGGGGACGGCACGCACACGCGGATCTATCTGCTCCAGTTCAATACGGCGGCCGTCGTGGACAGCATCCAGGAGGACGTGTTCGGCTTCGACAGTCCGCGGTACATGGTGCGGGGCGCCGCCGAGGTGCACACCGACGAGGGCTTCCCGGAGAAGGCGACGATCGAGGACGTGCAGCACTACGTGTACGCCGAGGCGAAGCCGTACGGAGCCACGAACGAGCGGCAGGCGTATCTCACGGCCGGCGACACCCTCGCCCTGATCGTGCAGTCCCGCAAGGGCACCGCGCAGGCCGTGCCGTTCCAGCAGACGGTGGTGCTGCAGAGCCAGCTGCTGAGCTGAGCCTGCATGGCGTACCTCATGGAGAGGGCCGGGCCCCGGGCGACTAGGATTGGGGCTCGGTCCTGTGTACATACGCGCACCCGCTCATCCGAGGAGCACCCGTGGAGATCTTCTTCGAAACCCTGCTGGTCCTGGTCTGCGTCGGCGTTCTCGCCTTCGCCGGTCTGACCGTGAAGAAGCTGTACCAGGGCCAGCGCTGACCCCCATCAAGGAACTGCCGACCTCATGATCGAGATCCCGTCCGACCTCCACAAGGGCCTGGTCCCCCTGGCCTTCCTGCTCGGCGACTGGGCCGGTGCCGGCGTGCACGACTTCCCGGGTTCCGAGAAGTGCAACTTCGGTCAGGAGGTCACCTTCAGCCACGACGGCCGGGACTTCCTGGAGTACCACTCGCGTACCTGGGTGCTCGACGCCGAGGGGAACAAGGTCAGCCCGCTGGAGACCGAGTCCGGCTTCTGGCGCATCGACGACAACCGCAAGGTCGAGGTCGTCATGACCCGCGACGACGGTGTCGTGGAGATCTGGTACGGCGACCTGGCGGACAAGAAGCCGCAGATCGACCTGGTCACGGACGCCGTCGCACGCACGGCGGCCTCGGGCCCGTACACCGGTGGCAAGCGGCTTTACGGGTACGTGAAGAGCGACCTCATGTGGGTCGGCGAGAAGCAGACCCCCGAGGTCGAGCTGCGCCCCTACATGTCGGCGCACCTGAAGAAGGTCGTCACCCCGGAGGATGTCGAGCGCTGGGCCAAGGACCTGCCCGACGACATGCCGGACGACGGGATCGCGTTCTTCAAGTAGGACGCGCACCCCGGACGCCCGCCGTTCGCGTACGGCATCTCTCAAGCCGTATCAAGCGAACGTTCACGCTCCTTTGATGTGGGGCCGGTAACTCTGCTGGAGTGACCGGTCCCACACGCGTTTCCGCCGCCAGCGTCCTCGTCGTCGACGACGAGCCCGCCGTCCGCGAGCTGCTCGCACAGACCTTCGGCCTGGCCGGCTTCGAGGTCATCACCGTCGCCGGCGGGGTCGCCGCGCTGAACACCGTCTACAGCCGGGCCCCGGACGTCGTCGTCCTGGACATGCGGCTCCCGGACCTCGACAGCCGCCAGGTGGTCCGCATCCTGCGCGAGGACGGCCACGACGTCCCGGTCGTCCTCCTCCCCAAGCCTTTCGACCTGGAGAACGTCGTCACGCGCGTGCGACAGATCCTGGGGTCCTAGACTGGGCGGCGTGGTGAGCACCGACTGGAAGAGTGATCTGCGGCAGCGCGGTTACCGGCTGACTCCGCAGCGGCAGCTTGTGCTCGAAGCCGTGGACACGCTGGAGCACGCGACCCCGGACGACATCCTGGTCGAAGTGCGCAAGACGGCGTCGGGCGTGAACATCTCGACGGTCTACCGGACGCTGGAGCTCCTGGAGGAGCTCGGCCTGGTCAGCCATGCCCACCTCGGGCACGGGGCGCCGACGTACCACCTGGCCGACCGGCACCACCACATCCACCTGGTGTGCCGGGACTGCACCAACGTCATCGAGGCCGACGTCGAGGTCGCCGACGACTTCCGGGCACGGCTGCGCGAGTCGTTCGGCTTCGACACCGACATGAAGCACTTCGCGATCTTCGGGCGGTGCAAGGACTGCACGCGCAAGAGCTCGCTGAAGAATTCAACTACCGAGTCGTAGGCTTAGGCACATGAAGAGCCCCCTGCTGTCCCTGCCCGGCGCCGTCCCCGCCGAGGGCGTGGACGAAGGCGTCGCCGCCCACTACGGCGACCTGTTCCGCGAACAGCGTGCCCTCGCCGACGGAACCGGATTCGTGGACCTCTCGCATCGCGGGGTCCTCACCGTCACCGGCGACGACCGGCTGAGCTGGCTGCACCTGCTGCTCACCCAGCACGTCACCGATCTCCCGGCGGGCCGCGCCACCGAGGCGCTGATCCTCTCCGCGCACGGCCACATCGAGCACGCCCTGTACCTCGTCGACGACGGCGCCACGGTGTGGATGCACACCGAACCCGGCACCCAGGACGCGCTGATCGCCTACCTGGAGTCGATGAAGTTCTTCTACCGCGTCGAAGTCGCCGACCGGACCGACGAGTTCGCGGTGGTGCACCTGCCGGCCGGTTCGATCGCCGATGTCCCGGACGGCGCCGTCGTACGCGAGACGGCGTACGGGCGTGATCTGTTCCTGCCCCGCGCGGACCTGGAGTCGTACGCGCAGAAGGCCGGTCCCGCGGCCGGGCTCCTCGCCCACGAGGCGCTGCGCGTCGAGAACCACCAGCCGCGCCTCGGCTTCGAGACCGACCACCGCACCATCCCGCACGAACTGGGCTGGATCGGCACGGCCGTTCACCTCCAGAAGGGCTGCTACCGCGGGCAGGAGACCGTCGCCCGCGTGCAGAACCTCGGCAAGCCGCCGCGTCGCCTCGTCTTCCTCCACCTGGACGGCAGCGAGGTCCATCTCCCGCCGCACGGCACGGAACTGCGCCGCGCGGACGAGGGACCCGACGGCCGGAAGATCGGCTTCATCACCACGTCCGTACGCCACCACGAACTCGGCCCGATCGCGCTGGCCCTGGTCAAGCGGAACGTGCCCGTGGACGCGCCGCTGCTGGCCGACACGACGGCCGCCGCGCAGGAGACGGTGGTCGAGCCCTAGGGCTCAGCGGCTCAGCGGCTCAGTGGCTCGGGGCTCACATCTCCAGCAGGACCGTGAACGGGCCGTCGTTCGTCAGCGAGACGCGCATCTGCGCGCCGAACCGGCCCGTCGCCACCGTCGCGCCCAGTGAGCGGAGTTGGGCGACCACCTCGTCGACGAGGGGCTCGGCGACATCGCCGGGAGCCGCCGCGTTCCACGTGGGGCGGCGGCCCTTGCGGGCGTCACCGTAGAGGGTGAACTGGCTGATGACCAGCAGCGGGGCGTCGATGTCGCTGCACGACCTCTCGTCGCTCAGCATGCGGATCGACCAGAGCTTGCGGGCCAGTTGGGCCGCCTTCTCCTTGGTGTCCTCGTGCGTCACCCCGACGAGGACGCACAGGCCCTCGCCGTCGATCTCGCCGACCGTCTCGCCTTCGACGACGACGCTCGCGCCGTCCACTCTCTGCACCACCGCACGCATGACGACCATCATGCCGTGCCCGTCCGGTCCACCCGCCGTGCGGGCCCTTCGCGTGATTTCCGGGGTCTCGAACCCCCCATCTGGGGCCGATCGGGGGCACTCGGTCACATAGCGACCACTTGGGGTGGCACGATGCGGGGTGTTGCGGTGCATCCGCGGGGTGGACCGCGCCGGTCGAGGGGACGGTAGAGGCACATGAGCACACCGAGGTACGGGCAGCAGCCGCCCGGGACCGTGTCACTGACCCGGGCGACTCCACGGGAGCGGAACGGGGGCGCCGCGGGCACCGGCGGGCGGCCGGGCGGCGTCGTGATCCGGCCGCCGGCGCAGCGCACCGACAGCACGCTGCTCGCGCCGCAGCCGCCTCTCCACGACCTCGCCGTGCTGCGGCTGGCCGAGCTGCGCACGCTGCGCCGCGACGCCCAGCGCGACGAGGCCGACCTCAGCTACGTGCGACGGCTCCTCCAGGGGCGCATCGACATCCTGCGGGCCGAGCTGGCGCGCCGCGGCGGCCTGGCGGCGCCTGCCGGGGTCATGGAGCGGCTTTCGGAGATCCTCACGGACGCGCCGGCCCGGCACCGCTCGTCGGCCCGCCATGTGACGGTGGGCACTCCGTACGGCGAGGAGTACCGGCGGCTGGCCGCGGACATGCTCGGCGAGGTCGAGCTGTCGGACCTGGAGGCGCGTACGGACGACGAGCTCGGCGCCGGGATGGGGCGACTGGTCCGCTACGAGCAGCAGGTGTCCCGCAGGCGGCAGGTGCTGCAGCGCACGGCCGACGATTGCAGCGCGGAGATCGCGCGCAGGTACCGTGAAGGGGAAGCACAAGTGGACGACCTCCTCATGTGACGTGGTGGCCCCCGGTGATCCCGGGTGCCCGACGGCCGGCGTGATCCGGGGCCCCGACCGGGGCGCCTTCCGGATGGCGGTTTCGGTCAGTCGCCGCGGACGGGGGTCCCCCGCCGCTCGGCGAAGTCGGGAGTGGGGGTGGTCGTCACCCGCCCGCGTTCCCGCACCGCCTCGTCCCGGAAGGCCACCGCCGATGTCCGCCGCCCTCGCTGACCCCGTCATATCCCCCGTGCCCGCCGCGGCACCCGTTCTTGCCGAGGTCGTACGGTCCGGCTTCGTCGAGGGCCGTCACCGGGGCAGCCTGGTGCTGCTGGCCGCCGACGGATCGGTCGAGCTGGCGCTCGGGGACGTGAGCGCACCGGTGTTCCCGCGCTCCTCCAACAAGCCCATGCAGGCGGCGGGCATCCTGCGGGCCGGGCTGGAGCTGAGCGGGGAGCGGCTGGCCCTCGCCGCCGCCAGCCACTCCGGTGAGACCTTCCACCGCGACCTCGTCCAGAAGATGCTGACCGAGCACGGGCTGACGGCCGCGCAGCTCCAGTGCCCGCCCGACCTGCCGCTGGACCCGGTGGAGACCGAGACGTACCTCGCCGCGGGCGGTGTCCGCGACCGGGTGACCATGAACTGCTCCGGCAAGCACACGGCGATGCTCGCGGTGTGCGCGCAGCGGGGATGGCCGCTGGACTCCTACCTCGACCCCGGGCACCCGCTCCAGCAGCTGATCCGCACCGTGGTCGAGGAGGCGTCGGGGGAGCAGGTCGCGGCGGTCGGTACGGACGGCTGCGGCGCCCCGCTGATGGCGATCACCCTGACGGGCCTGGCCCGCGCCTTCCGCTCCTTCGTCCTGGCCGAGGACGGCTCCGCCGAGCGCCGCGTCGCCGACGCGATGCGCACCCACCCCGAGTACGTCGCGGGCACCCGGCGCCCCGACACCTGGCTCATGCACGAGGTGCCGGGCGCCCTGTCCAAGATGGGCGCGGAGGCCGTCCAGGCCGTCGCCCTCCCCGACGGCCGCGCCCTCGCCTTCAAGATCGACGACGGCGCGGGACGGGCCCTGGGCCCCGTACTGGCCCGCGGCCTCGCCCTGCTGGGCGTGCAGGCACCGGTGGTGACGCGCATCGGACGGGCGCCGTTGATGGGCGGGGCGCTTGAGGTGGGGGAGATCAGGGCGGCGTTCTGAGGCGGGGAAAACCCCGCGACGCCCCCGGCCCCGTACGCCTAGCGTGGTCCCATGAGCCGCCGCGAGGACGTCAAGGACATCGACGTACGCCCGATCACCGAGGCCGAGATCCCGGACTGGATCAGAGCGCTGAACACCGGGTTCCTGAGGCCCCCCACGGTGTCGGACCGGGAGGTCGAGGACCGGAGTTCGTACATCCTGCCGTCACGGACCCTCGGCGCCTTCGACGGCACCCGCTGCGTGGCGACCTTCCGTTCGTTCCCGCAGGAGCTCACCGCGGTCGGTGGCCGCCCCGTCCCCGCGGACGCCATCTCGAACGTCACGGTCACCGCCACGCACCGCCGCCGTGGCCTCCTCAGCCGCATGATGGGCCAGGACCTGGCCGCGGCGAAGGCACGCGGCGACGTCGTCGCGACGCTGATCGCCGCCGAGTACCCGATCTACGGCCGCTTCGGCTTCGGCCCCGTCACACACGCCACGGAGTGGACCGTCGACGTACCGCGTACGGGCCTGGATCCCCGTTGGTCGGGCCCCGCGGACGGCGGCCGTGTCGACCTCGTGGACGCCGCGGACGTCCGCAAGGTCGGCCCCGAACTGCACGAGCGGCTGCGGAGCGCGCAGCCGGGCGTGGTCAGCCGGGACGAGCGCTGGTGGCAGGTCAGCACGGGTGCGCTGAGGCTGGACCGCGCCCCGTGGGCGGAGCCCTTCTACGCGGTGTACCGCTCGGCGGGCGGCGAGGTGGACGGCCTGGTCGCGTACACGTGCGACGACAACTGGGGCGACGCCAAGCAGCCGTTGAACACGGCGACCGTGAAGGGGCTCATCGCGGTGACCCCTGCTGCCGAGCGGGCCCTGTGGCAGTACCTGTGCTCGATCGACTGGATCGTCCGCCTCAAGTCGGGCCGGCGCGCACCCGACGATCTGCTGCCGCACCTCCTGCCCGATCCGCGCGCCGCCCGGATCACCTCGCAGGCGGACTGGCTGTGGGTGCGGATCCTGGACGTCGTACGGGCGATGGAAGCGCGTACGTACGAGGGGTCGGGGAGTCTCGTCCTGGAGGTGACCGACCGGGACGGGCTGTCCGCCGGGCGGTACCGGCTCGACGCGGCGGGGCCGGACGGTGCCCGGTGTGTGCCGAACACGCAGGACGCCGCCGAACTCAGCCTCGATGTCGGCGAGTTGGCGGCGCTGTGGCTGGGCGACGAGTCGGCGGTGCGGCTTGCGGCGCTCGGCCGGGTGCGGGAAGAACGAGCGGGCGCCGCCTCCGTTGCCGACGCCCTGCTGCGCACGTCCAGGCGGCCTTGGTGCCCGGACATCTTCTGATCTCCTGAACTCTCCTGAGCGGTGCTCCCTCCGTGCGGGTGGGTGGTGCCGTATCCGTAGCGATGAAGTTGTTGTGCGGTGGTGCGGACTGGCCGAGCTCCCGGCTCCCCTCCGGAGGGGAGCCCGGCCAGCCGGACTGCCAGGCGGTGCCCGGTCAGCCGGACTGGGCGAGCAGCATCACGAGGATCACAGCCCCGATGCCGCTGATCACGGTGTTCTTGGCCTTGAGTCCGATGGACAGCGCGACGAACGCGATGATGCCCATCGGCCCGTACTTCCACTGGATGAGCTGCTCGAACCCAATGGCGAGGGCTGCGACGGCGATGGCGATGAGCGGCATGCGGTCCCTCCTTCGGGACGGGGAGGCGGGCCCCCGCTGGGGGCTTGGCTCACCTGGTCGACAAAGTTGTCTACGGTGGCCAACCCCTTTGAAGTTTGACCATGTTGCTGAAGTTGGCGACCAACTTACTCTTACTTATCTCCGCGTTGGGACGACTCATAACCACCTATCCATCAAGTCCCCAAAGATGGCGGGAAGTTGTAGTGTTTGGTTGTGGAGCCGGAACATGCCGCCGTCAACGGGCGGAACAGGTCACCACGGCCGCCGCGGTCGCACCACGAGGTGGCCGACGAGCTGCGCAGCCGTATCAGGTCCGGGCAGCTGCGGCCGGGCGAGCGCATGCCCACGCAGGCCAAGCTGGCCGACGAGTTCGGTGTCGAGCGCGGCGCGGTGCGCCAGGCGCTGCGCATCCTGCAGTCGGAGCATCTGCTCGTGAACGTCTCCAAGGGCAGCCCGGCGACCGTCGCGCAGAGCTGGGGAAGGGCCCTGACCGGGCCGGAAGCCCCGCCGCAGCCCACCACGGTGGCGCTCGGCCCGCGGATCACCGCAGCCTTCGCGAAGCCTCATGTGGAGATCGACGCCCTGTGCCTGACGTGTGTCTCGCTCACGCTCGCGATGGGTGAGCCGTTGCGCCAGATCCACTCGGGGCGAATAAAACCGGCCAGGATCGACGTCCGGGTGCTGCTGCCCAGCCGGGACATCGACCTCGCCTTCCCGGCGAGGGTGGACGACACCGACGACGACCGGCTGCAGCGCCGCTGGCTGGCCCAGCGCAACGCCCAGGGGCAGGTCCTGCAGCACAACCTGCTGGCACTGCGCTCCACGCACGGCGTCGACGTACGGGTGACGTTCCGCGCGCTGCCGTTCACGCCGCCGGTGAAGTTGTACCTGCTGGGCGAGGCCGAGGCGCTCTTCGCGTACTACACGCTCACGCGGCGGGGCGAGGAGATCGACCACGAGTATCTGGAGATGTACGACGCGGAGGGCACGCAGTCGATGCTGTTCCCCTTCGCGCAGGGGACCGGGCTGCGGGACACCACGTTCGTCGAGCAGTCCCATCTGTGGTTCAACGCACTGTGGGAGACCATCAGCTCGGACCTTGTCCTGACGAGCTGAGGCCTCCCGGGCCGTTCGTGCGCGTGCGGGCGGTTGTGCGACCGTGTCGTTGTGCGGCGGCGTGTGGATCCGTGCAGGTCACAGGGTCGGGCCGGTGACCGTCAGGGCGAGGACGACCGCCCCGATGGAGCTGCACGCGGGGCTCTTGGCCTTGATGCCGATGCTGAGCAGCAGCAGTCCGACGATGCCCGAGGGCCCGTACTGCCATTGGACGATCTGCTCGAAGCCGACGACGAAGACGGCGGAGAGGAGGGCG
The DNA here is from genome assembly GCF_052543295.1 of Streptomyces sp. SAS_270. Classification (NCBI taxonomy): domain Bacteria; kingdom Bacillati; phylum Actinomycetota; class Actinomycetes; order Kitasatosporales; family Streptomycetaceae; genus Streptomyces; species Streptomyces sp. SAS_270. Next base: position 69,606 of record NZ_JBMNDS010000001.1, read on the forward strand.
ATGACGGGCATGGTGGTTCCTCCTGCTTCTTCTGTTACATGGGTGGCGTGGTACCTCCGGAGGCAAAACTTCCGCCAACTTGGCTAAGTTGGTAACCAACTCTGATTAAGTTGTCCCCACTTGGCTACCAGTCATAAACAACTTTCAAGCAACTCCCCATAGATGGATGGAAGTTGTAGCGTTTGGTCGTGACCCAGGAGAACGTTGCAGTGAACGGCAGCAGAAGGCTCTCGCCGCAGGAGATCGCCGACGTCCTGCGGGACCGGATCCGGACCGGGGACCTCAGGGCGGGGGACCGCCTGCCCACCCAGGCCGAACTGGCCGACGAGTTCGGCGTGGAACGCGGCACCGTCCGCCAGGCGCTGCGCGCCCTCCAGGACGACGGGCTGCTGAGCAACGTGAGCAAGGGAAGCCCGCCGCGCATCGCCGAGGTGGCGCCGACGCGGGGGGAACCGCAGCCGACGATGGTCGCGCTGGCGCCCCGGCTGGCCGAGGCGTTCGCGTCCCCGGACGTCCGCGTCGATGCCGCCTGCCTCACCGCCGAGACACTGATGCTGGCCCTCGGCGAGCCGGTCCGCCTGATCCACGAGGGCCGGATCCGCCCCGACTCGATCGACGTACGCATCCTGCTGCCCAGCCGCGAGATCGACCTCGCCTTCCCGGCACCGGTGGACACCACCGGCGCGGGCGACCCGGTCCACAAACGCTGGCTCGACCAGCGCAACGCCCAGGGGCACGTCCTGCGCCACAACCTCCAGGCGCTGCGCCGCTCGCACGGCATCGACGTCCGCGTGACGTTCCGCGCGCTGCCGTTCACCCCGCCCATGAAGCTGTACCTGCTCAACGAGGCGGAGGCCCTCTTCGCGTACTACATGGTCACCAAGCGCGAGGAGGAGGTGGGCGACGGGACGCTGGAGATGTACGACGCGCTCGGCGGCAAGTCCTTGCTGTTCTCCTTCGAGAAGCGGGCCGGCCAGCGGGACGCCGCGTTTGTGGAGGAATCTCAGAAGTGGTTCAACGCCCTCTGGGAAACCATCACCACTGACCTGACACTCTCCTAGTGACTTCTGATACGGCGCAGACCGAACAGGTGGCTTCCGAACAAGTGGCAGCGGAGACAGAGAACCTGCGGAAAGTGATCGAACGCGCTCGCTTCGTGCTCTTCGACTTCGACGGACCGATCTGCCGGTTGTTCGCGGGGCACTCGGCGGAGGACGTGGCGAAGGATCTGGTGGAGTGGCTCGGGCGGCAGGGACTGCGCGGACTGCTGACCGAGGAGGAGCGCGTCCACCCGGACCCGATGGCCGTCCTGTACGCGGTCAACCGGCGCCATCCGCACAGCGATCTGGTGACCGAGCTGGAGGAGCGGCTCACCCAGCAGGAGCTGAAGGCGGTGCCCTCCGCCTGGCCCACCGCGTACGCGGACCCGCTGATACGGACCTGGAGCGCCGTCGGAGCCCGGCTGGCCATCGCCACCAACAACTCGGCGGGCACCGCTGCCCGTTACCTCGAGACCCGCGGCCTCACCGACTGCTTCGCCCCCAACATCTACGGCCGCACCCAGGAACTGGAACACCTCAAGCCCCACCCCCACTGCCTCAACCGCGCCCTGAACGCCCTGGGCGCCGCCCCCTCCACCGCCCTCATGATCGGCGACGCCCCCTCGGACCTGGCCGCGGCCCGGCGCGCCGGCGTTCCGTTCCTCGGCTACGCGCGTAACGCCGACAAGGAGAAGTGGCTGCGGGACGCGGGCGCCGAGGATGTGGTGGGGTCGTTGGAGCCGGTGTTGCGGGTGTTGCGGGGTCAGGCCTGAAGCTGAAGGATCAGCAGCAGGAGCGCGAAGGCCGTCCAGCCGACCAGGCGAGGGTGGCCCGCCCGGATGCCCACCAGCAGCAGGGTCAGCAGGACCAGGCCCACGAGTCCGAGCCTCGTCTGCACCAATTGCGTTGCTGAGAATTCGACAGCCGCACCTAAGAGTTGAAAGAAAACCATGTCCCCCACCTGTCCACTTCAGTGATTCGATCAACTACCCGTCCAATTGGACTGATTGCCTTGAAGTTGGTCTGCCCTACCTGCTAGATCCCTTAACTTCCAGGCCGCTTATGGATGTGCCGACCGGCAGATCCAGCCACCAATGTGACTGGAAGCGTTTGCCCGAAGGCAGAGCGCGGTACGGTCGCGATGTGAGCGAAGAGCGCGGCGACGGAGGCGGTGGCGGCAGCGGCACGGAGTTCGAGCGTGTCCTGGATGTGCTGCGCACCCGTATCGCCGACGGCACGTACGCGGAGGGCACTCAACTGCCACCGCAACGTGAACTCGCCGATGAGTTGGGGGTGTCGCGCGACACCGTGCAGCGCGTCATGCGCGAGATGAACAGCGAGGGCTGGATCAAGTCCCGTCAGGGCAGCGGATCGCGGGTGGTGAAGAGCCCCATTCACCTGCGGGCCTCGGAGCCGGAGGCACCTCGGGTGCGGGCGGCCCTGGGCACCTTCATCGCGCGAGCCTTCGCTCAGCCGACCGTCCAATTGGACGTCTTCACTCTTACGTCCGAGTCCCTGGACGCCCACATCCGGCTGCAGGCGGAGCGGATCCGCCTCGGCGAGATCGCGCCCCAACGCGTGACGCTGCGCATGCTGTTGCCCTCGGAGTCGTTCGATCACCCGTATCCCCGCGCGCAGCAGCCGAACGGTGAGGAGGGGCCGCGGCAGGACCCCGACCAGCCCAATCGGTTGCAGGAGCGGCTGCGGGGCATCACCCGCCGGCACACGACCTCGTTGCGTACCGCACTGCGCGACCTTCAGGCGGAAGGTCTGGTGCCCCATGCGAGCGTGGAGATTCGGCACGTCCGGCTGACCCCGACGTTCAAGCTGTATCTGCGTCCGGGGGTCGAGGCCCTGTTCGGCCCGTACAAAGTGATCGAGCGCCCCATCCTGCTGGACGACGGCACCGAGGTCGCCGCCCTGGACGTCCTCGGCCTGGGCTCGGCGCTGACCCGCTTCGTCAACGACGAGGGCGACCCGGACGCCCCGGGTTCCGTGTTCATGGGGAGCATGCAGGACTGGTTCGACTCCTGCTGGGAACTCCTCGCCGATCCGGTCTGAAACCCGCTCGGAATCCAGCGGACTTCGAACGGCGTGAGGCTCACGGGTGGTATCCCTCTCAAGTCGGTATCGAATGCCGGAGTCCTCGCAGCCGTACCTGTGGGCGGGCACTAAGGTGTGCTCACTTCTCTCGCGGCGCATGAACATCAGCGGCGACACACAGTTATTCAGGAGTGACCCGTGGGCGGTCCACCAAGGCCCGGTTTGCCCGCTCTGGAAAGGGTGGACGGCGCGTACGCAGACTTCGTGCGCTACGCCCGGGCCTTCGGGTCGTTCGGCCGTGGGCACCACAACCTGAACTACATGGTGCGGCCGCTCACCGAGGCCCAGTCCCGTCTGGTGGGCGGCGACAGCGGGCAGCCGGTCACCGTGCGGCTGCGGATTCCGTCGGCGCTGCCCGTGGTCATCAGGACGTGGCAGGACGAGGCGGAGATCCTCAACACGATCCGTGCCGTGCTGCCGCATGTCCCGCAATGCCTGGTCAAGCGCCGGGACATGACCATCCTCAGTTATGTCGAGGGTGTGCCGCTGTCCAGTATCTGCCCCGGCGGCAAGCCGGTGGACCCCGATCTGATCCACGCCCTCGCCCACCTCCTCGCGGACATGACCGAGGTGCGCAGGAAGGATCTGCCCCCCGTACCGATGTCCTGGCCTCGCTCCAGCCGGGACAGCAGTGCTTTCCTGCGTGCGTTGGCGTTCGCGGCCGAAGAACAGATCAGGCAGCGCAACTGGGCGGAGTTCGGCGGGCTGTTCGCGATGCTGGGCATCCCCGAGAACGCGATGGTGCGGTTCGCGGAGCGGGTGCCCAGGCTCATCAGCCGCCCCTTCAGCCTGCTCCACACCGATCTGCACCGGGACAACGTGATCGTCTCGTATCACGGTGACCCGCCTCTGATCTGCGTCGACTGGGAACTCGCCACCTACGGCGATCCGCTGCACGACCTCGCGACGCACCTGGTGCGGATGCAGTACCCCGACTACCAGTGGCCCGAGGTGATCGCGGCCTGGCGCGAGGTCATGGGCGAGCGCCGCAGCAAGGCCGTCAACGGACTCGACCGGGATCTGAAGCACTACGTCGCCTTTGAGCGTGCCCAGTCCGTCTACCCGGATGTGATGCGCGCCGCCACCGCGCTCGGCGACTCCTTCGGCCAGCGGGATCTTGATGCCGCGACCCAGGCGGTGTTCCGTGCGCTGATCGCGGCAGAGGAACCGTTGCAGCTCAAGAGCGTGCCTGACGAGAACGAGATCGAGCGCATTCTCTACCGGTGGAACGAGTCACACGGAGGCCGGCGCAATCAGCGCAGGTCCGTGTCGCAGATCGTCTGGCAGCGCGACTACAGGGTTCCTGTGCATCCGGAGTTCACCTTGTCGGCGGTGAGCAGGGCGCTGTTCGAGGAGGGCGCCGCTTCCGCGGACCGTGTGTTCAAGGGAACGGCTCACCTCAGTACGGCGGTTCGGGTGCAGGGAGTCGACTTCCCGGTCATGGTTCGCCGGAAGGTGGGGTCGGTGAACCCCCGGGAACGCCGGTTTCTCAACGAGCACGCGGTGCTGCGGGCGATCGAGCGGTCCGGCGTTTCCGTACGGGCGCCCCGGGTGCTGGCCCTGGGCACCAGCGGCCTGCAGGAACCGTTCACGATCCACTCCTATGAAGGGCCCGCGGACGGGAGCCCGCCTGATCACCCCGCGGATGGCCTCCGGCCCCATGAGGCGGACGATCTCGTGGACCAGCTGTGCGCGCTGACCAGAGTGGACTGCGAGAAAGTGGGTCCCGGCAGGGGACTCGACTTCCACCGGGAGCTCCAGGACGAGCTGGTCCGCATGGTGAATGAACTTCCCACCGGGACACGTGACTTGGCGCGGGAGCTGGGACTGCCCAGCAGCTTCCGGCTGGGGGAGATCCTCGACCGCCATATCCTGACCCCCCGTCGGCCGGTGCTCCTGCACGGTGACCTCAACCCGTGGAACCTCGTCCGCAGGGAACAGGGCGGCCTGACCCTCATCGACTGGGAGATGGCGATGGTCGGCGACCCGCTGTACGACCTGGTCCGCCATATGCACCTCACCCCGACACGGCCTGAGATCCGCGAGCGCCTGTTCGCCCGTTGGGCCGCCCGTCTGCCGGAGGACTGCACCAAGGGCTGGCGCGACGACTGGCAGGTCTACCGGTGGATCGAGGTGGTCCGCTCGGCCTACGTCGACCTCGACCGTCTGGTGACCGGTGACAGCCTGGACGCCCCCAACGTCCGGCGCGCCGTGGACACGTACGCGATGACCCTGGCCTCGGCCACGGCGGCACTCGGGCTGAAGGGCAAGTCGACGGCGAACCCCTATCTTGCCCGTGCGCTGCCGCACGGCGACCATGGAGGTCGATGGACAGCCGGGGTCCCCGCGGACTGCTGAACCACCGCCGGGCGCCTTGGCCTTGGGGGAGGGGTCTGCGGATGTCCGGTGGCGGGAGCAGGACGGTCGACGACACGATGGGCGATCGACTGAAGCGGTTCCAGTCCCGCTACGAGCCGGCGTTCACGCGGTTCCTGCTGATGGCGATCTTCGTCACCGGACTGACGGCCCAGTTCGTGAAGCCCGTGGGAGACGCCCTGCAGGACAAGGCGTTCCTCGGTGGCGCCCTGCTCAGTCTGGTCGGTTACGTGCTGTACGACACGGTGAAGGACCTGGCCGTGTCGATCCGGCTGCCACCGCGCATCCAGGTCGAGTCCCGGGAACTGGGCAGCTTCGTGAACGAGGCGTTCCACGCCCGGGAAGTGGAGATCTCCTTCCTCGGCTACACGGGAGAGACGCTCTGCAACGAGCTCTTTCACCGTCTCGAAGGGCTCCTGGAGGATCCCGGACCGACCCGGCATGTCTCGGTCAGGGTGCTGATCCCGGACTTCGCACTGCCGATGACCGTGCCCTCGCGCGTCGGCGAGCACGGCGTGCCCGTGGACGACCCGGACTTCCGCAACCGCCTGGAGCTGAAGTGCAAGGAGTACGACGAGACGCTGTCCGGGATCGAGGAGCGCCTCAACGCCCTGGGGCGGGTGAGCGCGGAGTGCGAGTACCGCGTCTATCCCGGCATACCGAGGGAGAAGATCTGCGTCTTCAACCAGGAGCATGTGCTCCACGGTCTCTACAACATGGCGGCGCGCACCATGCTCCGCAGTGCGGGCCCCGAGTTCTACGACCCCAAGGGCTACCGCACCGACCTCAGCGTCTGGTCCCGAGGGGCCGGGGATGACGCCAGGGCCGTGGTCGCCACCTGGAACCAGCATCTCGACGATCTGTGGAAGCTGTCGCTGAAGCCGAGTTGGCGGCGGCCTGCCGGGCCTGCCGGGCCTGCCGGGCCTGCCGGGCCTGCCGGGCCGGACGGATCGGCAGGGGCGGGCAGTGCAGGCAGTGCGGGCAGCGCCGGCAGTACGGCCGGATCCGGTGCGGGCGGATCCGGGGCGGGCGGTTCGGCCGGCTCGGCGGCGGCCTGAGTCGGGCCGTCCCGCCTCCGTTCGCCAACGCCCTTACGGCGTACTGCCCTTCAGACGATGCCGGTTCGTTCCGTCCCCTCACACCTCCAACACCACCTTCCCCACCGCCCCCCGCCCTTCAATGGCCGCGTGCGCTTCCCCCGCCCGCTCCAGCGGGAACACCTCGCCGATCACCGGCCGCAACCGCCCCGCCGCGGCCTCCGCCAAAGCCTCGGACGTGTAGCGCCGCAGGTCGGCCGGGTCGAACTGGACGTCCGCGATGCCGTAGAGGGTGATGCCCCGGCGGGTGGCCTCCTCCGGGTCCACGGCGGAGAAGCCGCCGGACGGGGCGCCGTGGGCCGAGAAGCGGCCGCCGTCGGAGGTCAACGGGAAGGCGGCTGCGCCGAGTTGGCCGCCGACTCCGTCCAGGACGACGTCGGCGGCGCCGCCGAGGGCCGCGCGGGCGGCGTCCGGCCAGTCGGGTGAGGTGGAGTCGACGGCCGCGTCCGCGCCCAACTCCCGTATGAGGGCGAGCTTTTCGGCGCTCCGGGCCACGCCCACCACCCGTGCGCCGCGGGCGTGTGCAAGTTGGATCAGCAGGGTGCCCATGCCGCCGGAGGCGCCGAGGACCAGGACGCGGTCGGTGGGGCCGATCGCGGTCAGTTCGAGGAGGCCGGTGGCGGTGACGCCGTCGTGGACCAGGGCCGCGGCCGGGAGGAGGTCGAGGTCGTCGGGGACCACCGTGAGGGCCGAGGTCGCGGCCACGGCGCGCTCCGCGTAGCTGCCGGTCACGAACGCGGTGACACGGCGGCCCAGCCACTCGGCCGGTACGTCCGGACCGAGGGCGCCGACCACGCCCGACACGCCGCCCCCGGGGACGTACGGCGGTGTCACCGGGAAGAAGTCGCGGCCCCAGCCCGCCCGGATCTGGGTCTCGACGAAGATCGTGTCGGCGTATGCGACGTCGATCAGGACCTCGCCCGGTCCCGGCTGGAGGTCCGGTACCTCGACCGGGGCCAGGGCCTCGGGGCCGCCGAATTCCTTCACCTGTGCTGCACGCATGGGATCACTCCGTCGGAGATCAAAGTTCGAAGTTCGTGAACGGTGTCGTTGGGGAGTCTTCGACCTCAAGTCGAGTTGAGGTCAAGGGGTGGCAGGGGCGGCGCGATGCGGTGCGTAGGCTCGGGGCATGGGTGAGAGCGGGCTGCGCGAGCGCAAGAAGCAGCGGATGTACCAGGCCGTGTCCGACATCGCGATCGGGCTCTTCCTGGAGAAGGGGTTCGACGCGGTGTCCGTCGCGGAGGTCGCCGCCGTCGCCGAGATCTCCAAGCCGACCCTCTTCCGGTACTTCCCGTCCAAGGAGGACCTGGTCCTGCACCGGTTCGCCGACCACGAGGACGAGCCGGCCCGCGTCGCGGCGCGCGGCCCCTCCCCGCTGGCGGCTCTGCGGCAGAACTTCCTCGACGGGCTGGAGCGGTGCGACCCGGTCACCGGACTCAACGACGCCCCGGGCGTCCTCGCCTTCCACCGGCTGCTCTACGGGACCCCGTCCCTGGCGGCACGGCTGCACGGCTACCTGGAGCGGTCCGAGGCCGCGCTCGGCGAGGCCCTCGGCGGAGACCTGGACGCGCGGGTCGCCGCCGGGCAGATCATCGCCGTACAGCGGATTCTCGCTCTGGACAACTGGCGGCGGATCGCGGAGGGGGAGAGCGCGGAGCAGGTGCGCGGCGATGCGGTGGAGGCGGCCGAGCGGGTGTTCGCGCAGCTCGCGGCGGGGTTGCCGCGGTTCGCCTGAGAGCGGATCGGGTCAGATCGGATCACATGGATCTCGGGTCAGATCACGCAGATCTCGGGGCAGGTGGCACGGATCTCGGGGCAGGCCGCACGGATGAGGCTCGGTACATAATGTTACTCGGTTACGTTTTCCGCTAGTCTTGGTGGAATGACGTCACCCGACCCCGCCCTCGCCGCCTCCCTCGCCCGCGAACGCGTCTACCACGACACCTGTCGTGCCGCCCTCGCGGCCATGGTCGACGGCGCCGAGGAACAGGTCGTCATCGGCGAGGACGTCTCCGCCTCCGGTGCCGATGCCGAAGTGCTCGGCTACCAGTTCCGCAGCCGGGCCAAGGAGATGCGCGAGCTGCCCGAAGGCCCCCTGTTCTTCGGGCGGTTGAACTTCCTGGACCGCGACGAGAACGGCGCGGACCGCGAGCACGCCGGCCAGAGCTACCGCATCGGGCGGCTGCGCATCTCCGAGCACCCCGCCGCCCCGCCCCTCGTCGTCGACTGGCGCGCACCCGTCTCGCGCGCCTTCTACCAGGCGAGCGCCCGCGATCCACAGGGCGTCGCAGTCCGCCGGCGCTTCGGCTGGGCACCCGGCAGCCGCGGTGACTCCGCCGACCTCACGGGTCTTGAGGACGAGCGCCTGGCAGCGGGCGAGGCGGTGGAGAGCCGGCTCCTCGCGGGCGAGATCGAACGGCCGCGCGTCGGCCCCATGAGGGACATCGCCGCGACCATCCAGCCCGAACAGGACGATCTCGTACGAGGCGAACTCGCCGTCTCCGTCTGCGTGCAGGGCGCACCGGGCACCGGCAAGACGGCCGTCGGCCTACACCGCGCCGCCTATCTCCTCTACACCTACCCGCAGCGCATCCGCCGCAGCGGCCTCCTCATCCTCGGCCCCAACCGCACCTTTCTCTCCTACATCTCGGAGGTGCTGCCCGCCCTCGGCGAGACCGGCGTACGGCAGTCGACCATCGGGGACGAGATCGCGCGCCATCCGGTACGCGCCGAGGACGACCCGCGCACGGCCGGCGTCAAGCACGACGCCCGCATGGCCGAGGTGCTGCGCCGGGCCCTGTACGCGCGGGTCGCGCCGGCGACGGCGGAGGTCAACTCCGTTGTCGTGCCGGACGGTTCGTACCGCTGGCGGGTGCCCGACCGGGAACTGCGGCGGATCGTCGACGACGTACGGGCCGAGGAGCCGCCGTACGCCATCGGGCGCGAGCGGGTGCGTACCCGGGCCGTCCGGTATCTGCAGGCGCAGGCCGAGCTGCGGGCCGGGCCGTGCACGAACGCCTGGGTGCAGAAGATCGCGCGGTCGCGGCCGGTCGGGGCGTACGTCGACGCGGTCTGGCCCCGGGTCCGGGCCGAGGAGGTGGTGGCCGAGCTGTTCACCGACCCCGAGGCGCTCGCCGCCGCCGCGGACGGCATGCTCGACGCGGACGAGCAGAAGGCGCTGCTCTGGGCGAAGCCGCCGCGTTCGTACAAGTCGGCCCGGTGGTCGGCCGCCGACCTTGTTCTTCTCGACGAGGTCGCCGGTCTGATCGAACACCCCGAGGGTTACGGCCACTTGGTCGTCGACGAGGCGCAGGACCTGTCGCCGATGGAGTGCCGGGCGATCGCGCGCCGTGCGCCGTTCGGTTCACTGACCGTGCTCGGTGATCTCGCGCAGGGCACGACCCCCTGGGCGGCGCGCGACTGGTCCGAACTCCTCGGCCACCTGGGCAAACCGGATGCCGCGGTGGTGCCGCTGACGATCGGCTTCCGGGTGCCCGGCGCCGTCGTGGAACTCGCCAACCGCCTGCTGGAACAACTGGACGTGGGCGTTCAACCGGCCCGATCCCTGCGCCAGGACGGGGAGTTGAGGATCCGCGAGGTGACCGACCTGCCCGCCGGAACCGTCGACGCCGTGCGCGACGCGCTCGCGCACGAGGGCTCCATCGGGGTCATCGTCGCCGACGAGGATGTCGTACGGCTGCGGGAGGCGCTGCACGCGGCGGACATCGGGACCGTCGGTCCTGACGAACTGGGCGCCCGTGTCACGGTGTTGCCCGCGGCCCTCGCCAAGGGCCTCGAGTACGACCATGTCGTGGCCGTCGAGCCCGCGACCGTGGTCGAGGCGGAGGAGCGCGGACTGCACCGGCTGTACGTCGTCCTGACGCGGGCGGTGTCCCGGCTGGACGTGGTGCACAGCCGCCCACTGCCCTGGTGAGCCGCCCTGGGTGACCCGCCCGGTCAGGAGACTGACAGGTGACGCTCGGGTGCGACGCATGTGGGAACCGACCCGGGTGTTCGGCGAGGAGCGACGCATGTGGGGGCTATCCCGCGTGCTCGGCGAGGAAGTCCTCCCAGGTCAGCTTGCCCGTGAGGGACCCTTCGAGGGCCAGGTTCTCGCCGGCCCGGTAAGCGCGACCGGTCTTTCCCGGCAGCCGGACCGGCAGCTTCGGCCGGCGCTTGCCGCTCACCTTCAGGTATCCGCGGATCAGCTCGGCCATGTCGTACACCCGCGGTCCGGCGATGTCGGGCACCAGGCCGGCCGCCTCGCCGAGAGTGAGTTCCACGAGCCGGGCCGCCACCTCGCGGGAGTCGACCGGCTCCAGCCGCAGGCCGCCGGGCACCGGTACCACCGGAAGCTTCGCCATGCCCCGCACCATCTTCAGGGTCAGGTCGTGGAACTGGGCGGCACGCAGGGTCGTCCACGGGATCCCGGACTCGCTCACCGCCTGCTCGGCGGCCAGCTTGGACTGCAGCCACTTCACCGGGAGCCGGTCCGCGCCGATCACCGAGATGTAGACGAGGTGCCGGACCCCGGCTCGCGATGCGGCCCGCACCAGGTTGCGGGTCGCCTCGTCGTCGCCCTTCGGGCCGCCCGCGAGGTGCAGGACGGTCTCGACGCCTTCCAGCGCGGCCTCGATCCCCTCGCCCTTGAGCAGATCGGCGGCCACGTACGAGACGCCGTTCTCGGCGGCGCGGCCGTGCCGGCTGAGCACCCTTACCTCGTGTCCCGCGTCCCGCAGCAGCGGGACTACATGGCTGCCGAGCGTGCCCGTGCCGCCGGTCACCAGGATGGGGGAGGTGGTGGTCATCGTCGTCTCCAGTTCCTTCGTCAATTCCTTGGTTCCTTCGGGGTTCTGCAGTCATGAACCGCGGAGGCGAGGGAATGTGACAGGGAGCCCGAAGTGGCGTGGCACACTTTTGCAAGCAGGTGCTTGCAATAGTTAGCGGCGGTGGTGCAGGGTGGAGCCATGGCATCACTCAACGTCGGCAATCTCGGTGAGTATCTGCGGGAACAGCGGCGCACCGCGCAACTGTCGCTGCGGCAGCTCGCCGACGCCGCCGGGGTGTCGAATCCGTACCTGAGCCAGATCGAACGCGGGCTGCGCAAGCCGAGCGCGGAGGTGCTGCAGCAGGTCGCCAAGGCCCTGCGGATCTCCGCCGAGACGCTGTACGTGCGGGCCGGCATCCTCGACGCCGAGCGGGACCGGGACGAGGTGGAGACGCGCGCCGTCATCCTCGCCGATCCCACGCTGAACGAGCGGCAGAAGCAGGTGCTGCTCCAGATCTACGAGTCCTTCCGCAAGGAGAACGGGTTCGAGATCACCCAGGCGAGCGAGGACGTGCAGACCGCCGAGCCCGAGCCGGAGCCACCATCGCAATCGAAGTCGACATCGCAGTCGCGGTCACGGAGGCGCACGCCTCCGGCCGACGGCAGTGATGCCGATCCACAGCAGACCGCCGGCTGACGGGCGACAGACGAGCAGCGGGCGAGCAACACCCACCGTCCTCGGTGGGGCACGACCGGAACAACGGCAGACAGTGCGGTCTCGCCGCGCACACCACGCAGGACCAAAACCCTCAACCGAAAGCGCATCCGGGAGGACCATCACCATGGCCATCACTGACGACATCCGCAAGGCCGCCGCCGACCCGACCCCGCTCTACTTCCTCGCCGGCACCGCCGACCTGGCGGTTCAGCAGGCCAAGAAGGTGCCCGCGATCGTCGAGCAGATCCGTGCCGAGGCGCCGGCGCGCATCGAGAGCGTCCGCAACATCGACCCGACCGCCGTGCAGGAGAAGGCCACCACCCGCGCCAAGGAGGCGCAGGAGACCCTCCAGGCCAAGGTGACGGAGTTCCTCGGCACCCTCGACACCGACCTGAAGAAGATCGGTGAGTCGGCCCAGGACTTCGCCCTGCGTGGTGTCGGTGTCGCCGCCGAGTACGCGGTGAAGGCCCGGGAGACGTACGAGAAGGTCGCCGAGCACGGCGAGGAGACCGTGAAGGCCTGGCGCGGCGAGGCGGCCGAGGAGATCGAGGAGCTGGCCGTCGCCGTCGAGCCGAAGGCGGAGCCCGTCGAGGTCAAGGACGAGGAGAAGCCTGCCGAGACCGCGGCCGACTCCGCGGCGAAGAAGCCGGTGGCGAAGAAGGCTCCGGCCCGCAAGACCACCGCGAAGAAGACCACGCCGCCGGCCAAGTAGTTCCAGCGGGCGGTACGGGCAAGCAGGCGGACCGTATGGGACAGGGCCGGGCACCTCTGGGGTGCCCGGCCCGTTCTACGGGTACGGTGGCCGCAAAGGGAGTCGGGAAGGAACGGGCGGGTGGCAGCATGCTGATGTTGGGCTTCGCGGGATTCTTGGGACTGCTGAAGATCGTCCTCATGGCCCTCGCCGCGTTCGGGCTGTTCGACGCCGCGTTCCGGCGCGAGGACGCCTTCCGCGCCGCGGACAAGCAGAACAAGATCTTCTGGCTGGTCATCCTCGGGATCGCCCTGGTGGTGAGCTACCTGTTCTCGATCCTGTCCTTCCTGCCGATCCTCGGCGTCATCGCCAGCATCGTCTACATCGTCGACGTGCGCCCGGCCCTGCGGCAGGTCTCCGGCGGAGGCCGCGGCGGCCGCCGCGGCTCCAGCAGCGACGGCCCGTACGGCCCGTACAACGGCGGCCGGTAACCCCCCACCCGGGCCCGGCAAAGGCTGCCCGGCCCAGCCCGGCAAGGGCGACCCAGTCCGGCCAGGCAAGGGCGACCCCCGCTCAGCCCGGCAAGGGCTACCGCACGCGATCCAGCAGCAGTACCGCCACGTCGTCCGTCAGTTCTCCGCCGTTGAGTTCGCGGACCTCGTTCACCGCGGCGCGCAGCAGCTTCTCGCCCGTCAGGCCCTGGGCGAGCTGGCGGCGGATCATCTCCACCATGCCGTCCTGGCCGAGGCGTTCGCGGCCCTCGCCGATCCGGCCCTCGATCAGGCCGTCGGTGTAGAGCATCAGGCTCCAGGCGCCGCCCAGCTCCACCTGCTGGCGCGGCCAGCGGGCGCCGGGCAGCAGGCCGAGCGCGGGCCCGTTGTTCTGGTACGGCAGCAGCTGGGCGGGCCGGCCGGGGCGGGCGATCAGCGGGGACGGGTGGCCGGCCAGGCAGAGCCCGGCGCGGCGGCCGTCCGGAGCGATGTCGACCGTGCAGAGCGTCGCGAAGATCTCGTCGTCCGCGCGCTCGTGCTCCAGCACCTGCTGAAGCGTGGACAGCAGTTCGTCGCCGCACAGGCCCGCGAGCGTCAGCGCGCGCCAGGCGATGCGCAGCTCCACGCCGAGCGCCGCCTCGTCGGGCCCGTGCCCGCAGACGTCGCCGATCATCGCGTGCACCGTGCCGTCGGGCGTGCGGACCGTGTCGTAGAAGTCGCCGCCGAGCAGCGCGCGGGAGCGGCCGGGGCGGTAGCGGGCGGCGAAGCGCAGCGGGGAGCCCTCCAGGAGGGGCTTGGGCAGCAGGCCGCGCTCCAGACGGGCGTTCTCCTGGGCGCGCAGCCGGGACTCCGTGAGCCGCCGCTCGGCGGTGTCGGAACGTTTCCTCTCCACCGCGTAGCGGATCGCGCGGCTCAGCAGCCGGGCGTCCAGCTCGTCGCGGAACAGATAGTCCTGGGCGCCGACGCGCACCGCTTCGGCGCCCCCCTCGGCGTCGCCGGAGGCGGTGAGCGCGAGGACGGCGTGCCGGGGCGCGAGCCGCAGCACGTGCTTGAGCGCGGCCAGCTCGTCCTGCGCCTCGGCGGTGGCCCGGCCGGGGGCCGGCAGCGTGAGGTCGAGCAGGATGCAGTGGACGTCGTCGGTGAGCAGCCGCTCCGCCTCGGTGAGGTTGCGGGCGGTGCGGATACGGATCGGCTTGCCGGCCGCGTCCAGCATCTCGGGGACGCCGAGCGAGCCGGCCGGGTCGTCCTCGATGACCAGCAGGGTCAGATGGGCGGCGCTGTCGGCGGGGGCCTTGATGGTGCGGGCGGTTCCTTCCGAGGAGGGGCCGCCGGGTGTGAGCGCGGCCTGAGCCTGACCACACTCCACGGCCGGGATCGCTCTCTGCCGCGGCACGGGTACGGGCATCGTCTGGATTTCCTTCCCTCCCCCCGAGGGCGTGGCGGACCGAAGAACCTCGACCTGCCGACGGGGACCATAGCGTTAGCCGGCGCCGCAACGGAATGGTGTGGGACACCAGGTGCGGCAAAGGGCCACCGTCATATGCCGCATCCTGTAACGCACTTGGACATGGCGCGCCTTCCGAGGGGATGACGAACGTCACGTCCACGAGGTTGCGTGGCTCGGGGAACGTGTGCCAGGTCACGTGCGGTGCGTCACGCGCGGTGCGTCACGTGCGTGCCCCGCGCCAGGGGCCCGCCCTCACGCGTCGGGCCGCACGACTCCCAGGATCGGCATGGACCCCGCCCCGGTGATCGTCACCGTCCGCCCGGGCCGGGGCGCGTGCACCACGGCGCCGTCGCCGATGTACATCCCGACATGGCTCGCGTCGTCGAAGTAGATGATCAGGTCGCCGGGGCGCATGTCCTTCACGTCGACGTGGGTGAGCTGCTTCCACTGCTCCTGCGAGGTCCGCGGAATGCCGTGTCCGGCGGTCAGCCAGGCCTGCGAGGTCAGCCCCGAGCAGTCGTACGACCTCGGACCCTCCGCGCCCCACTCGTAGGGCTTGCTGATCTGGTCCGTCGCGAACTTCACGGCCTTCTTGCCCTGTTCGGACGCTTTTGTGTTGATCTCCGCGAGGACGCCGGAGCTCAGCCACGCAGTCTGCGCCTTCTGCGCGGCCTCTTCCTCCAGCTTCGCCAGCCGTGCCTTCTCTTCCTTCTCGAGCTGGGACTCCAGCTTCTCGGCGGCGGCGATCTGCTTCTTGATCTTCTTCTTGGCCTCGGCCTTGGCCTTGCGGTTGGCCTCCAGCTTCTTCCACTGGGCGGAGGCGTCCTTCTGGTACTGCTTCAGGTCCTGCTGCGTGCGCGTCATCTCCGCGAGCAGGCCCTTCGTCGCGTGCTCGCCCTGCCGCACCCGGCCCGCGCCGTCCAGGAACTGCTGGGGGTCGTCGCTCAGCCACAGCCGCGCCTCGGGCGGCAGCCCGCCGCCCCGGTACTGCGCCCGGGCCGCCGCGCCCGCGCGGTCCTTCAACTTGTCCAGCTTCGCCTGGCCCTTGACGATCTCGCGGGCCAGATCGACGATCTCGGCGGACTGCTTGTCGGCCTTCTCCTCCGCGGCGTTGTACGCGTCCGTGGCGACCGCGGCGTCGTGGTAGAGGTCGTCCAGCTTCTTGCGGACCGCCTCAAGATCCTTGGTGCTCTGGGGCGTTGGAGTGGTGCTCGAAGAGGGAGCCGGTGTGGGCGTCGGCGCCGGATTCGGGGTCCGCGCCGCGTGCGACGCAGGATTCGCATACGCCGTGCCCGGTGCCGCCAGCACCGCGCAGGCGCAGGCCAGGGCCATGGCCGCCATGGTCAGGCTCTGCTTGCCGGATCCCATTACTCCGCCCCCAAACTGATTTACCGTCAGTAACTTACGGACGTCTGGGGGATCGTGCCATGCCGTCGCACAATGCGACAGAGGCGGTACAGAGGCGGCCAGGAACTCCCTTCCCCCCTTCGCGCCCCCTCAACGCGATCTCCCCACCTGTGTGACGAAGGACTCACACGGAACGTTCCCCGCAGGTCAGCCCTTCGGGGCCAACGCCGCCCACGCCACCGTGACTTCGCCCTGCCGCCAGCGCGACACCCCGTCCGCCACCGGCCAGTCGGCCCTCAGGTCACGGACCGCCCTTATCCAGCGCTGCCGTGCGCCGTACGAGGCGTAGGGCGCGGCGGCGGCCCAGGCGCGGTCGAAGTCACGCAGGAACGCGTGCACCGGCTCGCCCGGTATGTTCCGGTGGATCAGCGCCTTCGGCAG
This sequence comes from Streptomyces sp. SAS_270, assembly GCF_052543295.1. Taxonomy (NCBI): domain Bacteria; kingdom Bacillati; phylum Actinomycetota; class Actinomycetes; order Kitasatosporales; family Streptomycetaceae; genus Streptomyces; species Streptomyces sp. SAS_270. The sequence continues at coordinate 86,125 of NZ_JBMNDS010000001.1, forward strand.
GCGTTCGGCCAGGTCGGACGGGCGGTCCAGGGAGCCGAGCCGGGTGGCGAAAGTGACGGTGCGCGGACCCTCCGGGCCGAGCGCGACCCACACGTGCCGACGCCCGATCTCGTCGCAGGTCCCCTCGACGAGCAGTCCGCCCCGACCGCCCGGTCCCGCCGGGGCGAGCCGGGCGCACAGTCGCTCCCAGACCGCGGCCACCTGCTCCTCGTCGTACTGGCGCAGCACGTTCGCCGCGCGGATCAGCGACGGCCGCCCCTGCACCGGGACTTCGAAGCCGCCGTGCCGGAAGACGAGCCCCTCGCGTTCGTACGGCCGCGCGGCGGCGACCCGGGCAGGCTCGATCTCCACGCCGACCACGCGGACGCGGGGTGCCGCCGTCCGCAGCCGCTGGAGCAGCTCGACGGCCGTCCAGGGCGCCGCGCCGTAGCCGAGGTCGACCGCGACCGGTTCGTGCGACCTGCGAAGTTCGGCGCCGTGCACGGCCGTGATCCAGCGGTCCATGCGGCGCAGGCGGTTGGGGTTCGTCGTCCCGCGCGTCACCGTTCCCACGGGCCGGGACGCTGCGCGGGTTGTCATGCGTACGAGAGTAGGCGGCTTCGGCGACGGCCGGTCCGGCCTGTGGACAACCCTCCGGCGGCCGGAGCCGACGGCGACACGAACGCAATCCGACATCGAACAGTTGAGCTACCTGCAGTAATGATTCGGCAAAGACGCGCGAAGGCGCGGCGAGCGGGAAATGGAGCGGACCGCTCCGGTGTTCCGAGTCTTGGAGGGCGCAGTGCGTCCCCCGACCGGCATGCCCGCAGTAAGGCAGCAAGGAGGAACGCCACGTGAGCCAGTACGTGAGCAGGCTCGGGCGTCGCTCCCCGGCGGCACCCTCACGGCTGAGGCTCCCCGTCGGCCACCGGCGCCCCCGGCGCGTCGCGATGCTCTCCGTGCACACCTCGCCGCTGCACCAGCCCGGCACGGGCGACGCGGGCGGCATGAACGTCTACATCGTGGAGCTCGCCCAGCGGCTCGCCGCCATCAACATCGAGGTGGAGATCTTCACGCGCGCGACGACCGGTGGCCTCCCCCCGACGGTGGAGCTGGCCCCCGGAGTCCTCGTACGGCACATCGACGCGGGCCCCTACGAAGGCCTCGCCAAGGAGGAGCTGCCCGCGCAGCTGTGCGCCTTCACCCACGGCGTCATGCAGGCCTGGGCCGGCCATCGCCCCGGCTACTACGACCTGGTGCACTCCCACTACTGGCTCTCCGGCCACGTCGGCTGGCTCGCCGCCGAACGCTGGGGCGCGCCCCTCGTGCACGCCATGCACACCATGGCCAAGGTCAAGAACGCCGCGCTCGCCGACGGTGACACGCCCGAGCCCGCCGCCCGCGTCATCGGCGAGACCCAGATCGTGCGCGCCGCCGACCGCCTCATCGCGAACACCGCCGAAGAGGCCGACGAACTCGTACGCCACTACGAGGCCGACCCCGGCCGGGTCGCCGTCGTCCACCCGGGCGTGAACCTGGAACGCTTCCGTCCGGCCGACGGCCGCGCCGCCGCCCGCGCCCGTCTCGGCCTCCCGCAGGACGCCCTGATCCCGCTCTTCGCCGGCCGCATACAGCCGCTCAAGGCCCCCGACGTGCTGCTGCGCGCGGTAGCCGTCCTCCTCGACGAGCGCCCCGAGCTGCGCTCGCACATCGTCGTCCCCGTCGTCGGCGGACCCAGCGGCAGCGGCCTCGCCAAGCCCGAGGGGCTGCAGAAGCTGGCCGCGCGGCTCGGTATCGCGGACGTCGTGCGCTTTCGGCCGCCGGTCGGGCAGGAGCAGCTCGCGGACTGGTTCCGGGCCGCCTCGGTGCTGGTCATGCCGTCGTACAACGAGTCGTTCGGGCTGGTGGCGATCGAGGCGCAGGCGGCCGGTACGCCGGTGCTCGCCGCCTCCGTCGGCGGCCTTCCCGTCGCCGTACGCGACCGGCGGACCGGGTTCCTGGTGCAGGGGCACGATCCCGCGGCCTACGCGCGCGTGCTGCGTGATTTCGCGGACGACCCGACGCTTCCGGCCCGGATGGGCGACGCCGCCGCCCGGCACGCGGAGTCCTTCGGCTGGGACACGTCCGCGGCCGCGACGGCGGACGTGTACACGGCGGCGATGCAGGCCCACCGCCGCCGGGCCCGCAGTCACCTGGGCTGACCCGGCGCCCGGCCGTACGGGCTGACGTACCGGCACCGTTCGGCCTGACGTACGCTCGCCCCATGGCTGACGTACAGCGGGCCGGACAGGTCATCGAGCAGGTTTTCAAGGAGTCCGAGCTCGACTGGGAGAGCCCGCGGCCCGGTTCGTACGTCGTGAAGCTGCCCGGTACCCGCAAGCTCTCGACGACCGTCTCCCTCATCGTCGGCAGGCACTCGCTCTCGCTGAACGCCTTCGTGATCCGCCACCCCGACGAGAACGAAGAGGGTGTCCAGCGCTGGCTCCTGGAGCGCAATCTCAAGCTCTACGGCGTCAGTTACGCGGTCGACCGGCTCGGAGACGTGTACCTGGTGGGCAAGCTGCCGCTGGTCGCGGTCACCCCGGAGGAGATCGACCGGCTGCTCGGCTCGGTCCTGGAGGCCGCCGACGGCAGTTTCAACACCCTTCTGGAGCTCGGTTTCGCGTCCGCGATCCGCAAGGAGTACGCGTGGCGGGTCTCGCGCGGTGAGTCGACACGCAACCTGGACGCGTTCACGCATCTGACCCAGCGCCCCACTGGCTGACTTCCCAGCCCATATAGGTCCGTACTAAGTAACTGCTGCACGCCCCCTTCCCGGCTCCCGGGCGCCGTGGCATGCTCACCGCCGACGCAGATCTGAACGTCGTTCACATCCATGGAAATGCACCTCCTTGGAAAGGGCGTGCGGGCATGACCGGGAAGTACAGACACGGGGACGAGCACCGGGGCGCGGGTATCGGCAGACGCGGCCTGCTCGGCGGCGCCATAGCCGTGGCGGCCGCCGCCGCGACCGGCGGCACGGCGACGGCCGCCACGCGGACCGAGAGACCCGAGCCCGGGGCGGCGGGACAAGTCCCCGCCCTCTGGCACGAGTTCGCCCGCACCCCCTTCACTCACCCGCAGATCCCCTATGTCGGCCGGGCCGGTTACCGCGGCGGGGGGGGGGGCTTCCCCCGCCGCCCCGCCGTCGCCGACGTCCGCGCCCACGGAGCCGTCGCGGACGGCACGACGGACTGCGCCCCCGCGATCAACCGTGCCATCGCTGCCGCCGGAAGGGCCGGCGGTGGCACGGTTCTCATCCCGCCCGGCACCTACCGCATCGACGGCCTGATCCGCATCGGATACGACAACGTCGTCCTGCGCGGCGCCGGAAGCGCCCGCACCACGCTGCACGCGACCCGCAGCCTCACCGAGCTGATCGGCGTCTACGGCTCCCGCTACGGCGGCGACAAGTCCTCCTGGTCCTGGGCGGGCGGCCTCATCTGGCTGGCCCCGAACGCCCGTTGGGACTCCCTGACCACCGCCATCAAGGCGAAGGCATGGCCCTTCGAGGGCTGGACCGGCAACAAGCGCGACGAGTGGGAGACGCTCACGGTACTCGCCCCGGCCACCCGAGGCTCGTGGTCGGTGACCGTCGCCGACGCCTCACGGCTGAAGGCGGGCCGGCTCGTCCTGCTCCGTCTCGCGGACGACGCGGACCACACCCTCCTGGAGCACATGGCGGGCGGCGGCCCGGGCCCCGAGGCGTACTACTGGGACGACAAGACGAAGCTCACGAGTTACGTCCCCTACGAGTGGCCGGTGCGCATCGCGCGCGTGCAGGGCAAAAAGGTCACCCTCGAACGTCCGCTGCCGCTCGACGTGCGCCCCGAGTGGGACCCGCGCCTGACCACCCACGTCGAACCCCTGACCGGCTCCGGCGTCGAGGGCCTCACCCTGGAGGCCGTCGAGACCCCGCAGTCCCCGCACCTCCTCGACAAGGGCTACAACGGAGTCGCGCTCCAGTGCGCGTACGACTGCTGGGTGGACGACGTCACCGTCCGGCACGTCGACAACGGCTTCGGACTCGTGGCCGCCTCCTCCTGCACCCTGCGTCGCACCCGCGTGGCCGGCCGCGGCTCCCACCACCCGTACTTCTGCCGCGAGGGCTCGCACGACAACCTCGTCGAGGACTTCACCATCGAGCAGCGCACGGTCCCCACCCCCGCCGGAACCCAGCTCCACGGCATCAACGTGGAGGGCCTGTCGTCCCACAACGTCTGGTCGCGCGGGGACATGCGGATGGGCACCTTCGACTCGCACCGAGGGATGCCGTTCGCCAACGTCCGCACGGACATCACCGTCGACAACAACGGCCGGCACGGCGGGGACGCCAGCGCGGGGCCGCTGTTCGGCGCCCGCTTCACCCACTGGAACGTCCGTGTCACCAACGGCCGCGCGGGCCTGATGAAGATCGACGGCCTCGCGCCCTGGTCCGCCACCGTCGGCCTCAACGAAGTGACGGAGTTCGACCAGATCGACGTCCCCGACTTCTCCGGCGACCTCCACGCGCGCGTGGAGCTCTACGGCACCACGGACGTCGTACGGCCGCGCAATCTGTACGAGGCTCAGCGGGAGCTGAGCCGGTAGCGCCCGGGGGACACCCCGACCAACCGCTTGAAGTGCCGCGTCAGATGGGACTGGTCGTAGAAACCGGTCGTGGCGGCCACCTCGCCGGGGCGGCCGCCCTCCAGCAGCAGCCGTCGGGCGCGGTCCACCCGCCGTGACATCAGGTACTGGTGCGGCGCGATCCCGAACGCGCCGCTGAACGCCCGCACCAGGTGGGCGGGATGGGCGTGCAGGAGCAGGGCCGCCTCGTCCAGGCCGATGCCGTCCACGACACGCTCGTCGAGGAGTTCGCGCAGCCGGTGGGCGACGCCGTGGTCGGGGCGCGCGGCCGCGCGGACGGCGCCGGGCCGCAGGTGCCCGCGCAGCCGCTCCCCGATCAGCGTCAGCCTGCTCTCGGCCTCCAGCTCGTCCCCGGGAAGGGCGAGCGCGGTGTGCAACCGGCCGACCCGCTGCCGCAGGACAGGGTCCCGCAGGTCGGGCCCGTCCACGGCGGCTCCGATGAGGTCCTCGCCGAGGTGCGTGCCATCGAGGTAGAGGACCCGCTTGCGGAAGCCGTCCTCGGTCGCCGGGGAGCCGTTGTGCGGCACGTGCGGCGGCAGCAGCGACACCGTGTCGTGCGGCGTGCCGTGCTCATGCCGGTCCAGGTCGTACCGCACGGCGCCGTCGTCGACGATCAGCAGCGTCCACGCCTCGTGGACGTGCATCGGGTACGCGTACTGCGTGAAGTGGGCGTGGAAGACCTCCACGACGCCCGGAACGCGCGGGCGCCAGGCGGAGACCTCGCGCTGAGCGGCCATGCAAAGAACGTACAAGACGGTGTCGTACGACGTTCGGCAGTCTCACCTCATGAGCACCCCGACGCCCGCACCCCTCCGCTTCGACACCAAGATCGCCGTCCTGCTCCGCGAGGACCTGGAGCCCTGGCAGCGACTCAATGTGACCGCTTTTCTCGTCAGCGGCCTCGGGACAGCCGTCCCCGAGGTGATCGGCGAGCCGTACGAGGACGCCGACGGCGTCTCCTACCTCTCGATGTTCCGCCAGCCGGTCGTCGTCCTGGAGGCCACGAAGGAGACGCTGAAGGCCGCCCACAGCCGGGCCCTGTCCCGGGCCGTGCCGCGCGCCGTGTTCACGTCCGACCTGTTCACCACCGGCAACGACCGCGACAACCGGGCGGCCGTACGGGCCGTCCCGACCGGGGAGCTGGACCTGGTCGGGCTCGCCGTGTACGGGCCGCGGAACGCGGTGGACAAGGTGGTGAAGGGCTCACGGATGCATCCCTGAGCCCGTCAGACGGCGCTGACCTCGGGCTTCGCGGCCGCGGGCGCCTCGACGGCCGGCTCCTCCACCGGCAGCCCCCGCATCAGCAGCCCGTAGCCGAGCCCCGCCGCCGTACCGACGACCGCGCACAGACCCCACAGCCACTCGGCCCCGAACCGGTCGATGACGAGGCCGGACATCAGGGGGGCGACGAGCGCGGCGAGGGACCAGGAGAGGGTGTACATGCCCTGGTAGCGGCCGCGGCCGTGGACGGGGGAGAGGCGGACGACCAGTCCGGTCTGGGTCGGGGCGTTGACGATCTCCGCCAGCGTCCACACGCACACCGTGAGGGCGAAGACGCCGACCGACCCGGCGAAGGCGGTGAGACCGAAGCCGTAGCCCGCGAGGATCGACGAGATCACGAGCAGGCGGCGCGGATCCCGGTGCTCGATGAACCGGGTGACCGGGATCTGCAGGGCGACGATGAGGATGCCGTTCACCGCGATCGCGAGGCCGTAGTCGGCCGGGGTGAAGCCGGCCGTGCCCATGGCGACGGGCAGACCGACCGAGCCCTGCTGGAAGACGACGGCGACCAGGAAGGACAGGCCGACGACGCTCATGAAGCGGCCGTCGCGCAGCACGGTGCCCAGGCCGACCTCCTCGGCGGCCTTCTCCGTCGCCGTGCGCACCGGCCGCGACTCCGGCAGCTTCAGGAAGACGACGACCGCGCAGACCAGGGTCATGCCCGCCTCGATCATGAACCCGGCCAGATAGCTGAACTCGGCGATGAAACCGGCCGCCATGGAGGAGATCGCGAACCCGAGGTTGATCGCCCAGTAGTTGAGGGAGAACGCGCGGACGCGGTCCTCGGGGCGGACGATGTCGGCCATCATCGCCTGCACGGCGGGCCGGGAGGCGTTCGACGCCATGCCCACCACGAAGGCGACGGCCGCGATCGAGACCGGGTCGTGCATGAAGCCGAGCACGGCCACCGAGACGGCGGTGGACGACTGCGCGATGAGCAGCGTCGGCCGCCGGCCGAGCCTGTCGGTCATCACACCCGCGCCGAGCGAGGAGACGACGCCGCCCAGGCCGTGGAGGGAGGCGACGAGGCCGGCGTACGAGGCGGAGTACCCGCGGTCGAGGGTCAGGTAGAGCGCCATGAACGTGGCGACGAACGCGCCCAGCCGGTTGACGAGGGTGCTGGTCCACAGCCACCAGAACTCGCGAGGGAGCCCGGAAACGGTCTCGCGGGCGGCGCGTCTCAGCGAGACGAGTGACATACGGGACCCCCACGGTCAGGCAGTTGTGTAAGTGGCTCAAGCAGTGAGCACAACTTACGAGGGGTCGGTACTGGAGAGCCACTCAATTAACAGATGCCGTCAACTGTCCGGTCCTCGGGCGGACGCGCGAGCGATCAGCGGGGTCCATTACGCTCGACCTCATGGCCGACGCACCGTACAAGCTGATCCTCCTCCGCCACGGCGAGAGCGAATGGAACGCGAAGAACCTGTTCACCGGCTGGGTGGACGTCAATCTCAACGAGAAGGGCGAGAAGGAGGCAGTCCGCGGCGGTGAGCTGCTCAAGGACGCCGGCCTGCTGCCCGACGTGGTCCACACGTCCCTCCAGAAGCGCGCGATCCGCACGGCCCAGCTCTCGCTGGAGTCCGCCGACCGCCACTGGATCCCCGTCCACCGCAGCTGGCGCCTGAACGAGCGCCACTACGGCGCCCTCCAGGGCAAGGACAAGGCGCAGACCCTCGCCGAGTTCGGCGAGGAGCAGTTCATGCTGTGGCGCCGCTCGTACGACACCCCGCCGCCCGCCCTTGAGGACGGCACGGAGTTCTCCCAGTCCGAGGACGCGCGCTACGCGTCGATCCCGCCGGAGCTGCGCCCGCGCACGGAGTGCCTCAAGGACGTCGTCGTCCGCATGCTTCCGTACTGGTACGACGGCATCGTCCCCGACCTCCTGGCCGGCCGTACGGTCCTGGTCGCGGCCCACGGCAACAGCCTCCGCGCCCTCGTCAAGCACCTCGACGGCATCTCCGACGCCGACATCGCGGGCCTGAACATCCCCACCGGCATCCCCCTCTCCTACGAGCTGGACGCCGACTTCAAGCCCCTCAACCCCGGCGGCACCTACCTCGACCCGGACGCCGCGGCGGCGGCGATCGAGGCGGTCAAGAATCAGGGCAAGAAGAAGTAGCCTTTGTGATCATGCCCCCGACCTGCGCTCATGGCGCGGAGCGGGGGCATTTTCGCGGTCTACCAGATTCCGTTGGAGCAACCCTTCTCGCTGGTGCTCGTGAGGATGACGCAGACGCGGGAACCGGTGTTGGCGCCGTTCCAGTGCCAGCCTGTCTCCCGTTGGTCACCGCTCTGCAGGAAGTAGTAGTCCGAGATCTTCGTCCAGTTGTACTGCAGGCTGCCGTCGTCGTTGTAGCGCTTGCGCTCCAGCCAGGCCTGGCAGGCGCCGCCGTTGGACGCGGTGAACTGTCCCTTGATGTCGGAGTTCGCGCCGCCCTGGCTGAGGGTGTTGGCGCGGCAGAATTCGGCCGTTCCGATGTGAATGGAGACGGCGTAGTCCCCGGCCTTGGTGACGGTCGCGTTCGCCGAGGTGGTCGTCGCTCCCATGAGCAACGCGGCGGTGGCGAGCGTGAACACGATCTGCTTCTTCATGGGCGGTCTCCGACCACAGCTGCTCGAGGGGTGAGGGCGCCCGGGTGGAGGTCCGATCGCTCCTGGGCAATGATCAGGCCTGCACAGAAGCGACATCGTGGCATGCGCTCGAAGCAACGTCCATACCGGGCACGGCTGTTGACGGCCGGCTTGCGGGATCATGCAGGCATGGTCACCATTCATCTCAAGTACGAGATCGACGCCGACAAGGTTGCGGACTTCGAGGAGTACGGGCGGCGGTGGGTGCGGCTCGTGAACCGGTTCGGTGGGACGCACCACGGCTACTTCCTGCCGAGCGAGGGCGACAGCGACATCGCCTACGCGCTGTTCTCGTTTCCCAGCCTGGCCGCGTACGAGCAGTACCGCACGGACAGCATGGCCGACCCGGAGTGCCAGGAAGCGTTCGAGCTGGCTCGCGAGACCCGCTGCATCAAGCGCTACGAACGCCGCTTCCTGCGGCCGCTCGACGTCCCGGCCGAGGCCGGGGAAGGGAACTCGTGAGCCCCTGCTTCGCATTCGCCCAGCTCGTCGACGAGTCGACCGCCACTCCGCCCCCGTGACCGGCCGGACGTAGAGCCGAGTACGGCAGGGTCAGCCGTGCCACACCGTGCGGATGCGGTCGGCGTGTTCGACCGCCTGGCGCAGGCCCGCGCGGGCCGCGCCGGGGATGCGGGAGGCGTCCAGGGGGTCGCGGCCGAAGGCGCGGCGGGCCTCCCGGTCGGGGGTGAGGGCGGTGGCCAGTGCGCCGCCCGCCGTGAGGGAGGCGACATGGTCGCAGACGTCCGGACTGGCGCCCGGGCTCTTGGGGATCGGGGCCAGTACGACGACCCGGCGGCAGTCGGTCACCAGATCGGCGTTGGTCGTGGAGCGTGCGCCCCCGTCGATCCAGCGGCCCGCCCCGATCGTGATCGGCGGGTACAGCGGCGGCAGTGCGCAGCTGGCCGCCATCGCCCGCACCAGATCGACCCCGCTGCCGGCGTCGAAGCCGGCCGCCTTGCCGGTGAGCGCGTCCACGGAGAACATCCGTACGGTCCGCTCGGGCCACTCCGGAACCGGCAGTTGGGAGCGCATCGCGTCGAAGACCACCGTCTCCGGCACGCCCCGCATGCTCAGCGCGAGCCTGCCCAGCCGCTTGACCACGGTCTCCGGATCGCGTGAACCGAGCGCCGCCCACAGGTATTTGACCGTCATGGCGAGGGTGAAGTCGACCTCCGGCATGGCGCGCTTCCGGCTGACCTGAACCCCGTACAGGTCAGCCGGTGCCGCTCCGTCGGCCAGTTCCACCGCGAGCAGCGAACCGGCGGAGGTGCCGGCGAGCACGTCCGCACCGCTGAGGTCCACCCCGGCCTCGGCCAGCCCCGCCAGTACGCCGACCTGCCACGCGTACGCGGTCAGCCCGCCCCCGCCCAACACCAGCGCCGTGTCCGCCATGCCCACCCTCCCCGGTAACGGGGACTGCTCCCCGCTTTCCGGGTCGACGCTACCAGGTAACCGGGGAGCACTCCACGTTTCCGCCCGCTCGGTCTCAGACCGACAGCGGTACCGGGTGGATCTCGTCGGCCTTGTGGCCCGCGCGTTCGTGGATGCGCTGAACCGCTTCGGCCGAGGGCGCCTGGGACAGGCAGTAGACAGTGCCGGAGGCGGGATCCGCCCAGGCCTTCTCGAAGTGCACGCCCTCTTGCTTCTCGATGGCGAGGTCGGCCTGGTGCGCGTGCATGAGCTGCTCGGCCGTGATGCCCGCCATTCCGTGGTGGACGTCCATGAACTGCGTCATGGTCTCCCCACCTCCTTCCGTACGGCCTCGGCTGGTCCGTCCTCTCCATGCTGCGCCCGTACGGCCGTACCGGCGAACGGGAGAACGGGTCGCGCACCACGAAGGGCCCCGGCGTGGTGCCGGGGCCCTTCGTGGTCGTACGGAACGGGACGTACGAGATGTGGCGTACGGGGTGTGCGACGGCGTGGGCCGTCAGCCGCACTGGCACGGGTTGCCGGACTGGCAACCGCAGCCGCAGCCCGAGCCGCAGCCGCAGGCGCCGAAGAGCGGGAGGCTCTTGATCTCGGCGGGCTGCTGCGACTCGCGTTCCTGCGTCGGATCGGTCGTGGTGGGGGATTCGGCCATGGGTCCCTCCTCGAAGGCGGATGCCTGCGACCAGTGCATGCCCAGATCCTCGGGCGCATCAACGGCGCACGGAGGCTCGCCCGCGCCCCCGGGGGCGTGCGGTCAGGCCCCCTCCGCCCCCGTCACCGGCTGGATGTCGGGCTGGATGTCGTCCGCGTGCTCACCGGTCACGAGGAAGACGACGCGCTTGGCGACGGACACCGCGTGGTCGGCGAAGCGCTCGTAGTAGCGGCCGAGCAGGGTGACGTCGACCGCCGTCTCGATGCCGTGCTTCCACTTGTCGTCCAGCAGGTGCTGGAAGAGGGTGCGGTGCAGCAGGTCCATCTCGTCGTCGTCCTGCTCCAGCTGGAGAGCGAGATCGACGTCCTTGGTGATGATGACCTCGGCCGCCTTCGCCATCAGGCGCTGGGCGAGCTGGCCCATCTCCAGGACGGTGGCGTGCAGATCGTGCGGGATCGCGCGCTCCGGGAAGCGCAGCCGGGCCAGCTTCGCGACGTGCTGGGCCAGGTCGCCCGAACGCTCCAGGTCGGCCGACATGCGCAGCGACGTCACGACGATCCGCAGGTCCGTCGCCACCGGCTGCTGGCGCGCCAGCAGGGCTATCGCCCGGGCCTCCAGGTCGTGCTGAAGGTCGTCGACCTTGTCGTCGGCCGCGATGACGCTCTCGGCCAGCTTCAGGTCGGAGTCGAGGATGGCCGTCGTGGCGCGCCCGATCGCCGACCCGACGAGCCGGGCCATCTCGACCAGGCCCTCGCCGATCGAGTCAAGTTCCTCGTGGTACGCGTCCCGCATCAGGATGTCCCTCTCATACGTGTGCCTCGGGGGGTTCCGGGGAGCCACGGACTGGCGTAAAACCGGCCCTGTGAACCCCACGCTCCCACGTTCCGGCCTGTACGCGTCCGTTTCCGGCATCCCAAATGAACCATCCCTAGCTCCCAGGTGAACTCTGGGCGACGAGTGTTCGAGGTCGCACCCGGATGGCTGTGGCCAGGAGCGACGACATGCCTAACCTGGATGCATGGACGTGAACGCGGCGGTCGCCGCAGCGGCAGCGATCGCCGGAGTGCTCACCGGTGTCATCGCCATGCTGGCGTTCCGCTGGAGCGAACGCGACCAGAAACGCCCCACCCGCACCTCTCTGCACACGGACCCGGTGCTTCCGCCGGGCGTCGACACGGTGCTCTCCGTGCTCCGGTCCTCGGCCGTCGTCCTCGACGAGGCCGACGCCGTGGTCAAGGCCAGCTCCGCCGCGTACGCCCTCGGGCTGGTCCGCGGCGGGAAGCTGGCCGTCGAGCCCATGGTCAAGATGGCCCGCGACACCCGCCGCGACGGGGAGATACGTCAGGTGGAGCTGGACCTGCCGCGGCGCGGCACCGGCCGCGGGGAGGCCCTCGCCGTCTCCGCGCGCGTCGCCCCGCTCGGCTCCCGGCTCGTGCTCCTGCTCGTCGAGGACCTCACCGAGGCCCGGCGCATCGAGGCCGTACGACGCGACTTCGTCGCCAATGTGAGCCACGAGCTGAAGACCCCCGTCGGCGCGCTCTCCCTCCTCTCCGAGGCCGTCATGGACGCCTCGGACGACCCCGAGGCCGTGGAGCGCTTCGCCGGACGCATGCAGATAGAGGCCACCCGGCTCACCAACCTCGTCCAGGAGCTCATCGACCTGTCGAGGGTGCAGAACGACGACCCTCTTGAGGACGCCGAACCGGTGCGCGTCGACGAACTGGTCGCCGAGGCGATCGACCGGTGCCGCCACCAGGCCGGCACCAAGCAGATCACCATGGCCGCCGGAGGCCCCGCCGACCTGAGCCTCTGGGGGAACAGGGGCCAGCTGGCCGCCGCCCTCGGAAACCTCGTCGAGAACGCCGTCAACTACTCGCCCGCCCGCACCAGGGTGGGCATAGCCGCGCGCCGCGTGACGGCGCCCGGCGGAGACCTGATCGAGATCGCCGTCACCGACCAGGGCATCGGCATCTCGGACAAGGACAAGGAGCGCGTCTTCGAGCGCTTCTACCGCGTCGACCCGGCCCGTTCCCGCCAGACCGGCGGTACGGGTCTGGGTCTCGCGATCGTCAAGCACGTGGCCGCCTCGCACGGCGGGGAGGTCACGGTGTGGAGCTCCGAGGGACAGGGCTCCACGTTCACCCTGCGGCTGCCGGAGGCGGGTGCGGCCCGCGACCGCGTGACCGACCACATCTCCGGACTCGACGAAGACGACGAGACCGGGCACCACCTCGCACAGCCCGACGGGACGACCACCGTCACATCCCCGTATGAACCGCTCCCTGCCCCGGAGGTCCTTCCGTGACCCGTGTGCTCGTCGTCGAGGACGAGGAGTCCTTCTCCGACGCCCTGTCGTACATGCTTCGCAAGGAGGGCTTCGAGGTCGCCATCGCGACCACCGGGCCCGACGGGCTGGACGAGTTCGAGCGCAACGGCGCCGACCTCGTCCTGCTCGACCTGATGCTGCCGGGCCTGCCCGGCACGGAGGTCTGCCGCCAGCTGCGCGGCCGCTCCAACGTTCCGGTGATCATGGTGACCGCCAAGGACAGTGAGATCGACAAGGTCGTGGGCCTCGAAATAGGAGCCGACGACTACGTCACCAAGCCCTTCTCCTCGCGCGAACTGGTCGCCCGCATCCGGGCCGTCCTGCGCCGCCGCGGGGAGCCGGAGGAGGTCACCCCGGCCGCGCTGGAGGCCGGCCCGGTCCGTATGGACGTCGACCGTCACGTGGTCACCGTCTCCGGCTCCAAGGTCGACCTTCCCCTCAAGGAGTTCGACCTCCTGGAGATGCTGCTGCGCAACGCGGGCCGCGTGCTCACCCGTATGCAGCTCATCGACCGGGTCTGGGGCGCCGACTACGTCGGTGACACCAAGACCCTCGACGTCCACGTGAAGCGGCTGCGCGCCAAGATCGAGCCGGACCCGGGTGCCCCGCGGTACCTGGTGACGGTGCGTGGTCTCGGATACAAGTTCGAGCCGTAAACCGGCCCACCGGTCCTCACGCGCGCGTGCGGCACGACGGCACGACGAAGGGCGGCACCCCTGGAGGGGTACCGCCCTTCGTGCATGCGTACGTCTGGACTTCTGTACGGCTACGTCACTGAGCGGCGGACTCCGTGGCGGTGGCGGTGGCGGAGGAGGTCGCCGTGGCCGTCGCGCTCGACGACGCCGCGTCGGTCGGCGTACCCGACGCCGACCCCGTCGGCTTCGGGCTCGCGGACTCGGACGGCTGCGTCGGCAGCTCGGTCGGGCCCCATGTCTTGAAGTAGCGGTCGGCCGGCACGACGAAGGCCCGCAGGCTCACGTCACCGGCCTCGCTGAAGCCGAAGGTGACCTTCTGCGCGTTGCCGTCCTTGACGGCCTCACGGCTGCTGGGGAGCACCGCGGAGGCGTTGTCCTTGCCGCCGATGACGATGGAGCCGCCGGCCGGGACGACCAGCTTGCCCTTGCCCTTGGCGGAGTGGAGCTCGGCGGTCTTGCCGGTGCCGGCGATGGTGATGGAGTCCAGCGTCTGCGCGGTGGTGCCGTTGTTGAACACGGTCGCGGTGATCACGGCCGGGCCCGTCGACTCCAGGTCCGGCTGCGTGATCACGGAGACGTTCTGGAGCTTGATGGCGCCGACGGTGACCGCGGCGTTGTCCGGCTTCACCTCAAGCGTCTGGGCGTCGTTTCCGGCGGCGCACGCGGCGAGCGAGGCGATCGAGAACGCGATGGCGGCGGCGGCGAGAGCGCCGCGTCGAAGGCTGCTGCTCACGGCGGCGGCAACTCCTAGAACGTGGGCGGTACGGGGTCCGGGCGGCCGTACGGCTGTAAAGCCGCCCTAAGGGTCTGTCAGCGGCCTTAGGTTACCGAGCCGTTCCCGCACCGCTGCACCCGACCCGCCCCTAGGGGGCTTCTGACGGATCTTCGCGGCGTCGCGACGCCCGGCACGCACTCTCGCCGCACCGGACGAAAGCCCTAGTGGCTCCGCTACGAGGACATCCGCCCGGCACGCCGAGAGCACGCACCGAACCCCGCTCCTTCTTCCGCGCTGATCCGTCAGAAGCCCCCTGAGCGACCCCGGTGAAGTTCAGGGACGCCTCAACGGGCTCGGACCCGCTTGTACGGACCACGTCGCGCCGTCCCGGTGAAGCGTTCACCGCGCACTTCCCACATCGCCCATCAGCCACTTCGGCCTCTTGTCCGTCCGCCATTCACATAAGCGCCGACAGTCAACTTCGGCCTGCGGATTTTCCGGTAAGGATGCGTAAGGGCGCGTAAGGAATGCATGGCGGTCCGGAAAATTGATCATCAACGGCCGTGATCAATTCCGGATTCGTCTCGTACCCGGCTCCGGTCACCGAACGGAGTAGCGGAAGTCGCACTCCTGGAGTGGGACAAAAGTGGACGTTCAGGCGCTGGTCAGAGGCTTCTGGTGTGTGTAACGTACGCGTTTCTCGTCGCCCGGAGAGCTGCTCCGACCTGCGAATACCCCCTTCCGCTCCCGCTCCGAAGCACGTTCCTGTTGCGGTTGTCAAGCCCCGAGATATGCCCTGACCTGCGAAAACGCCATTCAGAACACGCAGTTTCCGTGTTACCCTGGATAGCCACGGAAGGGGTACCTGTCACATGACGTTCAAGGTTGGCGACACCGTGGTCTATCCCCATCACGGGGCCGCGCTGATCGAGGCCATCGAAACTCGCCAGATCAAAGGCGTGGACAAGACCTACTTGGTGCTGAAGGTCGCCCAGGGCGACCTGACGGTGCGTGTGCCAGCGGACAATGCGGAGTTCGTCGGCGTACGTGATGTGGTCGGTCAGGACGGGCTGGACCGGGTCTTCGAGGTGCTGCGCGCGCCGTACGCCGAGGAGCCCACGAACTGGTCGCGTCGTTACAAGGCAAATCTGGAGAAGCTCGCCTCCGGCGATGTCATCAAGGTCGCAGAAGTCGTGCGTGACCTGTGGCGTCGTGAGCGCGAGCGCGGACTCTCCGCAGGTGAGAAGCGCATGCTGGCCAAGGCGCGCCAGATCCTGGTGAGCGAGCTGGCCCTCGCGGAGAACACGAACGAGGACAAGGCCGAGGCTCTTCTCGACGAGGTTCTCGCGTCCTGACGCAGGCCCACGAGGGTGCGAGCCCACGGAGACCGGCGCGATGACGCAATGAAATGCCGCGGTGCCCGATGACGCATTAGCTGTCGCCGGGCGCTGCGGCATGTTCGTATCCGGAAGTGGCCGGACGCGTACCGGCCCGGATACGTTCGCACACGTACCGGGAGACGGGCGGCTCGGCTTGACCGGATGGTCACGGAAGGGTCCCCGGTCAAGGCCCAGCGCCCGTTCGGTGAGGCCATACCCACGCACCCCGAGTACACAAACCTGACAGGAACCGATGTCTGACGAATCGCGCCCTTCGCCTGCGGGGGCTCGCACCGCGGCCGTGATTCCGGCCGCCGGACGAGGCGTGCGCCTCGGTCCGGGCGCCCCCAAAGCGCTCCGCGCGCTGAACGGCACCCCCATGCTCATCCACGCGGTGCGCGCCATGGCCGCGTCCCGCGCGGTCTCCCTGGTCGTCGTCGTGGCCCCGCCCGACGGAGCGGCCGAGGTCAAATCACTGCTCGACGCCCACGCGCTGCCCGAGCGCACCGACTTCCTCGTGGTCCCCGGCGGGGAGTCGCGCCAGGAGTCCGTGAAGCTCGGCCTCGACGCACTGCCGCCCGGCCACGACATCGTGCTGGTGCACGACGCCGCCCGGCCGCTGGTGCCGGTCGACACGGTGGACGCCGTCATCGAGGCCGTACGGGACGGGGCACCCGCCGTCGTCCCGGCGCTGCCCCTCGCGGACACCGTCAAGCAGGTCGAGCCCGCGGCGGTCCCGGGCGGGCCCGAGCCCGTCGTGGCGACACCTGAGCGGGCGCGGCTGCGGGCCGTGCAGACCCCGCAGGGCTTCGACCGCGACACGCTCGTGCGCGCCCACGCGACGGTGACCGACAACGTCACCGACGACGCGAGCATGGTCGAGCAGCTCGGCCTCCAGGTCGTCGTCGTGCCCGGGCACGAGGAGGCCTTCAAGGTCACCCGCCCGCTGGACCTCGTCCTCGCGGAGGCGGTCCTCGCCCGCAGGAGGCTCAACGATGGCTTCTGAGCCGCGGGTGGCGTTGCCGCAGGTCGGCATCGGCACCGACATCCACGCCTTCGAGGAGGGCCGCGAGCTGTGGTGCGCGGGCCTGAAGTGGGAGGACGAGGGACCGGGCCTCGCCGGGCACTCCGACGCGGACGTCGTCGCGCACGCCGCCTGCAACGCGCTGTTCTCCGCCGCCGGACTCGGTGACCTCGGGCAGCACTTCGGCACCGGGCGGCCCGAGTGGGCCGGGGCGCCGGGGGTCGCGCTCCTCGCCGAGGCCGCCCGTATCGTCCGCGAGGCCGGCTTCACCATCGGCAACGTCGCCGTCCAGGTGGTCGGACCCCGCCCCAAGATCGGCAAGCGTCGTGACGAGGCGCAGAAGGTCCTCTCCGATGCGGCCGGGGCGCCGGTCTCGGTCTCCGGCGCCACGACCGACGGGCTCGGTTTCCCGGGGCGCGACGAGGGGTTGATGGCAGTCGCCACGGCGCTGGTGGTGCGGCTCGACTGAGCCTCGGGGTTTCTCGCCCTGAAACGGCGGACGGGCCCACGGCGATCACGAATGCGTTCCTCTTGTACCGGAAGGGGCATGGTGCACTACCCGGGGGCCACTACCCTGGTGTGGTGACCATTCGCCTGTACGACACCAGCGCCCGGCAGATTCGTGACTTCTCCCCGCTCACACCGGGTTGTGTCTCGATCTACCTCTGTGGCGCCACTGTCCAGGCGGCACCGCACATCGGGCACGTCCGCTCGTATCTCAACTTCGACATCCTGCGCCGCTGGTTCACCCACCGCGGCTACGACGTCACGTTCATCCGCAACGTCACGGACATCGACGACAAGATCATCAACAAGTCGACCGAGCAGGGCCGCCCCTGGTGGTCGATCGGCTACGAGAACGAGCGGGCCTTCAACGACGGCTACCACGCCCTCGGATGCCTCCCGCCCACGTACGAACCGCGCGCCACCGGGCACGTCCCCGAGATGATCGAGATGATGCGCGGTCTCATCGAACGCGGTCACGCGTACGAGGCCGACGGCAGCGTCTACTTCGACGTGCGGTCCTTCCCCGGCTACCTCGCGCTGTCCAACCAGGACATCGACGACCTGCGCCAGCCCGACGAGGGCGTCGCAGGCAAGCGCGACCCGCGTGACTTCGCCATGTGGAAGGCGTCCAAGCCCGGCGAGCCCGACTGGGAGACGCCGTGGGGCCGCGGCCGCCCCGGCTGGCACCTCGAATGCTCCGCCATGGCCCACAAGTACCTGGGCAGTGCCTTCGACATCCACGGCGGCGGACTCGACCTGATCTTCCCGCACCACGAGAACGAGATCGCCCAGGCCAAGGCGTACGGCGACGAGTTCGCCAGGTACTGGCTGCACAACGCCTGGGTCACCATGAGCGGCGAGAAGATGTCGAAGTCCCTCGGGAACTCGGTCCTCGTCAGCGAGATGGTCAAGCACTGGCGGCCCATCGTGCTGCGGTACTACCTCGGCACCCCGCACTACCGCTCGATGATCGAGTACAGCGAAGAGGCCCTGCGCGAGGCCGAGTCGGCGTTCGCGCGCATCGAGGGCTTCGTGCAGCGCGTCGTCGAGAAGGCCGGGGGAGCCGTCGAGCCCTCGGCCGAGGTGCCGCCCGCCTTCGCCGAGGCCATGGACGACGACCTGGGCGTCCCGCAGGCGCTCGCCGTCATCCACACCACGGTCCGCCAGGGCAACAGCGCCCTGGCGGCCGACGACAAGGAAGCCGCTGTGGCACGGCTGGCGGAGGTCCGGGCCATGCTCGGCATCCTCGGCCTCGACCCGCTCGACCCCCAGTGGGCCGACGGGAGCGACCGCGGCGAGGACCTGCACGGCGTCGTCGACACCCTCGTACGCCTGGTGCTCCAGCAGCGCGAGGCGGCCCGCGGCCGCAAGGACTGGGCCACCGCCGACGCCATCCGCGACCAGCTCAACCAGTCGGGCCTCGTCATCGAGGACGGCCCGCAGGGACCGCGCTGGACGCTCGGGCCGCGCTAGCGGTTCACCGCCTGATGTGCCGCCCGGCGTTCCGGGCGGCACACTGGCACTGACGTACGTATTCACGCGTGCGTCCGCACAGGTACATATCGACGCTCAACACAGAACAGGTAGGTCATGGCCGCTAACAACCGCCGCATGTCCGGCAAGAAGGGCGCGCAGGTCGGCAGTGGCGGCCAGCGACGCAAGGGCCTGGAGGGCAAGGGCCCGACCCCGCCCGCCGAGATGCGCAAGAAGCACAAGGCGAACCGCATCGCGAACGCCAAGGCGAAGCAGGCCGCGCGCCGCCCCGCGCCCCGCGGCCGCGGCGGCAAGGGCACGTCCGAGATGGTCGTCGGGCGCAACCCCGTCGTCGAGGCGCTGCGCGAGGGCGTGCCCGCGGTGACGCTGTACGTGCAGCAGTTCATCGACAACGACGAGCGGGTGCGCGAGGCGCTCCAGCTCGTCGGCCAGCGCGGCGGCATCCACCTCATGGAGGCCCCGCGCCCCGAGCTGGACCGCATGACCAACGGACTCAACCACCAGGGCCTGGTCCTCCAGGTCCCGCCGTACGAGTACGCGCACCCCGAGGACCTCGTCGCCGCCGCGTTCGACGCGGGCGAGGACCCGCTGATCGTCGCCCTCGACGGGGTGACCGACCCGCGCAACCTCGGCGCCGTCGTCCGCTCCGTCTCCGCGTTCGGCGGCCACGGCGTCGTCGTACCCGAGCGGCGCGCCGCCGGCATGACCGCCGGCGCCTGGAAGTCGTCCGCCGGTACGGCGGCCCGCACGCCCGTCGCACGCTGCACCAACCTCACGCGCGCCCTGGAGGCGTACAAGAAGGCCGGTGTCACCATCGTCGGCCTCGCCGCGGACGGCGAGTCCGAGGTCGGCGAACTGGCCGCCCTGGGCGGCCCGGTCGTCATCGTCGTCGGCAGCGAGGGCAAGGGCCTGTCCCGACTCGTGGGCGAAACCTGCGACTTCCGGGTGCGGATTCCGATGCCCGGTGGCGCGGAGTCGCTGAACGCCGGTGTCGCGGCCGGGGTTGTGTTGTACGAGGCGTCGCGTCGTCGCGTCTGAGGTGCTGCGGGCGGCCGCCGGAGGCCGACGGACGGAGTCCGGCGCAGCCGTCCCGAAGCCGCGGAGCGTGCGAGGGCGGCGGACAGGAGGGGCCCTGTGACTTCCGGGTGCGGATTCCGATGCCCGGTGGCGCGGAGTCGCTGAACGCCGGTGTCGCGGCGGGAGTTGTGCTGTACGAGGCGTCGCGGCGCCGCGTCTGAGCAGGGGTTCAGGGCCTACTCCCGTGGGGCGATCGGGATGTTCGGGATGTTCGGAACGACCTTGACGCGGTCCGGACAGATCCGCCCGGTCAAAGCAGTGTCCTAAACACACGTCACTCGGTTAGATGAGTGTGGACACCAGAACACCCCGCACACCCACGGGGGACCTCTCGTCGGGATTCGACGACGCTCCCGCGCTGAGCATGGTGAAGGTGCCGAGCGATCCGGCGCAGGTCATCGTCAATCATGCGAGCTTCCGCGTGCAGCTAGCCGCCACGCCGCGGAGCCAGTCCCCGCGCATCTCACGGCACTTGAGCTCCACCGAGGACGCCGCGCGCGTCCCCGTCGCCGGTACGGCCGGCAGAGCGGGCGCCCCCGGTGCCGGTGCGCGGCGGCGCGCACCCGTCGTCTGGAGCGGCAAGTCCGCGCCCGACGACACCGGCGCCCACCGCCTGCTGCAAGCCGTGCGGGGCACCAGCCTGCGCCACGGCGAGCCCCCGACCGGTGACGCCGGGGCGACCCAGGTCATCCCGCGCATCGGCGTCGACGACGTGTCCGACGAGACGGTGGAGACGCCCGTCGTCGGCAGCCAGCGCCCACCCGCCTCCGGCGAGACCCGGCTGCTGCCGCACATGCGCAGCGTGGACAGCACGTACGACGAACCCGGGTTCGTGGACGGGGAGTTCGCGGACGACGACCTCGTCGAGGACGGCGAGGAGGCGCCCGCCAAGCGACACGGCTCGGACCCCGTCCGGCACGCCTACTACCCCGGCCGCCGGATGAACCTCGGCGTCGTCCTGCTCCCGCTGAGGGTCTTCCTCGGCTTCATCTCCATCTACGCCGGCATGGGCAAGCTCTGCGACCCCGTCTACTTCGACGGCGGCAAGCGCGGCTCCATGATGAAGTGGCTCAACACCCTGCACCCGTGGGAAGTCGCCGAGCCACTGCGGCAGTTCGCGCTCCAGCACCCCGTCGGCGCCGGCCTCGTCATCGCCTTCCTCCAGGTCATCGTCGGCGTCCTGACCGTGCTCGGCCTCTGGCAGCGGGTCGCCGCCGTGGTCGGCGCGCTGCTCTCCGCCGCGCTCATCGTCACCGTCAGCTGGAAGACGGTCCCCGCCTACGACGCGCCCGACATCATCTACCTCGCCGCCTGGTCGCCGCTGATCATCGCGGGCGCCCCCGTCTACTCCATCGACGGACGCCTCGCCGGCGAGGCCTGGCGCACCCTCGGACCGCGCGCCGAGATCTGGGAGCTGCGCCGACGCGTACTGCGCCGCGGCGCGCTCGTCGCGGCCATCGTCGTCGGGCTCACGCTGCTGATCGGCTCGCTGCTCGGCGGAGCCGTCCGCGACGCCGACCGGGTCGTCGTCCCGGGACCGGGCGAGGCCCCGCGCAACGAACTGCCGGGCTCCCCGCTGCCGGAGACCCCCGGCAAGCGCCACCACAAGGCCTCCCCGTCGGCCTCCGAGGCGCCCACTCAGGGCAGCACCTCCTCGGCCCCGTCGGACGCGACGACCACGCCGGGCGCGGCCCGGGAGACCGGCGGCACGGCCACCAGCGGTCCCAGCCAGACCCAGGGCACCAACCAGGCACCGCCGCAGCAGTCGTCGCCGGCCCAGCAGGCGCCCAGCACGACGGCGGGTCCGACGTCCTCCGGGGGCACGGGTGGCACGTCCACCGGTGGCTCGTCCGGCGGCAGCAGCTCCTCCGGCCAGCCCGGCCTCGTGGGCGGCCTGCTCGGGTAGCCGGCGTCGGGCAGTACGAGGATGGGGCCCCGCACGGTGACGTGCGGGGCCCCATCGACGTACACAAGGCTCTGTGGCGGCTGCTCAACGCCCCAGGGTGGCGAGCTCCTTGGCGGCCTCCGTGAGGTCCTTGGCGGTGTCGATGGCGCGCCAGTAGGAGCCCTGCGGGAGCGGGAAGCCGGCCAGGCGGCGTTCGCGGGCCAGGTGCGGGAACGTGGTGCGCTCGTGGTCGCCGCGCTCGGGGAGCAGGGAGGCGAACTCGGGGGCGAAGACGTAGACGCCCGCGTTGATCTCGAACGGGGTCGGCGGGGACTCGATGAAGTCCGTGATGTGGCCGAAGCCGTCCGTCTGGACGGCGCCCCACGGGATGCGGGGGCGGGCCAGCGCGAGGGTGGCGACCGCGTCGCGCTCGGTGTGGAAGTCCGCCATGTCGCGCAGCGAGAAGCGGGTCCAGATGTCGCCGTTGGTCGCGTACCACGGCTTGTCCGGGTGCGGCAGATGCGCGGCGGCGTACTTGAGGCCGCCGCCGCGGCCGAGGGGCTCGTTCTCGACGACCGTGGTGACGTTCACCGGAAGGTCGGCCGAGTCCAGCCACTTCTGGAGGACATCGGCGAGATGGCCGCAACTGACGACCACGTCGGTGACGCCCTCTTCGGCCAGCCAGGTCAGCTGGTGGCCGATGATCGGGGTCCCGGTGCCGGGGATCTCGACCATCGGCTTTGGCCGGTCGTCGGTGTAGGGACGCAGCCGAGAGCCCTGGCCGCCGGCCAGGACAACGGCTTGAACGGGGCGCGACGCGGCGTTCGGATCGGTCATGACCGAACTGTACGTCGCGCCCCGCCCGCGAATTTCTGGGGCAACCGTTCCTTGATCAGCCGCTGCCCGCCGCTCAGCTCTGCCGGGCCGCGACGCCGGAGGCGAAGGCGGTGTCGCAGACGGGCCGGGCGTACGACTGGGCGCGGGTGGGCCCGTACACGCGGACCGCGGCGCGGCCGAGGGCGCGGGCGATGGAGACGCAGTGCTTCGTCAGTGACGGGTGACCGTTCACCGCCTCCTGGAGATGGGTGAGGGCGACGCCGGGGTTGTCCTCCTGGAGTTCCAGCAGGAGTCTGTCGCGCAGGACGTCCTGCGGGGCGCGGGACGAGGCGCGCGCGGACACGTCCTCGGAGGAGGCGGTGAGCACCGAGTCCGAGGAGTTCCCCGACCAGTTGACTCGGGTGACCGCGAGTGTCCCGGAGAGCACCAGGACGACAGGCAGAACGAGGGCGAGGGTGCGGCCGATCCGGCGGGCGGGGCCACGGCCATGCCGGGTCCGTTGGTTAGTGGTGGAGTGCTTCACGCGAGTGAGGGTAGCGCGGGGTGATGATTTGGCGACATTTAGTCACCAATTCGAGGGACGGGAAAGTGCCGAATTCGGGGTAGCGGGTTGACGTACACGTATCGAAATGACCGCTCTGCCGGGGTATTTGTCGACAACGAAGAAGGCCCCGCAGCAGGTTGCGGGGCCTTCTTCGTCAACTTGGGGGAATTCACCCCTTACGGGGGTGGGAGCGGCTCCGACGGTCAGTCGGTGAGGCGCTCGCCCGTGGAGGTCGAGAACACGTGGATCTCGCCCGGGCGCGGCACGACGTGCAGCGTGGCGCCCTTGTCCGGGACCGCGCGGCCGCTGACGCGGACGACCAGGTCCTTGAGGTCGTCACCGATCTTGGAGCTGCCGTAGACGTAACCGTCGGCGCCGAGCTCCTCGACGACGTTCACGGAGACGGCGAGACCGGCCGGGGCGTCCTCCGTCTCCTTGGTGAGCGTCTTCGCGGCAGCGCCGCCCTGCTCGACGATGTCGAAGTGCTCGGGACGGACGCCGACCGTGACGGTGCGGTCGCCCTTGTCCGCGGCGGCCGAGAGGGCCTCACGGCTGACCGGCACGACGCTGTTGCCGAACTTCACGCCACCGTCGGTGATCGGGACCTCGACGAGGTTCATGGCGGGAGAGCCGATGAACCCGGCGACGAAGAGGTTGGCGGGCCGGTCGTACATGTTGCGCGGCGAGTCGACCTGCTGGAGCAGACCGTCCTTCAGTACGGCCACACGGTCGCCCATCGTCATGGCCTCGACCTGGTCGTGGGTGACGTAGACGGTGGTGATGCCGAGGCGGCGCTGCAGCGACGCGATCTGCGTACGGGTGGAGACACGGAGCTTGGCGTCGAGGTTCGACAGCGGCTCGTCCATGAGGAACACCTGCGGCTCACGCACGATGGCGCGACCCATGGCGACACGCTGGCGCTGACCACCGGAGAGCGCCTTCGGCTTGCGGCCGAGGTAGTCGGTGAGGTCGAGGATCTTCGCCGCGTCCTCCACCTTCTGGCGGATCTCGGACTTGTTGACGCCGGCGATCTTGAGCGCGAAGCCCATGTTGTCGGCGACGGTCATGTGCGGGTACAGCGCGTAGTTCTGGAACACCATGGCGATGTCCCGGTCCTTGGGCGGCAGGTGCGTGACGTCGCGGTCGCCGATGCGGATGGCGCCGCCGTTCACGTCCTCGAGCCCCGCGAGCATACGGAGCGAGGTGGACTTGCCGCAGCCGGAGGGACCGACGAGGACGAGGAACTCGCCGTCCTCGATGTCGATCTCCAGAGCATCGACGGCGGGCTTCTCGGTGCCCGGGTAGATCCGGGTCGCCTTGTCGAACGAAACAGTGGCCATGGGTCTGAGGCCCCCTTCACCGGCAGGAACGTGCCGGACGATCCGTTGTAAAGGTGGTGATCCACTGCGAAACGGTTCACAGTGGTGTAGTCCACACGAGTGAACTGTCTCAGGACGCTACCTGGCGTTCATGTGTTCTGTCAGTACTCCAGGGCCAGTGAAGTTCGCCGAAATTTTCGACGGACCCCCCTGCCGACGTGGGTACACTGCACGGGCACACAGCCACCACGCGCGCGTGCACGCCTCCTTAGCTCAGATGGCCAGAGCAACGCACTTGTAATGCGTAGGTCGTCGGTTCGAATCCGACAGGGGGCTCTGTGGGGCCCAGGTCATAGGTTGTGACCTGGGCTTTTTTTAGTGGTTGCGCAGGTGGCGGGCGATTTCGAGGTGGTCCGGTGCCGGGGGGCGGCCGGACTCGGTCTCGCCCAGGGTGGTCTGGAGTACGCGGGCCAGGGTCCAGGACCGTGCTCGGGCCCGGTCGAGGGCGAGTACGTCGGTCATCGCGTCGAAGCGCCAGCGGATGTCGGCGGGGTCGAAGCGGTTGTCGAGGGCGGGGAAGAGTTCGAAGCCGGGGTCGCCGGAGAGCGGCTTGGGGTCGATGGCGAGCCAGGGGGCGCGGTCGGCGGCGAGGACGTTGTCGTAGTGGAGGTCCCAGTGCAGGAGGCGGTCGCCGGGGGTGTCCGCCACCTCGCGCAGGGCCGCGGCGCAGTCGGCGACCAGGCGGCGGTCGGAGGGGTCGGGGATCCGCGGGAGTGCGGCCGGGGTTCGTGCCAGCAGCGCCGTGGCGATGTCGCCGAGCCGCCGTAGCCCCGCCGGGGCCGGTACGGCGGTCAGGTGGGCCAGTAGCCGGGCGATGACGAGGACGGCCTCGCGGGCGTCGGGGAGGTGCGTCAGCATGCGGGCCGCGTCGAGCCGTTCGAGGAGGAGGGTGCCGGTCGGCTCGTCGTACTCCAGGAGTCGTACGGCACCGTCACCGGCCCAGACGCGCAGCGCGAGAGGCTCTCCCGCGGTCTCCTCGTCGAGGTGCTGGAGCTTGAGCACGGCCCTGCTGCCGTCGGTGCGGCGCACCGGGAGGACCAAGGCGCACATGCCGTACATCGACGGGCCGTCGAGGCGCAGTTCCCAGCGGTCGAGGAAGTCCGCCGCCCGGTGCGGGAGGGCCGCGATGAACGCGCGGCCCGCGTCTTTGTTGTACTCGTGCTGTGAGGCGATCAGTTCATCGGGAATGTCGATCACCCCTTCGACGCTACCCACGTGCGTGAATCGGGGCATGCGATTTCCGAGCGGCCCGCGGAAGGTGTGGGCGTACGTCCGCAGCGCCCCCGGGACGTACGTCTGGCTGGCGGTGCTGTTCGTGACGACGGTGGCCGTGCACCAGATGTCGCCGGAGTTCGAGGACGAGTTCCTGCGGCAGCGGTCCACGAACATCCACGAGTTGTCGAACAACCCGGTGCGGGTGCTGATCTCCAGTGCGATGTGGATCGACGGCGGGCACTGGATTCCGTACGCGGTGCTGTACACGGTGTTCCACGCGCAGGCGGAGCGGTGGCTCGGTACCGCGCGCTGGCTGGCGGTCTGCGCGGCCGCGCACGTGCTGGCCACGCTGGTGAGCGAGCTCGCGCTGCTGGATGCGATCCGGCGCGGGGCGGCGCCGCACTCGGCGGTCAACACCCTGGACATCGGGGTGAGTTACGCGCTGGCGGGTGTCGTCGCCGTGCTGGCGTACCGGATCGCGGCGCCGTGGCGGTATGTGTATCTGGGCGGGGTTCTGGTCGTGTACGCGGTGCCGCTGGCGACCAGCCGGACCTTCACCGATTTCGGGCACTTCCTCTCCGTGGTGATCGGTCTCGGCTGTTATCCGCTGGTCAGAGGGCGTGGAAAAGCATGGAATCCGAAGGAGACATGGGCGGTCCTGAGGGGTTAACGTCCGGGCCATGAGCAGCACGGCCACCACCGTCAACGGTGGAATCTCCTTCTGGTACGCGCAGGACGGCATCCCCGCGCCCCGCGAACCCCTGCCCGGTGACGCGAGCGCCGACGTCGTCATCGTCGGCGGCGGCTACACGGGCCTGTGGACGGCGTACTACCTGAAGAAGGCGGCACCGTTCCTGCGGATCACGGTCCTGGAGCAGAAGTTCTGCGGGTACGGCGCCTCGGGGCGCAACGGCGGCTGGCTCTACAACGGCATCGCGGGCCGTGACCGGTACGCGAAGCTGCACGGCCGCGAGGCCGCCGTACGCCTTCAGCAGGCCATGAACGAGACCGTCGGCGAGGTCGTCCGGGTTGCGGCGGACGAGGGCATCGACGCGGACATCCACCAGGGTGGCGTGCTGGAAGTGGCGTACACCCCCGCCCAGTTGGCCCGGCTCAAGGACTTCCACGCGACCGAGTCGGCGTACGGCGAGAAGGACCGTGAGCTGTACGGCGCGCGGGAGACCGCGGAGCGGATCCGGGTCGCGGACGCGGTCGGCTCCACATGGACCCCGCACGGGGCTCGGCTGCACCCGGTGAAGCTGCTGAAGGGGCTCGCGGCCGCCGTGGAGGCGCTGGGGGTCACGATCCACGAGCAGACGCCGGTGACGGAGATCCGCCCGAAGCACGCGGTGACGCCGTACGGCACTGTCCGGGCGCCCTATGTGCTGCGCTGCACCGAGGGCTTCACGGCCTCGATCAAGGGGCAGAAGCGGACCTGGCTGCCGATGAACTCGTCGATGATCGCGACCGAGCCGCTGACCGATGAGCAGTGGGCGGCGATCGGCTGGGAGGGCCGGGAGACGCTGGGCGACATGGCGCACGCGTACATGTACGCGCAGCGCACCGCCGACGGCCGGATCGCGCTGGGCGGCCGCGGCATCCCCTACCGCTTCGGTTCGCGGACGGACAACGACGGGCGGACGCAGCCGGCGACGATCGAGGCGCTGCGCGAGATCCTGGTCCGCTTCTTCCCCGCGCTGGCCGGCGTCGGTATCGAGCACGCCTGGTCGGGTGTGCTGGGCGTGCCGCGCGACTGGTGCGCCACGGTGACGCTGGATCGTTCCACGGGGCTCGGCTGGGCCGGCGGCTATGTCGGTTCCGGCGTCGCGACCACCAACCTCGCCGCCCGCACCCTGCGCGACCTCGTCCAGCAGGACTCGGGGCAGTCGGGGCCGACGGAGCTGACCGATCTCCCCTGGGTGAACCACAAGGTCCGCAACTGGGAGCCGGAGCCCTTCCGTTGGCTCGGCGTGCACGGCATGTACGCCACCTATCGGACGGCGGACCGCCGTGAACTGAGCACGCACAGCGCGGAGTCGTCACGGCTCGCACGGCTGGCGGACCGGGTGGCCGGGCGGCACTGAGCCCGCTGGGCGCGCCACCGAGGTCGCCCGGCCGTGTGGCGCGGCTGGTTCAGGACAAGCTTTGCGTTCTCATTGCCGTCTCACAGACCTCTCATAACTCCCTTCCCGTAAAAGCTGTGTGGCAGCTCGTGTCATGTACGCCAAGGCTTCCTCAGGGGAGGGCAGAACCATGGCAGCAGGTGGCCGACGAAGAAGACGCGCGTGGGCGGTGTTCGCCGCAACTGCCGCGCTGGGCCTGACGGTTACGCAGGCCCAGGCGGCGTCCGGCGGCGGAAACGACCCCTTCGGCGTTCGAACGCTCAGGCAACAGGCCCTTCTGCACCAGCAGAAGGGCCTGTCCGCGTTCGCGGAGGATCCGGGGGAGGAGGACGAGGACGAGTCGGGGAACATAGCCGAGCAGGCGGACCAGTACGCCGAGGCGCGGACCTCGCCGGGCATCGTGGCGCCGGGCGCCTACGGGGCGGCGTACGCCGAACTCTCCGATCTTCCGCACACCGGCGGGAGTTGGCGCGATCTGACGAAGCTGCCGTACGACTCCGACGACCCCCGCTACCGCGACATCAACTCCAACTCCAGCGGTGGCGCGGGCAGGGTCACCGGGCGGGTGACCGGGCTCGCGGCCGACAGCCACGGGTATGTGTACGCGGGCTCCGCCAACGGCGGTGTCTTCAGGTCCCGTTCGGGTGGCGGGCACTGGACGAACATCTCCGACCGGCTGCCCGCCCTGTCCACCGGCGATCTGCAGCTCGACGGCCGCGGCCGCCTCTGGTACGCCACCGGTGAGGCGAACACCAGCGCGACCTCGTTCCTCGGCACCGGGGTGTACGTCCTCGCCGATCCGCGAAAGGGCAGTTTCGGCCGCCATGACCGGGTCGGCGGCGACGAGTTGGAGTCGACGTCGATCAACGCGCTGCGGTTCGCCGGTTCCAAGGTGTGGGCGGCGACCACGCGCGGCGTGTGGAGCCACTCGACGAAGTCCCTGAAGGGCGCCTGGAAGCTGGAGTTCGCGCCCAACCCCGACTACCTGCCCGGCGGCCCGAAGGACGACGATCCCGACGCCGCGTACAAGAACATCACCAGCGACATCGCGATCGACCCGAAGAACCCGGGCAAGGTCGTGCTCGCCGTGGGCTGGCGCGGCGGCGACACGTACAACGGGTTCTACGCGAAGGGGGCGGGCGGCTGGGCGCGGCTGAGCGGTCTCGGTGACCTGCCGAGCAACAGCGAGGACGTCGGCAACGTCACCTTCGCGCGCAGCGCCGACGGCTCGCGCTACTACGCCATCGATCAGTCACCGGAGATGACGGCCGAGAACCCGGACAGCGGGCTGGAGGGCATCTTCGTCTCCAAGTCGGGCTCCCCGACCGGGCCTTGGACGAGGATCGCCGACTACGCGCAGCTGAGGGACTCGGGCTCGGCGCTGACGGGTGCGGGCTACCAGCCGGGTATCCAGGCCTGGTACAACCAGTTCCTCACCGTCGATCCGAAGAACCCCGACCATGTGTACGCGGGTCTGGAGGAGGTCTTCGAGACGAAGGACGGCGGGACGCACTGGACGACTCCGGGGCCGTACTGGAACTTCGGTTTCCCCTGCTGGTCCATCGACCCCTCGAAGCAGAGCGGCGACTGCCCGGCCACCACGCACCCCGACCAGCACGCGGTGACGATCGGGAGCAACGGGGGCAAGCCGTATGTGATCGTCGGCGACGACGGCGGCACCTACCGGCGGCCGGTGAGCGGTGCCGCGAACGCGGAGGGCCACGCCACCGACTGGCGTCCGCTCAACGACGGCACGATGGACGCGCTGCAGTACTACTCGGTGGGCGTCGGGGCCGATCCCGCCGGGCGCGGGCTCGCGATCACCGGCGGTCTGCAGGACAACGGGCAGTCGATGCTGCGTCCCGGCGACCGGGTGATGGGCTCCAACTTCGGTGGTGACGGCGGCGATTCGCTCGCCGACCCGGCCAACGGCTGCAACATCGCGCAGGAGTACGTGTATCTGGCGGTCTCGGTCACCAACAACTGTGCGGTGAACGACGGGAGTTGGGTCACCGATCCGTCGAAGGCGACCTCCTGGTCCGTGGCGCCGCCGGACAGCGCGACCGGCGAGGCCCGCTTCATCGCCCCGCTGAACGCCGACATCAAGAACAAGAACACCTGGGTCGCGGGCGGCCGGCACGTGTGGATCAACAGTCACGGGTACGCGATCCGCAGCGGTGGCGAGTGGTTCGGGGCGTACGACCTGGGCGAGGGGCACACGGCCACGGCCGTCGCCTCCTCCGGCGGCAAGGTGTACGCGGCCTGGTGCGGCCCGTGCAACAACCAGGGCTTCACCCGGGGCATCGCGGTCGGCAACGCCGACGGCACCGGCTGGCACCAGCTGACGCTGCCGGTGGACGGGACCGTCCCCAACCGCTATCTGTCCGGGTTCGCCATCGACCCCGACGACAGCGGCCATGTCCTCCTCGCGGTCAACGGCTTCTCCCGGAAGTGGACCGAGGGGCCGGGCGCGGGTGTCGGTCACCTGTTCGAGACGAAGAACGGCGGGGTCAGCTGGAAGGACGTCTCCGGGAACCTGCCGGACGTGCCCGCCAACTCGGTGGCCCTGCTGAAGGGCGGGACCGTCGCGGTCGGCACCGACCTCGGGGTTCTGGTGCGGAGCTCGTCCCGCTCCGGCTGGAAGGCCGCCGGGGACAACCTGCCCACGACGGCCGTGCTGCAACTGCGCACCGGCCCCGACGGGCGGCTGTACGCGGCCACGCACGGGCGAGGCATCTGGGCGATCGACGCACGCAAGCTGCGCTGATCGCGGATCCCGGGTGAGTGAGGGGCAGGGGCGGAGTCCTGTGCGGGCTCCACCCCTGCCCCGACCGGCTAACCCACCGACTCGGGTACGGGCGCCCCGGCCGCCGGCGCGTGCTTGGGGGCCTTCGCCGTCACCATGAGGCCCGCGATCAGGCCGGCCAGGAGCAGGATGCCGACGGCCCACCACAGGGCGACCGTGTAGCCGTGCACCACGCCCTCGCGGATGATCAGGTCCCGGTGGGCGGGGCCCCGGAGGTGGGCGGCGACGTAGGCGGTGCTGCTGGTGGTGGCGATGGTGTTCAGCAGCGCCGTACCGATCGAACCACCCACCTGCTGCGAGGTGTTGACGGTCGCGGAGGTCACGCCCGCGTCCTGCGGGGCGACCCCGGCGGTGGCGGTGGCGAACACCGGCATGAAGGTGAGGCCCATGCCGAGGCCCATCAGGAGCAGGCCGGGCAGCAGATGGGTCGCGTACGAGGAGTCGACTTCGAGCTGGGTGAAGACCAGCATGCCGCTCGCCGCGAGGATCATGCCGGGGACCATCAGCATGCGCGGCGCGACATGGTTCATCAGCCGGGCCGAGATCTGCGTCGAGCCGATGATGATCGCGACCGTCAGGGGCAGGAACGCCATGCCCGTCTTCACGGGCGAGTAGCCGAGGATGACCTGGAGGTAGTAGGTCATGAAGAGGAACATGCCGAACATGCCGATGACGGCGAGACCCATGGTCAGGAAGCAGCCGGCGCGGTTGCGGTCCTTGATGATGTGCAGCGGCAGCAGCGGGCTCGGCGCCCGGGTCTGCCACCACACGAAGGTCGAGAGCAGGACGACGCCGATGGCGAACATCGTGACGACGAGGGGGTCGCTCCAGCCGCGCGGTTCGGCCTCGCTGAAGCCGTAGACGATCGCGACGAGGCCGCCGCAGCCCATCAGGGCACCGGGTACGTCGAGGCGGGCGCCCGTGTGGCCCGGGCGGTCGTGGAGCAGGGCGAGGGCGCCGAAGACGGCGATGACCGCGATGGGGATGTTGACGTACAGGCACCAGCGCCAGTTCAGGTACTCCGTCAGCAGGCCGCCCGCGATGAAGCCGATCGCGGAGCCGCTGCCGGCCAGGGCGCCGTAGATCCCGAAGGCCTTTCCGCGCTCCTTCGGGTCGGTGAACGTGGTCGTGAGCAGGGAGAGGGCGGAGGGCGCGAGGACGGCGGCGAAGGCGCCCTGGAGGGCGCGGGCGCCGAAGAGCATGCCGGACGAGGTGGCCGCGCCGCCGAGCGCCGAGGCCCCGGCGAAGCCGATGAGTCCGATGATGAAGGTGCGCTTGCGGCCGACGAGGTCGGCGATGCGGCCGCCGAGCAGGAGAAGTCCGCCGAAGGCCAGGGTGTAGGCGGTGATGACCCACTGGCGGTTGCCGTCGGACATGCCCAGCGCGCGCTGGGCGGAGGGGAGCGCGATGTTCACGATCGTCGCGTCCAGCACCACCATCAGCTGCGCGAGGGCGATGATCACCAGACCCCACCAGCGGCGGGGGTCGGCGCCCTCGGGTTCGCCCGTTCGGGTGACGCTCACCTGGCCAGAAGACCATGAATCGGAATGCGTCGCATCTTCAGTACGTATCGCATCTTTGGGCGTGGATGGGTTCTTCACGGCTCCAATACCACCTTTCCGATCGTGTTCCTGTTTTCGAGGGCCCGGTGAGCGGCGGCGGCCTCGGCGAGGGGGAAGCGCTGTACGGCGGGGGTGAGGCGGCCGGCGGCGGCCTCGGTGAGGGCGCGCAGTTCCAGCGTGCGTACGGGGTCGGGGCCGCCGGCCTTGCCGAGCATCACGGGGCCGAGTACCTGCTCGGACACGCCGTCGATCAGCAGGGGCCGCCCCTGGGAGACGCCCTGGGCGGACCAGCCGAAGACCAGGTGCTTGCCGCCGGGGCCGAGGAGGCCGACCGCGGCCTCGGCGACCTCGCCGCCGACGCCGTCGAGGACGAGGTCGACCCGGCCTCGGTATTCGCTGGCCTGTTCGACCCAGCTCGGGTCGGTGTAGTCGAGCGCGAGGTCGGCGCCGTTCGCGCGGACACGGGCCACCTTCTCCGGGCCGCCCGCGAGGCCGATCACGGTGGCGCCCGCGTGCTTCGCGTACTGCACGAGGAGGGTGCCGACACCGCCCGCGGCGGCGGGGATGACGACCACGGAAGCGGGGCCCAGCGGCGCGAACTGCAGGATCCCCATCGTCGTACGCCCTGTGCCGATCATGGCGACGGCCTCGGCGAAGTCGAGGTTCTCCGGGATCTCATGCAGGCGTTCGACGTTCGTGACGGCCAGCTCGGCGTAGCCGCCGGGAGCGAAGCCGAGGTGGGCGACGACGCGCTTGCCGAGCCACAGGTCGGCGACCCCCTCACCGAGGGACTCGACCGTGCCGGCCACCTCGCGGCCCGGGACCGTCGGCAGGACGGTGGGCGCCGGGGCCGGGCCCTGCGCGCCCTCGCGCAGCGCGGCGTCGAGGAGGTGCACGCCCGCCGCGGACACGGCGATCCGGACCTGGCCGGGGCCCGGCTCGGGGTCCTCGGTCTTCTCGTAGGTGAGGTTCTCGGCCGGTCCGAAGGTGTGCAGGCGGACGGCGTGCATGGTGGGGCTCCCTCTTTGGTGGTCCCGGTTGCCGGATGGCGGTTCCTCGTTCGCAGGAGGCCCACTCTTCAACCTCAAGCTCGCTTGAGGTCAAGGCGTTCCCGGATCCTGAGCGCCAGCGCCACGGCCTCCACGGCGCTGTTGAACGACACCTCCGACAGCACACCAGGGGCGGCTACCTGATCTCCCGCCAGATACACCCCGTCGCCGCGCTCGATCCGGGGCCGGTCGCGCCAGCTGGTGCCGGGCGGATCGACCGCGCCCGTACGCCCCTGCGCGAGGGCCTCCCGACGCCAGGTCACGCGCTCGCGCCAGCCCTCGAACGCGAGGTCGAGAAGGTGCTCCGCGCGCGCGATGCCGTCCGCCCGGGACTCGTGCGGTGCGATCGGGAACTGGCCCTGGATGAGCTGCTCGCCGGCCGGGGCGAGGGTGTGGTCCTGGGCGGTGAACCGTTCGATCCAGCCGGGCGCGTCCAGGTCGGAGACGGCGAACGCGTCACCGCGGCGCGTGCGGACGGCGAGGTCGATGAGGGCGGTGCGTCCGCCGGTCCAGGTGAGGGAGTCGTCCTTGAGGAGGCGGCGGGCGGCGTCGAGGGAGGTGGCGACGATGACGGGCCCCTGGTCGACGGGAAGGGTGTCGACCCTGGACAGGGTCTCCATGCGGACGCCGAGATTCCAGGCGCGGGCCGCCATCTTGTCGATGACGCTCGCCCAGCCGCCGCGCGGGTAGTGCGCCTCCGGGGGCAACTTCGTGGCGCGGCGCAGGCGTTCCTGCACGAAGGCCGCGGAGAGGGAGCCGGGGTCGTGGTGGAAGAGGGCGACGGCGGAGTAGTGCGCTGCGGCGCGGGCGCCCTCCTCGCCCGCCTGCCTGCTCGCCCAGGTCATGAAGTCGACGTCGACGGGCGCCTGTTGGGCCGTACGGCGGAGCAGCTTGAGCATCGCGAAGGGCGGGGTGCGGCGCAGGGCCCCCTTGTGGTGCAGCCGGAGCCGGGCCGCCTCCAGGGGTGGGATGGGCGCGAGCGGGCCGATCAGGTCGCGCTGCTTGAGCCAGGTCCAGTGCGGGCCGCCGCTGTAGAGGGCGTGCGGCCCCTCGTTCGTGCGGTACGGCCCCTCGGCGGTGCGGGCCCGGCCGCCGAGGGTGTGGTGCGCCTCGTACACGGTGACCTTGGCGCCCGCCTCGGCGGCGGTTATGGCCGCGGTGAGTCCGGCGAAGCCGCCGCCGATGACGGTGATGCGGTGCATGGCTGGGGGTCTCCCTGTCGTCCGGATGCGTTGCCTTCCTGCAGTACTGACTGATTACGGCACCCGGAATGTGACATGGGCCGCGAACGGGCAGGTCAGGGCGGGTTGTCAGTGCTGGGGTGCAGCATGGGGGCATGGTGAGGCGAGCAGCAGGTGGGACCAGGGTGAAGGGGGCGCGGCGGCCGGAGGTGCGGCTGCCGCCCCTCGATCCGTACGACGGCTCGGAGCTGGAGCCCGACGGGGACTACGACGGGCTGGAGTTCCAGGAGGCGGACTTCGCGGGGCAGGACGGCGGGGGCGCCCGCTTCATGGACTGCGCGCTGAGAGGGTGCGCGCTGGACGAGACGCGACTGCACCACGCGCGCGTGCTGGACTCCGTGCTGACGGGCATACGGGGTGTCGGCACCGACCTCGCCGAGTCCACGCTGCGTGACGTCGAGCTGGTGGACGCCCGGCTGGGCGGGGTGCAGCTGCACGGCTCCGTGCTGGAGCGGGTGCTCATCCGCGGCGGGAAGATCGACTATCTGAACCTGCGCCGGGCCCGTCTCAAGGACGTCGTCTTCGAGGGGTGCGTCCTGGTCGAGCCGGACTTCGGGGGTGCCCGGCTGGAGCGCGTGGAGTTCGTGGACTGCGTGCTGAAGGGGGCCGACCTCAGCGCGGCGACGCTGGTCGACGTGGACCTGCGCCGTGCGGCCGAGCTGGAGATCGCGCGCGGCGTGGACCGGCTGGCGGGGGCGGTGATCAGCCCGAGCCAACTGCTGGACCTGGCGCCGGTGCTGGCCGCGGAGATGGGGGTGCGGGTGGAGGCGCTCGGTCAGGAGTGACGGCCTGCGCGGTGGAGGAGCGAGCCGCGGCTGCATGTGAGCCGCACAGCGATGTGATCCGCATAGCGATCTGAATTGACTGACTCGGCGGCTGTTCCGGTCCATTTTCTTGGCTTATTGACAGAATTTACCGGCTTAGTTGAATTCAATGCTTGTCGCATGAATTGCCATTACGCTCTGCAGTTCTCGGGCGCCCGGAACCACGCGTTCCTGGCGTCTGTGACCAAGGGGAACAGCAGGGGGGAACATCGGCATGGCTACCTTCAATCAGACGGGCCAGACGGTCGGGAACCAGGTCAACGCCGAGACGGTGACCGTGAAGGACTTCGGGGGGACCGGAGGGGTGCAGGGGGGCGGTTCGGGGGACGCGGCATTGCGGGAGGTGTTCGCCGAGCTGCTCGATGCGTTGGGGAAGCTGCATCGCGAGAAGGGGATCGACGACGAGACGTACGCGGGCGCGGTCGGCGTGCTCGGGGAGGCGCAGCGGGCCGAGGCCGCCGAAGCGGGTGATCCGGCCGCCGAGCAGGTCAAGAAGCGTCGGCTCACCGTTCTGGTCGAGCGACTGAGCGCGGCGCTCGCCGGTGTGAGCGCCCTCGCGCCACTCATCGGCCAAGCGGAAGGCCTGGTCAGGGCGTTGTTCGGGGGGCAGGCATGACCAGCTACGACCAGCAGGGGCAGCACGTCGGCAATCAGTTCAACGCGGACACGTTCAACTTCCACTTCGGCAAGGACGAGAACCACCGCTATCTCGGCATCCAGGCGCTGCAAGCCCGGCTGTACCCGGAGGCGGAGGCCCGCTTCCGCAAGGCGATCGAGCAGGGCGACGCGGACGGTGACCTGCGCTACTACCTCGCCCTCGCCATGCTCGCGGGCCGCACCCCGCGCACCGTCGACGGGCCCACGGTCCGCTCCGTCGAGGAGCAGCTGCAGGCGGCCGTGCGCGCACCCGGTGCCCGCCCGCACGCCTACGCGCTGTGGGCCGTCCTGCGCGACGACCACTACGAGGGCCAGGGACGGGCGTACGAGTCGCCGACCCCGCGCGAACTGATGGCCTCCGCCGACGACGCCGACGTACGGCACATCATGGAGATCGTCACGCTCGTCGAGGCGACGGAGTCCGCGGTGTGGCGCGCCCTCGTCGAGCGGGTCGGGGTGGCGCCGCTGCCGCAGTCGGGCCGGCACCGCGAACCCCGGGGCCGCAACACCGAGCGCGCGAAGCTCATGCGGAAGTACTTCACCCCGGTGCCCGAACCGCTGGACGCGAGCACCGACCAGGCGCTCATGCTGGGCGGCGGCGGTGGCGCCGTCATCGGACTGATCACCCTGATCGCCGCCTCCGGCGGCGGCGCGTTCCTCGGGTTCGTGCTGCTGGTCGCGGGCGCGATCGTCGGAGTGAAGGCGGCGGGCCGGTACCTGGAGAAAAAGAAGGAGTACGACACGGCGTGGGAGGCGAGCCACCCGCGGCCCACCGACGCGCAGGTCGCGCAGTGGTTCGACGAGGACAAGGCGTTCGTCGCCCAGCACGCGCACCAGCGGATGAACATCTCCGGCCTGAAGCTGGTCACCCGGCTGGTGCCGCTGTACGGGCAGGACGTCAACTCCGAGATCCAGGTCGGCGGGGACGGGATCGTCCGCTTCTCCCGCTACCGGGCCGTGCTGGTCGCGATGACCGAGTCCCACCTCAGCGCCTGTCTGTGCACATGGGACTTCGTCACCGGCGAACTGCTGGAGGACAAGACGTACGAGTACTACTACCGCGACATCGTCTCCCTCACCACGCACACCAACCACCGGTCGGGCAACGCCCTGCGCGGGGACCTGAACGAGTCCTCCAGGAACAGTCGGCGCTACCAGGTCACGCAGGCCCGTGAGTTCCGGCTGGAGGTGGCGAGCGGAAACGGCATCGAAGTCGTCACGCATGTGAGCATCGCCATGGAGGACGGCTCGGACGAGACGGGCGGCCTGTCTCCCTCCATCCCCGAGTCGGGCGAGGGCGACGCCCTCAAGGCGATCCACGCCCAGCTCCGCCTGAGGAAGGGCGAACGCTGAGGCCCGCACCCCGGACAGGGCTCCCGGAAGGGTTCTAGGGGGTGATTTGCAAGTCCCGCACAGCACCCGCGGCGCCCGGCACGCACCCTCGCCGCACCGGCCGAAGTCCCAAGTACGTCCAGTACGAGGGCCTTCGTCCGGCACGCCGAGGGCACGCACCGAACACCGCGGGCACCGCACAGGACTTTCAAAACACCCCCTAGCTCACCCGGGGATACCGCGCCTGGAGTGTCCAGATCGCCGGGTTCTCGGCGAGGTCGTCGTGCAGGTCCGTGAGGTCCGCGAGCAGGTCGTGCAGGAAGTCGCGGGCCTCACGGCGGAGTTCGGCGTGGGAGAAGGTCAGCGGCGCCTCGTCCCGGTGCATCCAGTCCGCCTCGACGTCCACCCAGCCGAAACGGCGCTCGAAGAGCATGCGGTCCGTCGACTCGGTGAAGTCGAGCTCCGCGTGCTGAGGGCGGGAGGCCCGGCTGCCGCGCGGGTCGCGGTCGATCTGCTCGACGATGTCGCACAGCGCCCACGCGAAGTCGAGCACCGGCACCCATCCCCAGGCTGTGGACAGCTCCCGGTCCGCCTTGGTGTCAGCGAGGTAGACGTCACCGCAGAACAGGTCGTGGCGCAGGGTGCGGACGTCCGCGCGCCGGTAGTCCGTCTGCGGCGGGTCCGGGAAGCGGTTGGAGAGGGCGTAGCCGATGTCGAGCACGTAGGTGATGGTGTCACGGGCGCCCGATGCCCACGGCGCGGCCCGGCGCGCTGTTCATATGACCCGAAGATCGGGCGAACATCCGTAGTCCGGGCAACCGTCCGCTTAGGATCACGGGCGTGCCCCGATCATCCGCCGCCGCTCCCTTCGCCGTGTCCCTGACACTCTGCCTCGGCCTCGCCGCATGCGGCGGCGGTGGTGTGCACGGCACTCCCGGCGCCGCCGGCGTCCGCGACCCGTACTTCCCGAAGGCCGGCAACGGCGGCTACGACGTCACGCACTACACCCTGGCCCTCGCCTACGACCCCGAGGCGCACAAGCTCACCGGCACCGCCGAGATCACGGCGCGTGCCACCCAGGACCTCAGCGCGTTCGACCTCGACCTGAAGGGGCTGGACGTCGGCGGCGTCACCGTCGAGGGGCGGGGCGCCCGCTGGAACCGCAGCGGCCAGGAGCTGACAGTGCGCCCGCACGAGGACCTCGACAAGGGCGAGACCTTCCGTACGACGGTCCGCTACTCGGGCAGGCCGCCGACGATCACCGACGCGGACGGTTCGAAGGAGGGCTGGCTGCCGACCGCCGACGGCGCGGTGGGCCTCGGCGAGCCGACCGGGTCCATGGCCTGGTTCCCCGGCAACAACCACCCCTCCGACAAGGCGACGTACGACATCGCGGTGACCGTGCCGAAGGGACTGACGGCCGTCTCCAACGGGGAGCCCGCAGGCGAGTCGACCAAGAAGGGCCGTACGACCTTCCGTTGGCACACCGCCGAGCCGATGGCGAGCTATGTCGCCACGGTCGCGATCGGCAGGTACAAGGTGAGCCGCTCGGCGACGAAGGACGGGCTTCCCTTGTACGTCGCCGTGGACCCGACCCAGGTGAAGGCGAGCGCGAAGGTGCTGGCGAAGATCCCCGAGATCCTGGCGTGGGAGAAGTACAACTTCGGCGCGTACCCCTTCACTTCGGCCGGTGCGATCGTCGACCGCCCGGACGACGCGGGCTACGCCCTGGAGACCCAGAACCGCCCCTTCTTCCCCGGCGCCCCGGACACCGGCACCCTCGTCCACGAACTCGCCCACCAGTGGTACGGCGACTCGGTCACCCCGAAGAGCTGGCGCGACATGTGGCTGAGCGAGGGCTTCGCCACGTACGCGGAGTGGCTGTGGCAGGAGGACCACGACGGCGACACGGCCGACGAGATCTTCAACTCCCTCTACAAGGGCGACTATTACGACGCGAAGGAGGACAACGAGGCCATCTGGGCCTTCCCGCCCGGGAAACCCTCCGGCGCAGCCCACATCTCCGACCCGCCCGTCTACGACCGCGGTGCGATGGTCCTCCACAAGATCCGCGAGACCGTCGGCGATGCCAGGTTCTACGACATCATCCAGGGCTGGGCCGCAGCCCACCGCCACGGCAACGCGGACACGGCCGACTTCACGGCCTACGTCGAGAAGACGGCACCCGGCAAGGACTTCACGAAGATCTGGGACGACTGGCTGTACGGGGAGGGGAAGCCGAGCCGTCCCTGACCGAACGCTTCACAGGGACTTGCGCAACACCGCGCAGGGGCGGCCCAGTTGGAGGTCCCTGCGGTGCCCGATGACCTCGTAGCCGAGGGTGGTCCAGAAGGCGAGAGCCCTCGGGTTGTTGTCGAGGACGGCGAGGCGTACGGCGGTCCGGCCGGCGCTTTGGAAGCGGTTCTCGACGAGGGTCGCCAACTCCCTGCCGTAGCCCTTGCGCTGCTCGTCCGCGGCCACGAGGAGCAGGCCGATCCACGGGTCGGGATCCGCCGGGTCGGGATGGTGCGCGAGGGTGATGGCGACCCCGACGAGCCGCCCGGCGGCGCGGGCGAGCAGGACGTCCACGTGCGGATTCGCCAACTCCTCGGCGAGAGCGGCCGCGACCTGCTCCGGCCGGATGTCGTCCGAGTCCGGGAAGTCGCCGCTCAGGGCCTGGAACTCCCGCTGGGAGGCGTAGAGCGCGGTGAGTTCCGTGAGCAGCGGGGCCGGGATGTCGTGGTCGGGGGTGAGGGGGAGTGAGTCCAGGCGCATGGGGCGGAGGGTAGCCAACGGGCGCGGGCGCCTGGGCGGTGGAGGTGGCGGTGGGTCGAAACCGGGGTGCGGGTTCGGCGGTGACGTGCGATCGTCCTCCGCTGTGAACAGCGATGATCTGACCATTCGTCGTGCGCGGGACTCCGACGCGCGCGCGGCGGCCGACGTGTGGCTGCGTTCCTTCGGCGCCGCGCTGCCTTCCGTGCGGCGCGCGCACACGGACGACGAGGTGCGGGACTGGTTCTCGTACGTGGTCGTGCCGCGGTACGAGACATGGGTGGCGGCCGACGAGGCCGGTGTGGTGGGGCTGCTGGTGCTCGACGACGGGGAGTTGGAGCAGCTCTACCTCGACCCGTCGTGGCGCGGACGCGGACTGGGCGACCGGTTCGTCACGCTGGCCAAGGAGCGGCGCCCGGAGGGGCTCGAACTGTGGACGTTCCAGGTCAACGGGGCGGCGCAGCGGTTCTACGAGCGGCACGGCTTCGTCGAGACCGAACGCACGGACGGGCTGCGCAACGAGGAGAAGGAGCCGGACGTCCGGTACGTCTGGCAGCCGGAGCGGCCATAGCGAACACCGCAGGAGACAGCGCGAGGGGCCCGGCACACCATGCGGTGTGCCGGGCCCCTCGTCGGACCTGCTTGCCCGACGGCGTACGTCAGACGGTGACGCCGAAGTCCTGGGCGATGCCCGCGAGGCCCGAGGCGTAGCCCTGGCCGACGGCGCGGAACTTCCACTCCGCGCCGTTGCGGTAGAGCTCGCCGAAGACCATCGCGGTCTCGGTGGCGGCGTCCTCCGACAGGTCGTAGCGGGCGATCTCCGCGCCGCCGGCCTGGTTGAGGATGCGGATGTAGGCGTTGCGGACCTGGCCGAAGTTCTGCGAGCGGGTCTCCGCGTCGTAGATCGAGACCGGGAAGACGATCTTGTCGATGTCGGCGGGGAGACCTGCCAGGTTGACGTTGATCGCCTCGTCGTCGCCGGCGCCCTCACCCGTGCGGTTGTCACCGGTGTGGACGATGGTCTGGTCCGGGGTCTGCTTGTTGTTGAAGAAGACGAAGTGGGCGTCCGAGAAGACCTTGCCCTGCGTGTTCACCGCGATGGCCGAGGCGTCGAGGTCGAAGTCGGTACCCGTGGTGCTGCGGACGTCCCAGCCGAGGCCCACGGTGACGGCGGTCAGGCCCGGAGCCTCCTTGGTGAGCGAGACGTTGCCACCCTTGGACAGGCTTACAGCCATTGTTGGGAGTCCCTTCCCTCGTTGCGTACGAGCAGTCTTGTCCGTACGTATGGGCTTCGTACGGCACGAAGCTACAGCTACCCCTATGAACGTCGAGAGGGGTGCCCGAGGTTCCGGCTCTCTTTACTTTCTTTGCCAAGCGGTCGAGGTCGGGGCCCGAAGGTCCGTAAAACAGGGTG
This sequence comes from Streptomyces sp. SAS_270, assembly GCF_052543295.1. Classification (NCBI taxonomy): domain Bacteria; kingdom Bacillati; phylum Actinomycetota; class Actinomycetes; order Kitasatosporales; family Streptomycetaceae; genus Streptomyces; species Streptomyces sp. SAS_270. The sequence continues at coordinate 127,624 of NZ_JBMNDS010000001.1, forward strand.
ACGTGGACCGGACAGAACCGGGAACATGGACGCATGCCCGGTCCCTACTTCATCCGCGGCTCCGTCTCCCTGCCCGAGGCCGAGCTCATCTGGCGTTTCTCGCGGTCCGGCGGGCCGGGCGGGCAGCACGTCAACACCAGCGACACCCAGGTCGAACTCGGGTTCGACCTGGCGAAGACCGAAGTGCTGCCGCCGGTGTGGAAGGAACGGGCCCTGGAGCGGCTGGCCGGGAGGCTCGTCGACGGGGTCGTCACCGTCCGCTCCTCCGAGCACCGGTCCCAGTGGCGCAACCGCGAGACCGCCGCCGTACGCCTCGCCGCCCTCCTCGCCGAAGCCACCGCCCCGCCGCCCAAGCCCCGTCGGCCCACCCGCATCCCCCGCGGGATCAACGAACGGCGCCTGCGCGAGAAGAAGCAGCGCTCCGACACCAAGCGCGGCCGCACCGGGCGCGACTGGGCCTGAGCCTCTCGTCACATCGACCGCCCGCGAAACGTCATGCCTGTGACGGACCGCGACGAGGAGATGTGACCGATGACGGACAGCGGGTTTTCGACGGACGCCTCGAAGGACAGCGACAGCGACAGCGACTTTCTCGCGCAGCGGTTCGAGGCGCACCGCGGGCAGCTGCGCTCCGTGGCCTACCGCATGCTCGGCTCGGTCGCGGAGGCCGACGACGCCGTGCAGGAGGCCTGGCTCAAGGTCAGCCGCGCCGACACCAGCCAGGTCGCCAACCTCGGCGGCTGGCTGACGACGATCGTGGGCCGGGTCTGCCTCGACATGCTGCGCTCCCGCAGGTCGCGCGCCGAGGAGCCGCTTGAGGTACCGAGCGGCGTGCGGATGCCGGAGCCCGTGCTCAGCCCGGTCAGCGGCGTCGACCCCGAGCAGGAGGCGCTGCTCGCCGACTCGGTGGGCCTCGCCCTGCTCGTCGTCCTGGAGACGCTGACCCCGGCGGAGCGGCTCGCGTTCGTGCTGCACGACCTGTTCGCCGTGCCGTTCGAGGAGATCGCACCCATCGTGGGGCGTACGGCGGCGGCGTCCCGTCAGCTCGCCAGCCGGGCCCGGCGCCGGGTCCAGGGCGGTGCGCCCGCCCCCGATCCCGACCTCGACCGGCAGCGGGAGGTCGTCGACGCCTTCCTGGCCGCCGCGCGCGAGGGCGACTTCGACGCGCTCGTCGCCGTCCTCGACCCGGACGTGGTGGCCAGGACCGAGGCCGGCGTCACGACGGGTGCGGCCGCGGTGGCCGCCGGGGCGAGCGGCTTCGGGCACCTGGCCCGGGTCGCGCAGCCCGCACTGGTCAACGGCGCGGCGGGCGTCGTGGTGTTCGCCGAGGGGCGGCTCGCCAGCGTCCTGGCCTTCACGGTCGTGCGCGGGAGGATCGCCGTGCTGGACATCGTCAAGGACCCGGAGCGGCTGGCCGCGCTCGACGTCACGGTCCTGGAGGGGTAGCCCCGTAGCCCCGGCGTGGGCCGGCTAGCCGAGCTGCCGGTACCTGCCCTGGAAGTACGCCAGCGGACCGCCGTTCGCGCTCGGCACCGCCGCGGTCAGTACGCGCCCGATGACCAGCGTGTGGTCGCCCGCCTCGACCCGCTGCTCCGTGCGGCACTCCAGGGTCGCCAGGGCGCCGCCCACCAGCGGAGCCCCGGCCGCCGCCCCGCGTACGCAGGGGATGTCCTCGAAGAGGAGGCGGTCGCTGATGCGGCCCTTCATGGCGAAGCGGCCCGCGATGTGGCGCTGGCTCTCGGCGAGCACGGAGACGGCCCACAGGGGCTGCTCGGCGAGCAGGTCGTCCATCCGGGAGCCCTCACGCAGGCTGACCATGACCAGGGGCGGGTCCAGGGAGACGGACATGAAGGCCGTCGCGGTCATGCCGACGTCCTCGCCACCGGGTCCGTCCGGGTCCAGCGCCGGCTCGTGGGCGGTCACCAGGACCACGCCCGCGGTCAGCCGGGACATGGCGGCGCGGAACTCGTCGTTGCTCACCCCCTCAGCATGCACGGCCGGGGCGGGGGGAGCGGCAGGGGGAGTCTTCAGCACGGGGAAACGCTAGTGTCCGCCAGGCGTGCGCCACATCGGCCGTCGGCCCGAGCCGGGTCCTAGGACCAGAGGAGGAAGGCTCCCCCGTGACGGGCGAACCGTAACTGGCACACTCACTCACAGCATTCGCACAGTCGCCCAAACCGCGTTCAGTAAACGCACCTGAAAACACAGAAACTCCACTCAATTGTTCACGTTCTCCTGTGACTTGAGTCACAGGAGCCATATTTTGTTGACCCTGTGTACCGAGTGGGCAGCGCGCTGTGATTCAGTGGCGGGGACGCTGCACGAAGCTGGGCGAGAAGCTGGCAAGTGGCTACTGATCAGTACCGGAGTAGCACCGGAGAGAACGAGTAGTACGCCGGAGAGCACCCTGGAGTTGCTGCGACGTCTCGAGGGGAGGGCGCATGGAGACCGAGTCCGAGCCGTACGTCCGTCTGACGACGCTGCGGCAACTGCATCAGGTGATGGCGGACATGAACACCGCCCGGAGCCTCGCCGACACACTGCAGACCGTCGCCGACGGAGTGGTCAACGGCCTCGGCTACGAGCTGGCGTGTGTCAACCTCGTACGCCCCGACGGCGACCTCGTCGTCGCCGCCCTCGCCGGTAACTCCGCGGCAGAGGCCCTCATCACCGGCCGCGTCGGCTCGCGCGCCTCCTGGGACCGCCGGCTCAGCATGGGCGAGGCCTGGGGCGACCTGCGGTTCATACCGCACACCGAGGGCTGGGTCCTCGACGAGGACGACGTACCGCAGTGGTACACCGACGGCCCCGCGCCCCGCTTCGAGGACGAGTGGCACCCCTCCGACCGACTCTTCGCGCCGATGTACACCCCCGGGGTCTCCGGCGGCAAGTGCGGCGAGCTGATCGGCGTGCTCTCCATGGACCGGCCGCGCAACGGGCGGCGCCCCGGCGCCTGGGGGCGCGAAGCCCTGCAGATGTACGCCTTCCAGGCCGCCATCGCGATCAGCAACGCGCGCCTGAGAGCCAACATGCAGCGCGCCCTCGTCCGTCTGGAGCGCGAGCAGCAGGCCCTGCGTGCCAGCGAGGAGTCCTTCCGCCAGGCCTTCGAGTACGCCCCCTCCGGCATGGCCATCGCCGAGATGGGCGGCGACCAGCACGGCCGGATCCTGCGCACCAACGACGCCCTGTGCAGGCTGCTCGGCCGCCCCGCCTCCGCGATGCGCCGCTACTCCTTCTCCGACCTCGTCCACCCCGAGGACATAGGCACCCTGCTGCGGACCTCCGCCGAGGGCGGCCGCGCCGAGCTGCGCCTCGGCCGCCGCGACGGCACCTACGTGTGGGTGTCGCTGCGCAACTCCGTCGTCGCCGACGCCGCCGACGGGCCCCGCTTCCTGCTCACCCACGTCGAGGACATAGAGGAGCGCAAGCGCCGCGAGCTGCAGCTCGCCCACCGCGCCTCGCACGACTCCCTGACCGGCCTGCCGAACTCGGCCGAGCTGCGCTCCCGGCTCAGCTCCCGCCTCTGCCGCCGCCCGACGTCCGCGCAGCTCGGCGCGGTCGAGTCGCTGGACGCGGCGTACGGCCACGGGCAGGCGCAGTACGCCGAGACGCACCCCGCCGTCGACCCGCACGGGCACGGCTTCGACTTCCGGACCGGCGCGGAGGCGTACGGCGCCTTCGACCACCACGTCCACACCATCGCGCCCGAGGGCGAGAGCGACGACGGCACCAAGGGCCTCGCGGTGCTCTTCTGCGACCTCGACGGCTTCAAGTCGATCAATGACCGGTTCGGGCACAACGCGGGCGACGAGGTGCTGATCGAGGTCGCCAGGCGGCTGAGCAGGCAGGTCCGCGACGGTGACACGGTCGCCCGGCTCGGCGGCGACGAGTTCGTGGTCCTCGCCGACGGGCTAGGCCGAGCCGACGCCCAGGACCTCGCGGTGCGGCTGCGCAACGAGATCATCCAGCCCATCCGGGTCGACGGACGCGCCATGCGGGTCGGCGCCAGCTTCGGCATCGGATGGGCACACTGCGGCATGACGGCGGACGAAGTGTTGAAATCCGCTGACGAGCGGATGTACGTCGAGAAACGTTCTCGTCCCAAACAGCACAGGCGGGCGGGATAACCCGCAGATCCCCGCAGGTCAGTGAGTCGATGCGGTGAAGGCCACCCGTTTGGGCCAGCGAGAGCGGGTAGGCTCCTGCGCATTAAGGAGCACCAAGGGGTCACTCGCTCCGCGGCCGTACGGGCCGGAGTTCGTTCCACATTCATGGGGTGAGTTCTGAGTGACCAGCCCGAGCCGTCGCCGATGAGGGGGTGACCTTGATGGCTACGTTCCGTACAGGTACATCGACCCACCAGGCTGTGCTTCCTCAGCAGCCTGCTCTGGAACCTGTGCCTGCAGACACCTCCGGGAGCAGAGACGAAACGGGGTGCGGGGCTCTGCCCGACAAGGGCGGGGAAGCCGGTACGGGACATGGGCGAGGGGATACCCGTGGCGCGATCACCTTCGCGAACGGGAGTCACACCGCACTCACCTTGCGTTGAGTGCTGGAGAACATGCTGTCGGTGACGACGGCACCATCAACGAGGACCACATGCTGCACGACAATGAGGCACTGGACATACCGGGGTTGCGCGAGCCACCAGGATCTGGCGCAGGAGCACCCAGGGTGTTCGTTTTGGACCGCAAGGGGTGCCCGCTGATGCCCTGCCACCCAGCCCGGGCTCGCGAACTGCTGCGGAAGGGCCGGGCCGTTGTCGCCCGGTACACCCCTTTCACGATTCGCATCAAGGACCGCCTGGTTGAGAACTCCGAAGTGGCTGGCGTGGTTGTTCGGATCGACCCTGGGTCGAAGGCGACGGGCATCGCGGTAACCGATGACATCACACGGGCTGCGGCCGCTCCCGGTGAGGTCATCGTTCTTCGGCGAGGGCTGTACGCCGTGGAACTGCTGCACCGTGGCGGCGCCATCCGAAAGAGCATGGAGCAGCGCGCGAGCTATCGAAGGCGTCGCCGCGTGGCAAACACGCGATACCGCGCCCCCCGCTTCGACAACCGTCGCCGCTCCGATGGTTGGCTGCCTCCTTCTCTGCAGCACAGGATCGACACGGCCTGGTCTCACGTGGAGCGACTTGCGCGGCTGGCTCCCCTGACCGAAGTCCACGTCGAGCGGGTCGCCTTCGACACTCATGCCATGTCAGCTGGACGGGATCTGACCGGGGCTGAATACCAGCAAGGAACTCTCGCAGGGTATGAACTGCGCCACTACCTGCTTGAGAAGTGGGGACGGTGTTGCGTGTACTGCGGGAGGAGTGGTGTTCCCTTGCAGATCGAGCACATGCAGCCCAAGGCCAGTGGCGGCTCGAACCGCGTCTCGAATCTCACGCTCTCGTGCGCGCCCTGCAACCAGGCCAAGGGGTCCCGTTCGATCGATGACTTCCTGATGGGCAAGCCTTCAGTCGTCGCGAAGCTCAAACAGCAGGCCAAAATCCCTCTGCGGGATGCGGCTGTGATGAACGCCACGCGCTACCGGCTCGCTGACCTGCTTCACGGCCTCGGGCGCCCGGTTTCGTGCTGGTCCGGAGGTAGGACGAAGCGCAACCGGGTCGTGAACGGCCTGGCCAAGTCTCATACGCTCGATGCTCTGGCGGTGGGTGAGGTGGAATCCAATTGCCGCATTGTGCGTTACCCGTCGCATGTGTTGATCGCCACCGCTACTGGGCGTGGCAGCTACGCGCGCACTCGCACTGACAAGCACGGGTTCCCTCGTCTCGCACTGCCACGTATCAAGTCACATCATGGCTTTCAAACAGGCGATCTCGTACGCGCGATCGTGCCAGCCGGAATTAAGGCCGGTACGCATACGGGACGAGTCGCCGTCCGAGCGTCAGGACGCTTCAACATCCGCACACGGAGCGGCATTGTGCAAGGTATCGGCCATCAATATGTGCGGCTGCTCCAGCGCGCGGATGGCTATGGCTATGCCATTCGCGTAGAGGAAGAACAGTACGGACATTCCCCGGCCCGAGCCGCCGGTGTCGATGCAGGAGGAGTTCGATGACGCCCGGCAACAACGGCGCGAGCACGCCCGAGGAAGACGACCCGTTCGGCTATCTGTACGCCGATGGTCAGGCCAACGGAGCCACCCCGCCCAGCGGGGGCGGCGGCTACGGCTACCCCGGCTCGATGAACCGGGGGCGGGCGGTCGGCGAGCGCCAGTACGGCCAGCAGCAGGCAGCCCAGACCACGCCGTACGGCCAGCAGGTGCCCCAGCAGCCCCAGCCCTACGGCCAGCCGAACGCGCACTACGCGGCACCCGAGACCATGCCCGGCGGCGCGGACACCACCCGGCAGGTGCCGATGGACGACGGCGGCGGGCGTGGGCGCGGCCCCAACACCAAGGGCCTCCTGATCGGCGCCATCGCCGTGGTCGCCGCGGTCGTCATCGGCATCGGCGTCGCCATGCTCGGCGGCGACTCGGACAAGGACAAGGGCGGCGAAGCGGGCGCTACCCCTACGGCGTCCCAGCGCGCGGAGCCGAGCCAGTCCTCCACGACGGCGGCCGCGGACGACGACGCGGAGCTGCCAAAGGCCGATGCCAAGGCCCTCAAGCTGAACCTCGTCACCACGGCGTCCGACATCTCCGGCGCCAAGTCGGACGGCGGTATCTACGTCACCAACTTCAACCAGGTCGGCGCGAGCGTGACCTGGACGCCGAGCGGCATCCCCAAGGGCGGCAAGTACACGCTGTACGTCGGCTACGGGGTGCCCGGCAAGGACGCCAACGCCACGCTCACGGTCAACGGCAAGCCCTCGACCACGCCCGTCGACCTAAAGAACTGGGCGAATGCGCCAGAGGGTGACTATGAAAAGGGTTGGACGCATTCCTACAACTGGATCCAGCTTAACAAGGGCACCAACGAGATCAAGATCTCCTGCGAGCAGGGCAACCAGTGCGACGCGAACCTCGACCAGCTGTGGCTGGTTAAGGGTTGGGTCGACAGCTGACCCGCCAAATTTGAAACCGCCTCCTCTCAGAGAGGAGGCGGTTTCAAACTTCCGGGGCTGTCTCGTTTACTAAGAGTTCCAGTCAGTGCAGGAATTGAGGAGGGTGCTGCCCTCGAATCTGGCTATCTGCACTCCGACATCATGGATGCCGCTGCTGTTTGTCGCGGTCGTGTCCCAATTCGCATTGGTTCCCACGCCATAGTAATTGGCGTGCCACGGCCAGTACTTGATGGTTCCGGCGTAGTTCTTCGTGAGTAGGCGGACGCTGGCGTGGTGACCATCAGCAAGACCGTCGTATGCATTCATGGTGAGGGCGATATGGTCCGTGGCCTGATCGTAGTTGTAGACGGTCACGCCGCCGCTAGCGCCAGTTGTGCTGCACCACCTGTCAACGTCCTGAGCCGCCGCTGGGGTGGCCGCGATAAGGCCGATAAGTGCTGCGGAACTCGCCACGCCTGCCGCCGTGGTGAGGAGCTTTTTCATGACACCTCCGATATTTTGACATGTATCCGTCAATGATTTCAAAATTGCTGCGTGAAGTCAAAGGGGATGAACTGCTGGTGTGGAAATAGTGCATTTCAGGCCGCGGAATCTTCGTGAATGACTGAAATTTGTCCCATCAGCTCCTCGTACACTGCATGCTCGAATTCCCCTGCCGCCTTGGCGGCTACCGCTGCCCCCGCCAAGGCCAGAGCTCGCGCCAGTCTGTCCGGCCACGGCAGACGTTCATCGAGCCCCGACAACAGCCCCGCGACCACCGAGTCGCCGGCGCCGGTCGGGTTGCCTCGGATGTGGCGGGGCGGGGTCGCGCGCCAGCGGCCCTGTGCGTTCACGGCGAGGAGGCCGTCCGCGCCCAGCGAGGCCACGACCGTGTGGGCGCCGCGGCGGCGGGCGTTTCGGGTGGCCTCCAACGGGTCGTGGGAGCCGGTGAGTTCGGCGAGTTCGTCGGCGTTGGGCTTGACGATGTCGGGGCGGGCGGCGACCCCGCGGCGCAGCGGTTCGCCGCTGGTGTCCAGCAGGACCGGTACCCCCCGGGTGCGTGCCGTGCGGATGAGCCCGGCGTACGCGCCCACCGGCACCCCGGGCGGCAGGCTGCCGCACAGGGCCACCGCCGAGGCGGAGCGCAGCAGTTCCTCGTAGGCCTCTTGGAAGGCCGACCATTCGGCGGGAGTTATGGCGGGGCCGGGCTCGTTCAGCTGGGTCGTGTCACCGGTGGTGGTGTCGACCACCGCGATGGTGCGGCGCGTCGAACCCGCCACCGGGACCAGCGCGTCCACCACCCCCGGCGTGTGCGCGAGCCGGTCCTGCACGGCGCGGCCCGTCGCGCCGCCCGTGAAGCCCGTGACCGCCACCCGGTGACCGAGCAGGGCGAGCACGCGGGCCACGTTCACGCCCTTGCCACCGGGCCGTTCCGTCACCTCGGTCACCCGGTGCGAGGTGTGCGGCCGCAGGGCGCCGACGCGGTAGGTGATGTCGAGAGCGGTGTTCAGCGTGACCGTGAGGATCACGAGACCCACCTCCCAGCGACGGCCCACCTTCAGTAACCGCCCTGATCATGCCAAAGAGACGGCGGTCGGCCCAGTGCCCCGGGCCGACCGCCGTACAGTACGTGCAAGAGCAACAACCCGGGCGAATCAGCCCAGTTGTGGATCGACCACCCACTCGCCCCCGCGCATCACGCCCTTGAGGTCGAACGCGGAGTCGAGGACCACCAGGTCGGCGTCCTTGCCCGGCTCCAGGGAGCCCACCCGGTCGTAAGCGCCGAGGAGGCGGGCCGGGTTGGCGGACAGTGCGGCGACGGCGTCCTCGACCGGCAGCCGGTCCACCGTGACCGCCCGCTTGAACGCGCGGTCCAGAGTGAGCGTGGAGCCCGCGATCGAGCCGCCCTCCACGAGGCGCGCGACGCCGTCCGCCACCTCCACCTCCAGCGGGCCGAGCATGTAGCGGCCGTCGCCGAAGCCCGCCGCGTCCATCGCGTCCGTGATGAACGCGACCCGCCCCGCGCCCGCGTGATGGAACGCCAACTGCAGCGCGGCCGGGTGCAGATGAGTACCGTCGTTGATCAACTCGACCGTGACGCGCTCGTCCTCGAGCAGGGCCGCGATCGGGCCCGGCGTGCGGTGGCCGAGCACCGGCATCGCGTTGAAGAGGTGGGTGGCGACCGTGGCGCCCGCGTCGATGGCCTCCACCGTCTGCTCGTACGTCGCGTCCGTGTGCCCGATCGCCGCGATCACCCCGTGCTCCGCCAGCAGCCGCACGGAGTCGATGCCGCCCGGCAGCTCGGTGGCGAGCGTGACCATGCGGGCCCGTCCCCGGGCCGCGTCGATCAGCTTGCGGACCTCCGCCGGGTCCGGGTGGCGCAGCAGTGCCTCGGAGTGGGCGCCCTTGCGGCACGGCGAGATGAACGGGCCCTCGAAGTGGATGCCCGCGATGTCGCCCTGCTCGGCCAGCTCCGAAAGGAGGCCGGCGCGCTGGGCCAGCCCGTCCATCTCGCCGGTCACGGTGGAGGCGACGAGCGTCGTCGTGCCGTGCAGACGGTGGGTGCGGACGCCCTGGAGGACCTCCTCGACCGTCCCCGAGGTGAAGGACGCGCCGCCGCCGCCGTGGTTGTGGATGTCCACGAAGCCGGGGACCAGCCAGTGGCCGGAGAGGTCCAGCGTCGGGGTGTCCTCGGCCGCGCTCCCTACGATCCGCGTGCCGTCGACGATCACGCGGCCGCCGTCCACGATCCCGGTGGGCAGGACCACCCGTGCACCGGCGAGAACCTTGCTAGGGGCCATCAGGTGGTTACCTCCGAAGTCGGGTGGGAAACGGCGTCGAGCAGGTCACGGGCCAGCAGTCCGGCGCCCAGGCAGCCGGCCGCGTCCCCGAGGGCCGCGGGGACGATCGACGGCAGCTTCTGGAAGGTCACGCGTCGCTCGACGGCGGCGCGCAGCGGTGTGAACAAGGTTTCCCCCGCCTCGGCGAGTCCGCCACCGATGATCAGGGTGCGCGGGTCCAGGAGGGTGAGCGCGGTGACCAGGCCGTCGGCGAGCGCGTCGACCGCGTCCTGCCAGACCCGCTGTGCGCGCGGGTCCCCGGACCGCACGGCCTTGGCGCAGTCCGCCGCGTCCGCCGCCGGGTCCCCGGACGCCTGCGCCCACGCCTGGCTGACCGCCGACGCCGACGCGAACCGCTCCAGGCAGCCGCGCTGGCCGCACGGACACGGGGTTCCCCCCGGGCGTACGACGATGTGTCCGATCTCGCCCGCGAAGCCGTGCGCGCCCGCCTCGACGGTGCCGTCGATGCCGATCGCGCCCGCGATGCCGGTGCCGAGCGGCACGAACAGGAAGCGGTCCGCGCCCCGGCCCGCGCCGATCCGGCCCTCCGCCAGACCGCCGGCCCGCACGTCGTGGCCGAGCGCGACCGGGACGCCGGCCAGCCGCTCGCTGACCAGGGCGCGCAGGGGTACGTCGCGCCAGCCGAGGTTGGCCGCGTACACCGCGATGCCGTCGGCGGCGTCGACGATGCCGGGGACGGCGACCCCGGCGGCCGCGGCGGGCTCACCGAGGTGCTCCTCGCCCCAGCCGCGCAGCTCGGCAGCGAAGTCGAGGATCGTCTCCACGACGGCGTCGGGGCCGTGCTCCCGGCCCGTGGCGCGGCGGGCCCGGTGCAGCACGGGGGGAGCGGGGGGTGTCCCCTCGGAAGGCGCGGCGCCGCTCGCTCCCATGAGGGCGGCTTTCATCCCGGTGCCGCCCACATCGAGGGCGATGACATGTCTCACGGGGGACAGTGTCGCCCCTTACCCCAGGAGAGGTCTAGTCCATTCACGTGGTGTAGACCTTGTGTCCGAACTGCGAGACGACTGGTCTGGACAACAAGTCTGGGAAACAGTTCAACAATTCAACAGTTCGAAAAGTCAGTGGTGGCGGACAGTGTTTGGGGAACGAGCGGTGCAGCGGCGCGGGACGCGTGGGACAAGGACGCGCAGGACAGGACTGGTCGCGGCGGTGTCCGCCATGAGCATGGCGGCGACACTCGCGGGCTGCGGCAGCTCCGGCGACTCCGGGGACGTGACCCTGAAGCTGGTCGCCGCCGACTACGGGGACTCCGCGGCCAACAGCTCCAAGAAGTACTGGAACAAGCTCGCCACCGCCTACGAGGCCGACCACCCCGGGACCAAGGTCGAGGTCAGCGTCTACTCCTGGACCGACGTCGACCGCAAGGTCAAGGAGATGGTCGCGGCGGGGCACGCGCCCGACCTGGCGCAGATCGGCGCGTACTCCGACTACGCCGCCAGGGACCAGCTCTACACCGCCGACGAACTGCTCTCCATACCCGTCCAGGCCGACTTCGTCTCGCAGCTCGGCGAGGCAGGCAAGAAGGACCGGGTGCAGTACGCGTTGCCCTTCGCGGCGTCGACGCGGCTGCTCTTCTACAACAAGAAGCTGTTCTCCTCGGCGGGGCTCACCGCGCCGAAGACCTGGAGCGAGCTCGCCGCCGACGCGAAGGTGCTGAAGTCCAAGGGCGTGAAGACGCCGTACGCGCTGCCTCTGGGACCCGAGGAGGCGCAGGCCGAGACCATGCAGTGGCTGCTCAGCGGGGGCGACGGGTACACCGACGACGTCGGCACCTACCACCTCGACTCCACGCAGAACGTCGCCACCTTCAGCTGGCTCAAGGACGAACTCGTCGACCGGGGGCTCACCGGGCCCGTCGCGCCGGCGAAGCTCGACCGGGCGGCCGCGTTCGCCGCGTTCACGCGGGGCGAGGTCGGGATGCTGAACGGGCATCCCACGCTGATGAAGATGGCCGCGAACAAGGGCGTGAAGTTCGGCATGGTGCCGATGCCCGGCGTGGACGGGCGGGCCCGGTCCACGATGGGCGTCGCCGACTGGATGATGGCGTTCAAGCAGAACGGCCACCGCAAGCAGGCCGGCGACTTCCTCGACTTCGTCTACAGCGAGAAGAACGTGCTGGCCTTCTCCCGCGAGTACGACCTGCTGCCGGTGACCACGTCGGCGTCCCAGGCCATGGCCGAGGACCCCAGGGACAAGGACCTCACCCCCTTCCTCGACGAACTCCCCGCCGCCGAGCTCTATCCCGTCGACAAGACCTCCTGGGCCGCCGTCAGCGCCGAGATCAAGGCCGGCATAGGCAAGGCCGTCGCCCCGGGCGGCAACCCGTCCTCGGTCCTCACCGAGCTGCAGAACGCGGCTTCGGTGGCGGAGAGCTCGGAGTAGCCGCCTCGCCCCAGGTCCGGCCGACCTTGTCAGTGCCTGCCGATACCGTGCGGGCATGGAAGAGCTCACCCCCCGGGAGCGGGGGATTCTGGCGATGGAGCGGCAGGGCTGGAGCGGGCCCGGGGCGAAGGAGCGGGCGATACGGGAGCGGCTGGGGCTCGTGCCCGTGAGGTACTACCAGCTGCTCAACGCCCTCCTGGACGACCCCAGGGCGCTGGCCCACGACCCGGTCACGGTCAACCGCCTCCGCCGGATACGCGACGCCCGCCGGGCGGAGCGCTGACCCCGGCACCCCTCCGGCGGGTGCATCGCGCGGATAGGGTCGGCGGTATGGGCAGCCCTACGGAATCCACGGAACCGACGGAAGACACAGATCCCCTCCCGACCCCCGCGACCGCAGCAGGCCGCGACGGCCTGGACGCCATCCTCGCCACCCCCGACCGCGCCGTGATCGCCCTCGACTTCGACGGCACGCTCGCCCCCATCGTCCCCGACCCGGAACAGGCCCGCGCCCACCCGGACGCGGTCGCCGCCCTCGCGGCCCTCGCCCCCAAGGTCGCCGCCGTCGTGGTGGTCACCGGCCGCCCGGCCGGCGTCGCCGTCCGCCACGGCGGCTTCGCGGGCGTGCCGGGCCTGGAGCACCTGGTCGTCCTCGGCCACTACGGCGCCGAGCGCTGGGACGCCGTCAGCTCCACCGTCAGCGCCCCCGCCCCGCACCCAGGCGTCGCCGCCGTACGCGCCGAACTGCCCGGGTTCCTGGACCGCATCGGCGCCTGGCAGGGCACCTGGATCGAGGAGAAGGGCCGCGCGGTGGCGGTCCACACGCGCCGCGCCCAGGATCCGCAGGCCGCCTTCGAAGCCCTCCGCGAGCCCCTCGCCGACCTCGCCTCCCGGCACGGCCTGATCGTCGAACCCGGCCGGATGGTGCTGGAACTGCGCCCACCCGGCATGGACAAGGGCGTCGCACTGCTGGAGTACGTCCGCGAACTCGGCGCCGAAGCAGTCCTCTACGGCGGCGACGACCTCGGCGACCTCCCCGCCTTCGCCGCCGTCGACAAACTCCGCTCCGACGGCGTACCGGGCCTGCTCGTGTGCAGCGGCAGCTCGGAGGTGACGGAACTGTCCGAGCGCGCCGACCTGGTGGTCGACGGCCCGGGGGGAGTCGTACGGCTGCTGGCGGACCTGGCGGCGGCCATCAGCCCGCTGTAGGGGCCTCCAGCGCGTGCAGCTGGTCCAGGAACCACTGGGCCGGCGGCAGCGCAGTCGCCGCCGCGGCAAGCCGCTTCGTGCGTTCCGCGCGCTCGCCCGCCGGCATCGTCAGGGCCTCGTGCAGCGCCCGCGCGGTGCCGATCACGTCGTACGGGTTCACGGTCAGCGCGTCCTCGCCCAGCTCCTCGTAGGCCCCCGCCTCCCGGGACAGCACCAGCACACACCCCTCGTCGGAGACCACCGGGACCTCCTTGGCGACCAGGTTCATCCCGTCCCGGACGGGGTTGACCAGCGCCACGTCGGCGAGCCGGTAGGCGGCCAGCGAGCGGGCGAAGTCGTCCTTGACGTGCAGCACCACGGGGGTCCAACCCGGCGTCCCGTAGCGGGAGTTGATCTCATCCGCCAGGCGCTGCACCTCGGCCGTGTAGTCGCGGTACACGGCGAGGTCCTGCCGGGAGGGGTAGGCGAACGCCACGTGCACGACCCGCTCGCGCCACGCGGGCTCGTCGTCCAGGAGCTGCCGGAAGGACAGCAGCCCGCGCACGATGTTCTTCGACAGCTCGGTGCGGTCCACCCGTACGACGGTCCGGCGGCGCTCACCGTCCGGGCCCCGCCCGATCTGCTCGCGCAGCGCGGCCATCCGCTCGCCGACGTCCGCCTGGTGCGCGCGGGCCCGCAGGAAGTCCGCGTCCGCGCCCAGCCCGTGCACCCCGACCCGGGTGCCGCCGAGCCCGCCCACGAGCGCGTCCGCGCAGGCGGTGAACGCGTCCGCCCAGCGCCGCGTCAGGAAGCCGAGCCGGTCCGCGCCCAGCATGCCGCGCAGCACCTGCTCGGCGATGTCGTCGGGGAGCATGCGGAAGTAGTCGACCGGCGCCCAAGGGGTGTGGGAGAAGTGACCGATCCTGAGGTCGGGGCGCAGTTCGCGCAGCATCCCGGGGACCAGCGTCAGGTGGTAGTCCTGCACGAGCACCGCCGCGCCCTCGGCCGCCTCGTCGGCCAGCGCCTCGGCGAACGCCCGGTTGTACGTCTCGTACGACGCCCACTGCCGCCGGAACTCCGCGTCGAAGACGGGCTCCAGCGGCGTCTGGTACAGCAGGTGGTGGACGAACCACAGCACCGAGTTCGCGATGCCGTTGTACGCGTCCGCGTGCACGTCGGCGTCGATGTCCAGCATCCGTACGCCGTCCTCGCCGACCCCGCGCCGCACCGCCTCGCGGTCCCCGTCACCGAGAGCCGAGCACACCCACAGGGCGCCCGCGTCCGGCCCGATCGCCGAGAGCCCGGAGACCAGCCCGCCCCCACCGCGCCTGGGGGTGAGTTCCCCGGTCTCGTCCAGCGAGTACGAGACCGGGCCCCGGTTGGACGCGACGAGAATCCGATGAGCACCGTGCGCAGAAGCCATACGCCTCAACCTAGCCCGGCTCGGAAACGCTCAAACGTACGGAAGCGGTACGGCAGGACGTATACAACCGCCCGATCACGCCACTCTGCGTGACTGGTACTCCGCGATGTCCGCCATCGGCGGCCGCTCCTCGGTGTCGACCGAGTGCGTGCGCGGCTCGAAGCCTTCCCTGCCCCGCTCGAACTGGGTGAGGGACGGGCGGATCAGATGCCCGCGGGCCAGCCGCAGCTGCGCCGTGCGGTAGATCGCGGCGGCCATGCGGCCCAGCGCCTGTCCGTCCTGGTGGCGGTGCTTGCGCACACCCACGTCCACCTGGGCCAGCGCGTCCAACCCCACCAGATGCAGCGCGTCGACCAGCATGCCCAGCTCCACCCCGTACCCGACGGGGAACGGCAGCTGTTCCAGCAGGGAGCGGCGGGCGGCGTACTCCCCGCCGAGCGGCTGGACGAAGCCGGCCAGCTGCGGCCAGTGCATGTTCAGCAGCGGGCGCGCCATGAGTTCCGTGACCCGGCCGCCCTGACCTGCGGCAGAGCCCAGCGGACGGTCGTACATCGCCTTGACGAGGTCCACGCCGGGCTCGGTGAGCAGCGGCCCGACGATCCCCGACACGAAGTCCGACGAGAACTCCTTCAGGTCCGCGTCGATGAAGCAGACGATGTCCCCACCGGTCACCAGCAGCGACCGCCACAGGACCTCGCCCTTGCCGGGCACGGCCGGAATGCGCGGGAGTATCTCGTCCCGGTGCACCACCCGGGCCCCCGCGGCGGCGGCGACCGCGGAGGTGCGGTCCGTCGAGCCGGAGTCGACGACGACGATCTCGTCGACGAGGGGCACCTGGTGCATCAGGTCATGGCGGATGACGGCGACGATCTCACCGACCGTCTCCTCCTCGTTCAGCGCGGGCAGCACGACGCTCACCGAGGAGTTCGTGGCGCGCTTCGCGGCGACGAGCCGGTGCAGCGGGCGGTCGGAAACGGACCAGGAGCGGGTACTCAGCCACCGCTCGACTTCTTCCAGCACAGTCTGCGGCTCCTCACTGTCTGACCCCATGATCCCTCGACCATGTGATCCATCTCGCGGTTCGGACGACTATCTCAACTGTCCTGGCCTTCGGTTACAGTCTTGAACAACGCGGATGACCATCGCATGTCGGGGGTCGCCACCGCGTAGCAGAGATCAACAATCGAATACCGCTCATCCAGAGGGGCAGAGGGATACGGCCCGTTGAAGCCCCGGCAACCCTCCAGTCGGTTCTCGTACGACATGCACGTCATCGACGTCGTCGCAGCGAGGCTCCCGACTAGGGAAGGTGCCAAATCCGTCTCACGGCGAAGTGCGCCGTGAGGAAGATGAGGAGAAAGGGCCTCGCCTCCATGGCTGCGCAGACTGATGTAGACACCACGATCACCACTGCAGGCACCACGAACTCCGTCGATCTGGGTCCCGCCGCGGCGCTCTCCTGCCGCGAGTGCGGACACCGTGTGCCCCTCGGCCCGGTCTTCGCCTGCGAGGAGTGTTTCGGCCCCCTCGAGATCGCGTACGACTTCTCGGCCTACGACACCGAAGAACTCCGCAAGCGTATCGAGGCCGGCCCCGCGAACATCTGGCGCTACGCGCCGCTGCTTCCCGTCCCGGCCGACGTGGCGGAGAAGCCGAACATCAACCCGGGCTGGACCAAGCTCGTCCAGGCCGACAACCTGGCCCGCGAGCTGGGCGTCGACGCCGGCAAGCTGTTCGTGAAGGACGACTCCGGCAACCCGACGCACTCCTTCAAGGACCGCGTCGTCGCGCAGGCCATCGAGGCGGCGCGCGCGTTCGACTTCACCACCCTCTCCTGCTCCTCCACGGGCAACCTGGCCGGCGCCGTCGGCGCCGCCGCCGCCCGGGCCGGTTTCCGCTCCTGCGTGTTCATCCCGCACGACCTGGAGCAGGGCAAGGTCGTCATGGCCGCGATCTACGGCGGCGAGCTCGTCGGCATCGAGGGCAACTACGACGACGTGAACCGCTTCTGCTCCGAGCTGATCGGCGACCCGGCCGGCGAGGGCTGGGGCTTCGTCAACGTCAACCTGCGCCCGTACTACGCGGAGGGCAGCAAGACCCTGGCGTACGAGATCTGCGAGCAGCTCGGCTGGCAGCTGCCCGACCAGCTCGTGGTGCCCATCGCCTCCGGCTCCCAGCTCACGAAGATCGACAAGGGGCTGCAGGAGCTGATCAAGCTCGGCCTCGTCGAGGACAAGCCGTACAAGATCTTCGGCGCCCAGGCCGAGGGCTGCTCGCCGGTGTCCGTCGCCTACAAGGCCGGCCACGACGTCGTACGCCCGCAGAAGCCGAACACCATCGCCAAGTCGCTCGCCATCGGCAACCCGGCCGACGGGCCGTACGTGCTCGACATCGCGCGCCGTACCGGCGGTGCGGTGGAGGATGTGAACGACGAGCAGGTCGTGGACGCGATCAAGCTGCTCGCGCGGACGGAGGGCATCTTCGCCGAGACGGCGGGTGGCGTGACGGTGGGTGTCGCGAAGAAGCTGATCGAGAACGGTCTGCTCGACCCGACCCTGACCACCGTCGTGCTGAACACCGGCGACGGCCTCAAGACCCTGGACGCGGTGGCCGGCACCGGCCTGACCGCGACCATCCGCCCGAACCTGGACTCCTTCCGAGAGGCTGGCCTCGCATCATGAGCGTCAACGTCCGCATCCCCACCATCCTGCGCACCTACACCGGCGGCCAGGCCGAGGTGAGCGCCGAGGGCGCGACCCTCGCCGACGTCATCGCCGACCTGGAGAAGAACCACACAGGCATCGCCGCCCGCGTTCTCGACGACCAGGGCAAGCTGCGCCGCTTCGTCAACGTGTACGTCAACGACGACGACGTCCGCTTCGAGCAGGGTCTGGAGACGGTGACGCCGGACGGCGCGGGCGTCTCGATCATCCCGGCCGTCGCCGGAGGCTGACCGCCCCTTTCGTTACCTTCGGTAACGGCTGTCACTCATTGTTCATCGAATTGCCCTCTCCGTAAGAGAAACGGAGGGGGCAATTCTGTATGGTTGAGCGCGGTACAGTTGGGGAACCTGCTTCGCTTTCCGAGTCGTCCTCATGCCGGGCGCATATGAGTTCTCGCCCGACACCCGATAAGAAGCAGCCAAAGTGCCCCATCATTTCTAGCCGTTTATGGCATTTATGGGGCCCGACTTGCCCTGAATCTGCGCAAATTCTCCGCATTTTCCCGATCGGTCATGCCCAGAATTCTCGTCCGATTGACCTGTTGCAGACGGCAGTTGGACAGATACATTCAGCCGCGGTCGACGCGTTCCGGCGCACACCCCCAACCGTTGGGGGGTGAGGTCTGACCCGGATCCACGAAGTGTGGATCTGTGCAAGGGCCAGTAATAGGGGAGTTAGGCATGGCTCAGGGCACCGTCAAGTGGTTCAACGCGGAGAAGGGGTACGGCTTCATCGCGGTCGACGGTGGTGCGGATGTATTCGTCCACTACAGCGCGATTCAGATGGACGGCTACCGCACCCTTGAAGAGGGCCAGCGGGTCGAGTTCGAGATCTCGCAGGGTCAGAAGGGGCCGCAGGCGGACATGGTCCGACTGGCTGCCGGCTGAAGCACGCGCCGACTGAACACAAACAGCGACGTGACGAAGGGCTCGTACCTCCAGGGGTACGAGCCCTTCGGCGTGCCCAGGGATGCGGGCGGACGGCCCCGCGCCCCGCGCACGCGCCCCCCTGCTCACCTGGGGATCAACCCGAGCCGCTTGCACTCGGCAGGGGCGAGTGCTAATCATTGGCGTTAGCACTCTGAAGGTGAGAGTGATAACGAGGACCGGGTCGGTGAGGCTCGCAGGCCAAGTGGGGCAAGGAACCACGAGGCCGGCAGGCCGTCCGTCGCGGGCGCGGGCGCGGTCCTGGAGATTCCACCCCAGTCCGGGAGGACCACTTCACATGGCCAAGATCATCGCGTTCGACGAGGAGGCACGGCGCGGTCTCGAGCGCGGGATGAACCAGCTCGCCGACGCCGTCAAGGTCACCCTTGGCCCCAAGGGCCGCAACGTCGTCCTCGAGAAGAAGTGGGGCGCCCCCACGATCACCAACGATGGTGTTTCCATCGCCAAGGAGATCGAGCTCGAGGACCCGTACGAGAAGATCGGCGCCGAGCTGGTCAAGGAAGTCGCCAAGAAGACGGACGACGTCGCCGGTGACGGTACGACCACGGCGACCGTTCTGGCGCAGGCGCTGGTCCGCGAGGGCCTGCGCAACGTAGCCGCCGGTGCCAACCCGATGGCCCTCAAGCGCGGTATCGAGAAGGCCGTCGAGGCCGTCTCCGGTGCCCTCCTTGAGCAGGCCAAGGATGTCGAGACCAAGGAGCAGATCGCTTCCACGGCCTCCATCTCCGCCGCCGACACCCAGATCGGCGAGCTCATCGCCGAGGCCATGGACAAGGTCGGCAAGGAAGGCGTCATCACCGTCGAGGAGTCCCAGACCTTCGGTCTGGAGCTGGAACTCACCGAGGGTATGCGCTTCGACAAGGGCTACATCTCGGCGTACTTCGCCACCGACATGGAGCGTATGGAGGCCGTCCTCGACGACCCGTACATCCTGATCGCGAACTCCAAGATCGCGAACGTCAAGGACCTGCTCCCGCTCCTGGAGAAGGTCATGCAGGGCGGCAAGCCGCTGCTGATCATCGCCGAGGACGTCGAGGGCGAGGCCCTGTCGACCCTGGTCGTCAACAAGATCCGTGGCACCTTCAAGTCCGTCGCCGTCAAGGCCCCGGGCTTCGGTGACCGCCGCAAGGCCATGCTCGGCGACATCGCCATCCTCACGGGCGGCGAGGTCATCTCCGAGGAGGTCGGCCTCAAGCTGGAGAACGCCGGTCTCGACCTGCTGGGCCGTGCCCGCAAGGTGGTCATCACCAAGGACGAGACGACGATCGTCGACGGCTCGGGCTCGGCGGACCAGGTTGCCGGTCGCGTCAACCAGATCCGCGCCGAGATCGAGAACAGCGACTCGGACTACGACCGCGAGAAGCTCCAGGAGCGTCTGGCGAAGCTGGCCGGCGGCGTGGCCGTCATCAAGGCCGGTGCCGCCACCGAGGTCGAGCTCAAGGAGCGCAAGCACCGCATCGAGGACGCCGTTCGCAACGCGAAGGCGGCCGTCGAGGAGGGCATCGTCGCCGGTGGTGGCGTGGCCCTGCTCCAGGCTTCCTCGGTCTTCGAGAAGCTCGAGCTCTCGGGTGACGAGGCGACCGGCGCCAACGCCGTGAAGCTGGCCCTGGAGGCCCCGCTCAAGCAGATCGCCGTCAACGGTGGTCTCGAGGGTGGCGTCATCGTCGAGAAGGTGCGCAACCTGCCCGTCGGCCACGGCCTGAACGCCGCGACCGGTGAGTACGTCGACATGATCGCCGAAGGCATCATCGACCCGGCGAAGGTCACGCGCTCTGCCCTGCAGAACGCCGCGTCCATCGCCGCGCTGTTCCTGACCACCGAGGCCGTCATCGCCGACAAGCCGGAGAAGGCCGCCGCGGGCGGCGCTCCGGGCGGCATGCCGGGCGGTGACATGGACTTCTGATCCTTCACGGATCGGCGGAGTCTGTCAGTTCCGAGGGCGGTACCCCTTCTTGGAAGGGGTACCGCCCTCGGGCGTATCCGGGATCACACCCCGACCGGCGAATACGGGCGGAATTCCGGGGTCTGCGGAGCCGTTGACATGGGAGAGTCGATGCATGCGCACATACCGTGCGTTATGTCCCCCGGTGAGTCCCGAAGTCCCAAGGAGTTCCGCGTGTCCCTCAGTGCCCCCGCCGGCCGTGCGGCCGAGATCCTGTCCCGGCCCGTCTCCATCAACGGTCTGACCGTCCCGAACCGGATCGCGATGGCGCCCATGACCCGGCAGTTCTCCCCGGGCGGCGTTCCCGGCGAGGACGTGAGCGGGTACTACGCCCGCCGGGCCGCCGCGGGCGTCGGCCTGATCGTCACCGAGGGCACGTACGTCGGCCACGAGTCGGCCGGGCAGAGCGACAGCATCCCGCGCTTCCACGGCGAGGAGCAGCTCGCGGGCTGGGCGAAGGTCGCCGACGCGGTGCACGCGGCGGGCGGCACGATCGTGCCGCAGCTCTGGCACATCGGCATGGTGCGCCGGGCGGGCGAGCCGCCGTTCGCGGACGCCCCGGCCGTCGGCCCCTCCGGCCTCCACAAGGAGGGCGGCAAGGTCACCGGCAAGGCCATGACGCAGACCGACCTCGACGACGTCATCGGCGCCTTCGCCGCGGCCGCCGCCGACGCCGAGCGCATCGGCTTCGACGGGGTCGAGCTGCACGGCGCCCACGGCTACCTGATCGACCAGTTCCTGTGGGCCGGCACCAACGTCCGCACCGACGGGTACGGCGGTGACCCCGTCGCCCGTACGAAGTTCGCGGCGGAGATCGTGGCCGCGGTGCGCGCCGCCGTCTCCCCGGACTTCCCGGTCATCTTCCGCTACTCGCAGTGGAAGCAGCAGGCGTACGACGCCCGGATCGCCGAGTCCCCGGAGGAGCTGGAGGCGATCCTGACGCCGCTCGCCGAGGCCGGAGTGGACGCCTTCCACGCCTCCACCCGCCGCTACTGGGTGCCCGAGTTCGACGGCTCGGACCTCAACCTGGCCGGCTGGACGAAGAAGATCACCGGCAAGCCCGCCATCACGGTCGGCTCGGTCGGCCTGGACGGCGAGTTCCTCAAGGCCTTCGAGGGCGAGGGTTCCGCCGTCAAGGGCATTGACGACCTCCTCGACCGCCTGGAGCGCGACGAGTTCGACATGGTCGCCATCGGCCGCGCGCTGCTTCAGGACCCGCAGTGGGCGGCGAAGGTCCTGGCGGGCCGCTACGACGAGCTGGCGGCGTACGACGCGGCTTCGCTGGGGTCGTTGAGCTGAGTCGAGCGCGCCGCGTGGCGCGCTGCACGCTCCTGAGTTTGGTCGCACGCCCCTGAGTTTGTGAGGGCGGCACCCACGAGTTTGTGAGGGCGGCATCCCGACATCGGTCGGGGTGCCGCCCTCAGGCGTGTCCGGGGTGGGCGTGCGGGGGTCCGACGGTGCTGATCTGGTCACCTTGCTTAAGTCAATCAAGTGACTTAAGCTTGCGTAAGTCAAGTAGTTCGGTAGGTCGCACAGTCCTGCTCATCCGACGGAGGCCCTTCCATGTCCGACGCCCTCGCCCGACCCGCCGCGGCGGGCGGTTCCGCCCCGCCGCGGTCGAACGCCGTGGTGGCGGTCCTGGCCTTCGCCGGAATCGTGGTCTCGCTGATGCAGACCCTCGTCATCCCGATCGTGCCCGAGCTGCCCAAGTACCTCGACGCCTCGGCGTCGAACACCGCCTGGGCCATCACCGCCACGCTGCTGGCCGCCGCCGTCGCCACCCCGGTCGCGGGCCGCCTCGGCGACATGTTCGGCAAGCGCCGCATGCTCCTGGTCAGCCTGGTGCTGCTGGTCACCGGTTCACTCGTCGTCGCGATGGCCGACTCGCTGGTTCCGGCCATCGTCGGCCGCACTCTCCAGGGCCTCGCGGCCGCCGTCGTCCCGCTCGGCATCAGCGTCATGCGGGACGTGCTGCCCGCCGAGCGCCTCGCCGGGTCGACCGCGCTGATGAGCGCCTCGCTCGGGGTGGGCGGCGCCCTCGGTCTGCCCGCCGCCGCCTTCATCGCCGACAACTTCGACTGGCACATCCTGTTCTGGACGTCCGCCTCGCTCGGCGTCGTCGCCTTCGCGCTCGTCCTGACGTTCGTACCGGAGTCCAAGGTCCGCACCGGCGGCCGCTTCGACCTGGTCGGCTCCATCGGTATGGCCATCGGTCTGGTGTCCCTGCTGCTGGCCGTCTCCAAGGGCGCCGACTGGGGCTGGACGAGCGGGACCGTCCTCGGTCTCTTCGCCGTGGCGGTCCTCGTGCTGGTGGCGTGGGGCTTCTACGAGCTGCGCACCGCCCAGCCGCTGGTGGACCTGCGCACCACCGTGCGCCGCCAGGTGCTGTTCACCAACCTCGCGTCCATCGCGTTCGGCTTCTCGATGTTCGCCATGTCGCTGGTCCTGCCGCAGCTGCTCCAGCTGCCCGAACAGACCGGCTACGGCCTCGGCAGGTCCATGATGACCGTCGGTCTCGTGATGGCCCCGCAGGGTCTGGTGATGATGGCCATGGCGCCCGTCTCCGCCGCGATCACCAAGACGAAGGGCCCGAAGATCACGCTGATGTGCGGCGCCGTCATCGTCGCCGCGGGCTACGGCCTCAACATCCTGCTGATGTCCGAGGTCTGGCACCTCGTCCTGGTCTCCTGCGTCATCGGCGCCGGTGTCGGCTTCGCCTACGGCGCCATGCCGGCCCTCATCATGGGCGCCGTGCCCGCCTCCGAGACGGGCGCCGCGAACAGCCTCAACACCCTGATGCGGTCCATCGGTACGTCGTTCGCCAGCGCCATCGCCGGCGTCGTCCTCGCCCAGATGACCACCGATCTCGGCTCCCACGCCCTCCCCTCCGAGAACGCCTTCAAGGTCGTCATGGCCATCGGCGCCGGCGCGGCGATCCTCGCCTTCGTCCTGGCATCGTTCCTCCCGGGACGCCGAACCGACGCGACACCGGCGGAGCCGGCCATCACTCCCGACGCGGGCGAGTCGGCGGAGGTCTCGCAGACAAACGCGTAACGCGCAGGTTCCGGACGTTCCGGAGGGGCCGCCCCATAGCGATGGGGATGCCGCCTTCGGGTGGATCTCGTGACAACTGCCTGTCCGTGGGGGTGGGTTGCTGTCACCATGGCATGCGGCTCGGGGGGTCGCATGAGCGCGGACTGCCTCACGGTCACACCGGGACAGAGCCTTGGGGGACACATGGCAGGGATGCGCAGGATTGCGGTCGGGGTCGGTGCCGTTGCGGTGGCGTGTGCGACGTTGGGGGCCTGTGGCGGCTCCTCGCCGGATCTGTCGGGAGCCGGAGGGGGCGGGAGATCCACGGCTGAGGATCACAGCGCTGGTACGGGGTCCAAGGCGCCCGTGGAGACTCCGTCGGCCTCTTCTTCGGCCTCGGCCTCGGGTCGGTGGAAGCTGACCTCCGTCGACTTCTCCGTCGAAGGGTCGCGGGGTGACGCGGAGGTGGAGCGGACCGCCGAGTTGATGCGGAAGCGGGCGGCGGAGGCGGGGATGGCGGGCGTGGAGGTCACCGTCCGGAACGGAGAGATCGTGGCCACCCAGCCCGGGGACAGCCAGGAGGCGCTGAAGTCCCTCGGGCGGACAGCCGAGTTGGGGTTCCGGCCGGTGCTGGGCCAGACGGCCGTCAAGACGAAGGACGAGTGCCGGGCGCCGGTCCCCGCTACGCCGGATGCCTTCACGGCGTGCGGACAGGGGGACAACGCCCTCACCAAGTACGTGCTCGAAGCGGTCGCCGTTCCGGGGACGGACGTGTCCGACGCGAAGGCGACGTACGACAAGAACCAGGGCGCGGGCTGGATGGTCCAGCTGAAGTTCACGGCGGCGGGGTCCAAGCGGTTCGGGGACGTCACCGGGCGGCTGGCCAAGCAGCAGTCCCCGGCCAACCAGTTCGCGATCGTCCTCGACGACACCGTGCTGTCCGCCCCGACGGTCGCTCAGGCACTCACCGGCGGTAATGCCGAGATCTCGGGCAACTTCACCCAGCGCTCCGCCCAGGAACTGGCGGCCCAGCTCGACACGGGCGCGCTCCCGGTGCAGCTGAAGGTGTCGAGCGTGACGCGGCTGCCGGTGGACTGAGCTTCCGGAAGCCGCGTCAGGGGTGATCGGCGGTTGCCGGCCGCCGGCTTCAGTCCGTGATGTCGACGTGCATGTTGAAGCGCATGCCGCCGATCCTCACGAGCAGGTTGCCCTGGACGCCGCGTACGGCCAGGGTGTCGCCGACCCAGATCTTGCCCAACGCGGCCTTGTCCTGCGGGTCATGGCTCACGAACGCCGTGTACACGCCGCCCCCGGCTTGCTGGGAAATCTGGGTCCACTGGCCGCGCACGGTCGCGTACGCCGCCCGCGTCATCTTCGAGCCGTACCCCAGGTTGGTCCTGATGCCCCCGACGTAGGCGGCGGCGCACTGGACCAGCATCCTGTGCGCGGGGGTGTTGTTCAGGGCGGGGGTGGCCAAGATGGTGTTCATCAGATTGCTCGCGTCCCCGTCGAGCTTTGCCTGGCGAGCCTCCTTGGCCTTGGCCCCGGCTATCTCGGTCTTGTCGCTGTCGATCGTGTTCTCGGCCTCGTCCCAGCCGTACTCCTTCTGGCGGGCGATCCTGATGGTGGTGTCCCACTTGCTGTCGCTGATCCACGCCGGGTCGAGGTCGATCTTGTCGCAGTAGGAGAGAAGCCTCTCCTTGGCCTCCGCGTCGCTCTTGGCGTACCCAGGCATCTTTGCCTCCTCGGTCGGATGCGCCCAACGTCGCAGCGCGCGGGTCGGCCGTCACGAGGTAGCGCATGTTCCACCGGCAAATACGCTCACCTACGCCGAGGCGCCGCCCGTTTCTAGACGCCGGGCCTGAAGTTTGCCGACGTCGCCCCACAGCCACCTCACAAACGAGGGGCTGCTGTCGCGTTCTTGAGGTTGTTGACGAACACCGACCAGGACTCGGCCCGGAACACCAGCTTCGGGCCGAGGGGGTTCTTGGAGTCGCGGACGGGGACGAGGGCGGGCTGGCCGTCGGCTACTTCCAGGCAGTCAGCGCCGTCGCCACCGCTGTGTGTCGACTTGCGCCAGCGGGCGACCTCCAGGCAGTCGCCGCCCTGGCCGCCGCTGTAGCTGGACTTGCACCAGATGGCCGTGCTGAGGTCGTACTCACGGATGCTCTTCTCCATGCTCGTAATCCTGCGCCACCGACTTGATCAGGGCCAGGGAATCTGGCGGGGAAAGCGCCGCCGCCTGGAGGAGGTTGAACATCAGGGTGTGGCGGGCGACCGTGGCCGGGTCATCCAACAGCTTTCCCATGTCCGGTGCTTCGACGAACGAGAGCGGAGGCGCGTCTTCGAACTCCATGAGCTTCAGAGGACCGTCCATCGCCGCGTGCGCCCCGGCGCCGAACGGGAGCACCTGCACGATGATCCGGTGTTGGCCTGCGAGGTCCGCCACGTGACGGAGCGCCTCCGCCATCACCGCTCTGCCGCCCACCTCTCGCCGGAGCGCGGCCTCGTCGACTACCGCCCACAACAACGGCGTTGTTGGATCGTCGAGAAGGTGGGCGCGTTCGAGTCGGGCCGCCACGAGGGCATCGATCTCGGCGTCGGGAGCCGTAGGCCGGTACGCGCGGAAGACCGCCACCGCGTACGCCCTCGTCTGGAGCAGCCCAGGGATCAGGAGCTGTGCGTACTGCCTGATCGCCGTAGCAACCGCCTCCGCCTCCGCCGCCTCCGCGAAATGGTCCGGGTACTTCGACTTGGCCAGTGCCTGGCAGTTGCGCTCGAAAAACCCCTTCGTGCCAAGGATCTCGTCTATCTGGGCCGCGTATTCGCGGTGCAGGCGCCGCGTGCCTGCCTCAAGTTGGCCGATGAACGAGCCGCTCACGAACAGCGGCTCGCCCAGTTCGCTCTGGCTGAGGCCCGCCTTCTCGCGGGCGTGGCGCAGTTCGGCGCCGATCAGGGCGCGGGGTGAGGAGGAGGGGTCGAGGTCCTTCGGTCCTGGCATGCGCAACTCCCTGTCACACAGGCGGGGTTGTTGGGGCGCCGTCTCTGGCCAGGTTAGACGGGTGGCAGACACGCTGTGTGGTGAACGTGGACACTCAGAGTGGAGGCACCGGCGCGATGGACATGACGGCGAGTGAGCGGATCGGGTCGACCGAGGAAGTGGTGGAGCGGCTGCGCGCGGCCCTCGCGGACGTCGGTGTCGTACTGCCGTCGCTGCGGGTCGACCCGGTGACCGGCGCGAGCGAGGAGCCGTTCGCTCTGGTCGCGCTCGGGCGCTGCAATGTGCGTACGGCGGTGCGGCTGGCCACCGTGCTGGAGATGTCGTGAGCGGGGATGTCGGAAGCGGGGAGTTGTGCGAGCCCCAGGCCGATGGCCCCGTCAGGGCCTACGCCGTCGACGTGCGGGACGGGCGGGTCGGTGAGGTGATGGGGCGCGAGGGTGGATACGTGCAGCTGCGGCCTGTGGGTGGCGGGCGGGAGTGGGACTGTCCGCCGGACGCGCTGGGGGAGGCGCCGCCGGGGGAGGTGCTGCGGGAGCGGGTCCGGCGGATCAACCGGGAGGGCCGGCTGCCGTGAGCCCGCCTAGCCCCGGCCTCGAAGGGCTCTCCGCTGCCGCTGACCCACCCAGGCGCCGAAGGACTACAGCTCTACAGGTTCCCCATCGGCTCGATGTCGATCTTCCGTGGCTCTCCCCAGATGCGCAGGACCTCGTAGTCGGTGAACTCGTGGACCAGGCGGTAGGACATGGCGGGCTGCGGGACTCTGCGCTGGGCGGCGAGGTAGGCCTCGGCCTCCTGGCGGTCGCGGCGTGGGGTGCCGCACAGCTGCCACGCCTGGCCGGTCCACATCTCCGGGAGCCAGCGCTGCTGGGGCTGCGGCCGGTCGGCCCGTACGCCGTAGCGGGAGTGGCTCTGCGCGGGGTCGGTGCCCCGGGCGTCGGCGCGAGCACTCGCGTACGCGCCGTTGACCTGGGAGCGGCGGGCGGCGCGGCGGCGGGTCTCGCAGAGCAGGCACAGGTCGGAGGCGTCCTCGTCGACAGGGCCCTGCGGATGCTCGGCGCAGCGCGTGGTGGGCGCCGCGCTGCTGACGCTCTCGTCCAGCAGGTCGAGCGCCCGCTTCAGGTCGGCCTTCACCTCGTGCAGCTTCGCGTCGGGGGTGTCGGTGGTCAGTGCGTCCCCGTGCTCGCCGAGGACCCGCAGGGCGCGACCCAGCTGGGTCAGTTGTGCGTGGTTCACGGTGTCCTCGTCCCCTTCACGGTGTCCTCGTCCCCTCCGCCGGGCGGTGTGCTGTCGGAACACCAGAGTCACACACGCCACTGACATCGCCGGCACTCACCTTCACCGCACCGAAGAAGTACGTCGCCCCGAACCCCACCGCGTAACCCGTCAGCAGTCCGCCCGCGTAGATCGCCGCCGTCAGACCCAGACCCCTGTTTCCGGCCAGCAGCGGGAACAGGGCCCAGCCCGAGGGGCCGATCGCCGTGGAGCCCACCTTTTCGCCGAGCATCGAGAAGAAGCCGATGAAGGCGCCGCCCGCCGCGCCGCCCGCGCAGGCCGTGAGGAACGGGCGGCCGAGGGGGAGGGAGACGCCGTAGATCAGGGGTTCGCCGACGCCGAGCAGGCCCGCGGGGAGCGCCGACCTGATCGTCGTACGGAGGGAGTGGTCGTGGCGCAGGCGGACGTACACCGCCATCGCCGCGCCCACCTGGCCCGCGCCCGCCATGGCCAGGATGGGGAGCAGGACCGTGTAGCCCTGCTGCTCGATGAGGGTGGTGTGGATGGGGATCAGGGCCTGGTGCAGGCCCAGCATCACCAGGGGGAGGAACAGGCCGCCCAGGACGAGGCCCGCGAAGGCGCCGGTGGTGGACAGCAGCCGGTCCGCCGCTGTGCCGATGGCGGAGGAGATCTCCCCGGCCGCGTACATGAGGCCGTAGAGCGTGGTCAGGCCGGCGAGGAGGACGGTGAGGGTGGGGGTGACCAGCACGTCGAGGGTTTCCGGGACCCAGGTGCGGCACCACCGCTCGACGTACGTCCCGAGGAGTGCGGCGGCCAGCGCGCCCAGCACACCGCCCTGGCCGGGCGCGAGCGTCATGCCGAACGCCGTCACCTTGGCGACCCCCGCGTAGACGATGACCGCTGCCACCGCCCCGCCGAGGACCGGCGTCCCGCCGAACTCCTTCGCCGTGTTGTAGCCGACGAAGACCGCGATCAGTGACATGAAGCCGGAGGCGATGGCCGTCAGTGCGGGGGTGAGCGAGGGCAGCCAACCGGCGTTGACCAGCAGGCCGTTGAGGCCTGCGATGACTCCGCAGCCGATCAGGGCGGGGATGAGGGGGACGAAGATGTTGGCGATGCGGCGCAGGGCGAGCTTGAGGGGGGTCGCGTTGCGCCTGCGCTGGGATTCCTTCAACTGGGCGCCGCGGGCGGCCGGTTCGTCTGCACTGGTGGAGACGAGGCGTTCGAACTCCGGGGCCACCCGTGCGACCGCGCCCGGGCCCAGCACGATCTGGTACGTGTCGTCGTCGACCACGCCGAGTACGGCGGGCAGTGCCTTCAGCGCGTCCTCGTCGACCGGGCCGCGGTCCCGCAGACCGAGCCGTAGGCGGGTCATGCAGTGGGCGACGGACATGATGTTCGCGGGGCCGCCGACCAGCGGGAGGATCGCGGCGGCCGTGGCGGAGGGGGAAGGAGTGCTCACCCCCTGAGCGTGCTCGTCAGGGCGCCGCCGCAGTGAGCGCCGCGCGCAGGTGGCCCGCGCTCTCCTCCAGAAGGCGGGCTGCCGTGGGGCCGTCCACCTCGCCCAGGATGACCAGGATCGCGTTCTTCACCTCGCCGTCCGTCGCCGCGAGGGCCTTCTCGATCTCCTCGTCGGGGGCGCCCGTGGCCAGCGCGACGATACGGCGGGAGCGGGCGCGCAGCTTCTCGTTCGAGGCGCGTACGTCGACCATCAGGTTCCCGTACGTCTTGCCGAGCCGGATCATCGTGATCGTGGACAGCATGTTGAGGACGAGCTTCTGTGCGGTGCCCGCCTTGAGGCGCGTGGAGCCCGTGAGCAGCTCCGGGCCGACGACGACCTCGATGCCGTGGTCGGCGGCGGCCGCCAGGGCGCTGCCCGCGTTGCAGGACAGGCCGATCGTCAACGCGCCCTGCGCACGGGCGTGTTCGACCGCGCCGATCGCGTACGGCGTGCGGCCCGAGGCGGAGACGCCGACCACCGTGTCGTCGGCGGTCAGCGACAGCCGTGTCAGGTCCGCCGCCGCCAGCTCCCTGGAGTCCTCCGCGCCCTCGACCGAGGTGACCATGGCCTCGGGGCCGCCCGCGATCAGGCCCACCACCTGCGACGGGTCCGTGTTGAAGGTGGGAGGGCACTCGGAGGCGTCCAGTACGCCCAGGCGGCCCGCCGTGCCGGCACCGGCGTAGAGGAGGCGGCCGCCCTTCGCCATGCGCTCCGCGATGTCGTCGATCGCGGCGGCGATGAGCGGGAGCTGCTCGGCGACCGCCGTCGGCACGGTCGCGTCCTCCGCGTTCATGATCCGGGCGATCTCCAGCGTCGCCAGCCGGTCGATCCCGGACAGTTCAGGACGGAATGCCTCGGTGGTCAGCGTCTCCAGCTCGGCTCGCAGATCGCGGTAGGGGGACGAGGCGTCGAGAGGGGAGGTCATGTACGGCGGCTCTTTCCGGTGCGCGGGTAAAGGAGAGAGGTGGGACGGCGGGACGGGAGGTGCGGGGAGCGGGCGTGCTAGCGGCGGGCGCCGCCGCGCGGGCTGTGGCGGTGCGCCAGTGCCTCGTACGACGCGGACAGCGCGGGCGCCGCCGTCTCGTACGTCCGCTGGGCCACACCCACGAACAGGCAGTCCACGACCAGCAGTTGGCTCGTACGCGAGGACATCGCCGCCGGTCGCAGCTCGCTCTCGCGGGCCGTTGAGGTGGTGAGGATGTGGTCCGCGTACTGCGTGACCGGGCCGTCGGGACGGCCGGTGATCGCGACCGTCGTGGCACCGCGCTCGAAGGCGACGCGGAGCGGTTCGATGACGTCTCCCGTCGAGCCCGAGTGGGTGATCGCGATCGCCACGTCCTTGGCGCGCAGTTGCACGGCGTTGGTGACGGCGAGATGCGGGTCGCTGTGCGCGTGGGCTATGAGACCTATGCGCAGCAGTTTCTGGGTGAGGTCCTGGGCGACCAGCCCGGACGCGCCCACCCCGTACACGTCGATACGGCGGGCGGCGGCGAGGGCGGTGACGGCGGCGCCGAGCTGGACCGTGTCGAGTGCGGCCGCCGTGTCGGCGAGGGTCTGCTGCTCGTCGTAGGCGAGCTTGGCGACCACGTCGGCGATGGGGTCGTCGACCGCGATGTCCGCGGTGACGGCGGGCGCGCGGCCCGACTGCTGCTGGGCGGCGAGGCCGGCGAGCGCGAGGCGCAGGTCGCGGTAGCCGGGGTAGCCGAGGAGGCGGGCGGTGCGGACCACGGTCGCCTCGCTGGTGCCGGTGAGCTCGGCGAGGCCGGTGACCGTCAGGGCCGCGCAGCCGGCCGGGTCGCCGGCGACGGCCTCGGCGACGCGCTGCATGGAGCGGGTCATCGAGGGGGCCAGTGTCCGCACCTTGGCCGCGAGCGCGGCGGGGGCGGGCGGCGCCTCGCCTGCGAAAATTTCCTTCACGTCTGGGGTCACATCCTGAAAGATATTTTCCGTTGGGGGATGGGGTCAAGGGTGCGCACAATGGGTGCATGGATCCCATCAGCCCCCTTGAGCAGGCGTTGCACGCGGCTCGCGCCCTGGTGCTCGCCGATCTCGTCGCGCGCGAGGTGGCCGAGGCCGACGTCGTCTCCCTCGTCGAGGAGTCCGTCGTACAGCGCCGCTGGTGGGTCGAGCAGTGGCCGGAGGGTGCCGCTTTCGTCGCCGGGCTGATCGCCCAGGACGTCCAGGACGCCCTTCTCGAGCGGTTCGGGCGCTGGCCGCTGTGCCCCGTCTGTGTCTCCGGCGACCCGCACGCCCTCGACGTCGAGCCCGAGCTGGGACCCGACCCGCACTGGGTGTGCCACAAGGCAGGCGTCCGGGTCGCGTCGGTGGGCTCGCTGGGGCCGGCCACCGGCGGGACGCCCTCGTCGTGACGGTGTACATCGACCCGCCGACCTGGCCGGGGCACGGACGGCTCTGGTCCCACCTCGTCAGCGACGTCTCGTTCGACGAACTGCACGGGTTCGCCGCCGGGTTGGGCGTCCCACCACGGGCGTTCGAGCGCGACCACTACGACATCCCCTCGCACCGGTACGCCGATGTCGTCGCGGCCGGAGCGGTCGAGGTGAGCAGCCGCGAGGTGGTACGACTGCTGACCGACTCGGGGTTGCGCAGGCCCAAGGGGCGGGCCTGGCCGTCTTAGGGCCACCCGGCCGCACCCGGCGGGGTTCTGCGGCATCCCGCATCCCGCATCCCGCATCCCGCATCCCGCATCACGCATCACGCATCACGCGAAGATGTTGAGCTCCCCCTCCCGCGCCCCCACCAGCTCGTACCGCGTCCCCACCAGAGGCCGGCCCGCGTAGAGGCGGATCAGTGTGGCGGCGTCGCCGAGGTAGCGGGCCGGAGGCCCGTCCCCCGGTACTCCCCCCAGCCGCAGCGGCTCGTCCACGTCGTCGAGGTCCGCGTGCAGCGGTACGTGGCCCTTGACCCGGGTGATCCGGGCCAGCAGGGCGAGCGCGTGCGGCAGCCCGTCACCCCCGTACGCCCCCGCGACCCCGAACGCCTCGCGCACATCCCCCGCATGCACCCACTCCCCGAGCGCCACCGGGTCGATGATCCCTCCGGCCGCGGCGATCACGGGCCCGGCCTCGGTCATCCCCCGTTCCAGCTCGTCGACGACCCGCGCATGCGGCCAGTCGTCCCGCTCGGCGATGTCCCGGTCGTTGGCGGCGGGGCTGAACACGTCCTTCTCGTACCGGCTCTCCACCACCCGCATCAACGCGGACGAGCAGTGCGCCAGCACGTCCCGCACGGTCCAGCCGGGGCAGGCGGTCCGCAGGGCGAAGTCGGAGTCGGGGCGCGATCGCAGGAGGGGTATCAGCGCGTCGCGCTCCACGAGCAGCAGCCGTCCGGGAAGTTCCGGATCACGTACGTCGTCGTGCGGGTCCGTAGTAGTCATGGCCCCACGCTAGGGGTGGATGCGGGGCCGCACGGGAGAATGAACGCATGGCCGATCACGACACACTGCGCGACCGCTGGCGGATCACCCTCACGGCGGCGCGCGACGGCGCCGGCCGGCCCGACCCGTCCCCGTACGCCGACAACCTGCTGCGCCGCTGGTCGGAGCCGCAACGGCGGTACCACACGGTCGAGCACCTGGTGGCGGTCCTCGACCGCATCGACGTACTGATCGAGGTGGAGAAGGAGCACGCCGAGGATCCGGAGGCCGTCCGTCTGGCGGCCTGGTTCCACGACGCGGTCTACCTCCCGGAACGGTCGACGAACGAGGAGCGTTCCGCGCGCCTGGCCGAGCGCGCCCTCCCGGAGGCGGGGCTCTCCCCGGCCCGTACGGCCGAGGTCGCCCGCCTGGTCCGCCTCACCGTCACGCACGCCCCCGAGCCCGGTGACTCCAACGGCGCCGTCCTGTGCGACGCGGACCTGGCGATCCTGGCGGCGCCCGCGACGGCGTACGCCGCGTACACGGCCG
This sequence comes from Streptomyces sp. SAS_270, assembly GCF_052543295.1. Lineage (NCBI taxonomy): Bacteria > Bacillati > Actinomycetota > Actinomycetes > Kitasatosporales > Streptomycetaceae > Streptomyces > Streptomyces sp. SAS_270. The sequence continues at coordinate 160,775 of NZ_JBMNDS010000001.1, forward strand.
CGGTGCGCGAGGAGTACGGCTTCGTCCCGGACGAGGCGTTCCGCTCGGGCCGGGCCGCCGTACTGAGCCAACTCCTGAACCTCCCAAGGCTGTTCACCACGCCCTACGGTGCACGGGAGTGGGAGCCCCTGGCCCGCGAGAACCTCCGGACGGAGCTGGCCCGGCTGACGGACTGACCCGCCGACACCGGCGCCCGCCCACAGGACAAGAGGGGAATGCGTCCCCACACCCCCACCGTTGGACCGTGATATGCCCGCACCCGCCGCTCGCCCCTCCGCTCCCCGCCCGCCCCGCATGCCCCTCTCCGTCTACGTCCTCGGTCTCTCCGTCTTCGCCCTGGGCACCAGCGAGTTCATGCTCTCCGGACTGCTGCCGCCGATCGCCGACGACATGGACGTCACGATCCCGCAGGCGGGGCTGCTGATATCAGCGTTCGCGATCGGCATGGTCATCGGCGCGCCGCTGCTCGCGGTGGCGACGCTGCGGCTGCCCCGCCGTACGACCCTCGTGTCCCTGATCGCTGTCTTCGGCGTGGGCCAGGTCGCGGGCGCGCTCGCCCCGTCCTACGGCGTCCTCTTCGCGTCCCGGGTGGTCAGCGCGCTGGCCTGCGCCGGGTTCTGGGCGGTGGGCGCGGCGGTGGCCGTGGCGATGGTGCCGCTGAACGCCCGGGCCCGCGCACTCGCGGTGATGATCGGCGGCCTGTCGATCGCGAACGTGCTCGGCGTCCCCGCGGGCGCCTTCCTCGGCGAGCACCTGGGCTGGCGGTCCGCGTTCTGGGCGGTCGGCGCGGCCTCCGCGATCGCGCTCGTCGGCGTCGTCACGCTCATCCCCCGCATCCCGCTGTCCGCCGAGAAACCCCAGCTCAAGCGGGAACTCCGCATTTACCGCGACCCGCAGGTCCTGCTCTCCGTCGCGATGATCGCGCTCGCGGCCGGCGGCGTGTTCTGCGCGTTCAGCTATCTCGCCCCGCTGCTCACGGACGTGGCGGGCATGGACGACGGCTGGGTGCCGACCGTCCTCGCACTGTTCGGGGTCGGCGCGCTGATCGGTACGACGATCGGCGGTCGCATCGCGGACGCGCACCTCTTCGGGGTGCTGCTGACCGGCATCGCCGCCGACACGGTCGTACTGGTGGCGCTGGCCCTGCTGGGGCAGTACGCGATCGCCGCCGTCGTCCTCTCCTTCTGCCTCGGCGTGGTCTGCTTCTACACGGCCCCCGCGCTCAACGCCCGCATGTTCAACGTCGCGGGCGCCGCGCCCACCCTGGCCGGCGCCACCACCACGGCCGCCTTCAACCTCGGCAACACCGGCGGCCCGTGGCTCGGCGGCACCGTCATCGACGCGGGCTTCGGCTACGCCTCGACGGCGTGGGCGGGAGCGGCCCTGACACTGGCGGGGATGGGTACGGCGGCTGTTTCCCTGCGCCTGCAACGTCGTACGCGATCGTCACGCGTGGTGCTGTCGGCCGACTGCCCAAACCTCCCGAACCGGACAGAGCGTACGGATAATTCGGAACGCGCCGAGCCCTGATCACCTATTCTCGCCGCATGCGAAGCATGGGTGGGGACCAGGTGGAGGAAGCCGTCGCGAGCTGCGCGGCGCTGCTGCGGACGGCGGTCGAGCGGGACTGGGAGGGGACCAAGGCGGGCCGCCTGGACTGGAGTTGCCGCGAGACGGCCGAGCACATCGCCGGTGATCTCATCGCGTACGCGGGCCAGCTGGCCGGACGCGCGACCAAGGACTGGGTGCCCTTCGACATCGTCATGGAGGACGGCACCGAAAACGCGGGCTACGTGGACGTGATCGAGACGACCGGCGCCCTGCTCGCCGCCACCGTGCGCACGATGCCCCGCGAGGTGCGCGCCTTCCATCCGTACCCCTTCCGCAGCGCGAACCGCGAGGGCTTCGCCGCGATGGGCATCACCGAAGTCCTGGTGCACACGCACGACATCGCGGAGGGCCTGGGCCTGGCGTACGAGCCCCCGGCCGAACTCTGCGCGGACGTCCTCGCCCGGATCTTCCCGCACGTCCGCCCCGGCGACGCCCCCTGGCCGACCCTCCTGTGGGCCACCGGCCGCGCCGAACTGCCCGGCCGCGCCCGGCTCACCGAGTGGCACTGGAACAACAACCTGGTCATCCCCGCCGAGCGCCTCACCCTGCAAGGGGTCACGCCCGCGGCCGCCGCCGACCTGTCCGCGGGCGGCACCGGCGGCTTCGACTGGGTCGAGGACGGCCCGTTCGAGGGCACCCGGTTCGCCGCCGGCATGGTCGCCAAGTCGTACGAGGCGGGCACGCACCGCCCGGAGTGGGGCATGTTCGTCCTGGTCCGCACCGAGGACGGCCGCGCTGTCGGCGGCATGGGCTTCCACGGCACCCCCGACGAGGAGCGCCGCGCCGAGGTCGGCTACGACCTGGCGGAGTCGGCCCGCGGCAACGGCTACGCCTCCGAGGCCCTCGGCGCCCTCTCCGCCTGGTCCCTCGCCCGCGAGGACGTGGACCTCCTCTTCGCCGCCATCGACCACACCAACATCCCTTCCCAGCGCGTCATTTCCCGCGCCGGGTACACCCGCGTGAGCGAGGACGTGGAGACGCACGCGTACGAGGAGAAGGGCCTGGAGCGCTCGTTGCGGCTTTACGCCCGGCAGGATTGACGGTCCGAACCCGCCCCGCACCGGTGATCAGTTCCGGTCATTCGACTTGCCCTTCGCGGCGGAGAAATCACCTCGCGGAACGTCTGGAAGCCCAGGAAACGCTACGTTCCGCTTGGACTCCACGGCGCGGAAACCCGGGAGAAGGTGCTCCCTGAAAACTGTTCCGCTTGGCACTGCCCTCGGCCGTCCGAGGGCGGCCTGAAACGTATGAGAGTTTCGATCCCGCGATGGCGTTCTTCGGCCAACGTGGCTTTAGAGAATGACCCCTGTGCGTTACCTGTGTGAATGTTGCGACAACTGGGAGTAACAGCGCGGAACTGCGGCATCGGCGCCATGACGCGGTAACCCGGGCTGCCTGTCGGCCACTTGACCACGGCCGAAAACGAGCCATTTGACACAGGAGGGGAACACAGAGTGTCGAGCGGTGGCGGTGCCCATGCCTGGTCGCCTGCCGACGGTGGCGACAGCGGGAAGATAGCCGTCAAGGACGGCAGCAGTGACGGCGACCCGGCGAAGGCGGAGTACTACCGGACGGCCAGCTCGGAGACGAAGCGGACCCTGTGGAACCACAGCGGCCCGGGAACGACCGTCTATTCCGGTGACGGGTCCAGGATCTACAAGTTCAAGGCCTGCGACGAGAACGAGGGCACGCCGGACGACTGCGCGGCGAGCTGGACCATTCCGTAAACCGGATCTCCACATCGCATCTGCCGCACCAGCCCGTCCGGGCTGGTGCGGCGTTCCCGTTTTCTCGACTCCTGCGACAAAAGGCCAGATTCTGTGAAACAAAGTGATGCGTCCGGGCTCCACGTGAGCGGTCTGTGCTACCAGGTCGAGGGGCGCATTCTTCTCGACCACGTCGAACTGTCCGTGGCGCCGGGCGAGTCGGTCGCGGTGACCGGGCCCAGTGGTTCCGGCAAGTCGACCCTGCTCATGTGCGTCCTCGGGCTGATCGAACCGCAGGCGGGCACCATCACCGCCGGGGGGCGGGAGATCACCGGGCTCGGGTCCGGGCAGCTCGCCCAGGTACGGCGGGAGACCATGGGCATGGTGTTCCAGTTCGGCGAACTCCTCCCCGAACTCAGCCCGGTGGAGAACGTCGCCCTGCCGGTGCTGCTTGACGGGGGCCGCCATCAGGACGCGTACCGCGATGCGAAGGAACTCCTCGACGAGCTCGGCGTCCCCGCCGACTCCACCCCCACCGGCATGCTCTCCGGCGGCGAGCGTCAGCGCACCGCCGTCGCCCGCGCCCTGATCACGGCGCCGGAGGTCCTCCTGGCCGACGAGCCCACCGGAGCCCTCGACCCCGACGCCAAAGAGGGCGTCGCCCAGCTGCTGTTCAGCGCCGCCCGCGACCGGCGCTGCGCGCTGCTGCTGGTCACGCACGACCTGTCGGTGGCCGGCCGGGCCGACCGCCGCCACGAGCTGCGGGGCGGGATCCTGGCCGAGGCCGGGGTCGTGTGATGGGCAGGAACCTCCGCCTCGCGGGCAAACTGATCAGGATCGGCCTCGCCGCGGGTCGCTCCGCCCCGGGTGACCGCCTGCGCCGGTGGGGTCTGTTCGGCGCCGCGGCCGCCGTCGCGCTGGTCACCCTGGCGACCGTGGCCGCCTTCGCCACCTACGACGGCCGCGAGACCAGGGCGGACGCCAGAGGCCCGGTGATCACGGGCAGTGCGCGGCATGCCGCACTGCTGTACCGGGAGGGTGCCGACTCCGTCGGCAGCACACCCGTGTCCATCGTGTTCGTCCACCCGGTCACCCCCGATGCCCCCGTCCCCGCAGGTGTGACCCGCTGGCCGAAGCCGGGCGAGGTCCTGCTCTCACCCGAACTCGTCAGGACCGGGAAGGGGGAAGGGGTTCTGACCCGGTACGGAAAGTTCGCCGGAACCATCGACCCCGACGGTCTGGTCACCCCTTCCGAGCGGTTCGCCTACGTGCGGGTGGCCGGCACACCGCCGAAGGACGATCACCGGTGGATGCCGGTGTCCGCCTTCGGAAGCGGCGGTGGAGCGACGGGGGAGATGGCCGACCAGCGGCCCGTGAGCTCCCCTGTCGTCGGGCTGTGGTTCCTGGCCGGGGTGCCCGCCCTCGCCCTGACCGTGGTCGCCGCGCGGGACGGCTCCCGTACTCGTGACCGGCGCAGCAGCCTGTTGCAGGCGCTGGGCGGGACCTGGCGGCACCGGATGCTGGTCAACCTGGGTGAGGCCGCGGTCCCTGCAGCCCTGGGAACCTTCGTCGCGCTCGTCCCGTACACCGCCGCCTCCGTGTGGGACACAAGACTTCCCCCCACCGGATACCTCCTCGATCACCGCGACCTGGCGGCCGCATGGCCCACCGCCGTCGCCTCGGCCGCCGTGTCCCTGCTGCTGGTGCTTGGCATCGTGGTGGGCACGCACCGCGTCCACCGGGACGGCAGGTCCACTCGCCCCGCCTCCTTCACCTCCCGCGTTCCCGCCTGGCGTCTGGTCGCCTGCGGTGTCGGTGCCGCACTGGTCCTGACCAGCCAGTACATGCCCAGGAGGGCACAGGTCTTCGTCTTCACCGCCGGGACGGCCATCATGTGGGCCTTTCTCTCCTCCGTCGTAGCTCTCGTCACCCGCCATCTGGGCGCCTGGCTCGCGGGCAACGGGCGGCGGAGCGGACACGCGGGCCGGCTGATCGGCGGACGCTGGACGCACGCGCATCCCGGCGTCATCGTGCGTCTCGCGCTGGCCATGGTGATCGGCATCGGGGTTGTCGCCCAGATGCAGGTGTGGACCAGCAGGCTCGGACTGCACTCGCACGCGGCCGTACTCACGCACGATCGGATCAAGGACACCGTGATCGAGGTGTCCACCGGCGGTATGACCGCCGCGCAGGCCGATCGGTTCCGCTCGTCCCTCCCGCCCGGATCGGCGCTGCTGACCCGCACCTTCCACGATCCGGGGGCCCCAGAGACCCGTGGGTGACGCTCGCGGGGCCCTGTCGAGACCTGCGCACCCTGCATGTGGCCTGCGCCGATGGCAGCGGGACGGCGAGGGCGAGCAGCACTCAGGTCGACGAGATGCGCCGTTGGTACGGCGACCTCAGGTTCGGGCAGGTTCCCCGGGTCACCGTGAAGCCGGACGGCACGCAGTCCCTCCTGGTCGTGACCCCGGCACCGGGGCAGCTCTCCGCGGTGAAGCAGTCCGCGTACACGCTTCCCGATCCTTCGGTGCAGGTCCAGGCGCTGGGCGGGAACTGGCTCGGGTCCTCGCGCTCCCACCTGGCGAACTGGATCCAGTTGTACGGTCTCACCGGCATCCTCTTCATCCTCGTGGCCGGTGCGGTGAGCGCGGCGGCCGAGTTCGTACGGATCCGGCACGTTCTCGCCCCGCTGTCCGTCCTGACCGGCAATCGCCGGGTGTTCCGGTCCGTGACCTCGTGGCATCTCACCGTGCCCCTGCTGATCGCCACCGTGGTAGCCGGGGCCGTGACCGCATGGCACTCGGTGTTCTTCATCGCCCTGGTGCAGGAGGGCTCCGTGTCCTGGCCGGTCCTGGCAGCCGGCGTCGCGGCGTGTGCCGCGGTCTCCCTGACCGTGGGGTTCCTCGGCGCACGCGCGGCGGCACGCGAGGCTGACCAGTGGCGGCCGGCGGCCGACTGACAGGCCGACGGGCACCCGGGGTCGCTCACGGCGCCGCCATCGGCGTGATCTTCTCGCGGTGGGCCCCGGGATCGGCGTAGGCTGGGATTGGACTAGACCTGTAGCCGCCCCCGAGTCCCAAGGGAAGAGGTCCTATGAGCGAGCGTGCAGTCCTGGAGGTGATCGCCCTCGGTGTGGAGGACGCGGTCGCCGCCCAGGCCGGAGGCGCGGACCGCCTTGAGCTGGTCACCGACATGGCCGCCGACGGTCTGACCCCGCCGGTGGAGACCTTCACCGGCATCCGCGCCGCCGTGGACATCTCGCTGCGCGTGATGCTCCGCCGCGCGGACGGCTTCGCGGCCGGGGACGTCGACGCGCTCGTACGCGTCGCACGGGACCTGCGCGCGGCGGGCGCGGACGAGTTCGTGCTCGGGTTCCTCGACGAGCACGGCGGCCCCGACCTGCCCGCCGTGGAGCGGATCGTCGCCGAACTGGACGGCTGCCGCTGGACCTTCCACCGTGCGATCGACCGGTCCGCCGACCGCGACGCCCTGCGCAAGCAGCTCGCGGACCTGCCGGGCCTGGACGCCTATCTCACCGCGGGCGCCGCGTCCGGCGTGGACGAGGGCCTGCCCACGCTCGTCGCCGAGGCCGCCCGCCGCGGCGAACCCGGATACGAGCCGCGGATCATGGTCGGCGGGGGCCTCCGGCTCGACCACGTCCCCCGTCTGCGCGCCGCGGGCCTCGACGCCTTCCACATCGGCGGCGCCGCCCGGCCGGGCGGCTGGTCCGCCCCCGTCGAGGTGGCCGCCGTACAGGAGTGGCGGCGGGCGCTGGACCGGCGCCTGTGAGGGGAGCGGGGCTGAGCGCAGGTCACGGATCTATATCCGACGGGTAGTTGTTGTGTGCTGAAGCCTGCTCGCGGATCATTCCGCACGCGTGTACGTGCATAGTAAAGACGCCCCGGCTTCAACCGGGGCATGACAAACACGTGCACGTAGTAGTGGGAACAACAGGGGGACAGGCTTCATGCCATCCATACGCAGCCGCTCGCTCGCGGCCGCCGCAGCCGTGGTCGCGGCCATCATGGTCACCACCACGGCCTGCAACGACAACAAGAAGGACGACGCGGCCGACTCGAAGCCCTCGGCGTCGGCTCAGGCCGACAAGGGCGTCGACACCGGTGCGGACGACGACGGGGGCACCTCGATCGGCGGCTACAAGCTGCCCGAGGGCATCCCGACCGACCTCTCCGGTGCCGCCCTCGACAAGTGGAAGAACGGTGGCTGGAAGGACTACAGCAACTGGGCTTCCAAGGCCGAGGACTTCGCCAACCCGTACATCAAGGACTTCTGGTCGCCGGAGCGGATCGCCCAGGCCAAGGCCGTCACCGAGGACCTGCCGACGATCGCCAAGTCGACCAACCAGAGCTCCGGTTCGGGCGGCGCGGTCTACGCCTACGAGCCCGACGGCCCGGTCAAGAAGTACAAGGCCACGCGGGTGAAGTCGACGTACCACCACAACGCGGCCGTCGTGGGCAAGCTGTTCTTCAGCACGCCCGAGGGCGAGTACGTCTGCTCGGCCGCGGTCGTCAGCGACCCGAAGCACCCGGGCAAGTCGAACATGGTGTGGACCGCGGGCCACTGCGTGCACGGGGGCAAGGGCGGCGGCTGGTACCGCAACATCGCCTTCTACCCTTCGTTCAACAACAAGGGCAACCTGAACATCCAGCAGGCGACGCAGAACGCCAACAACCGCAGCGTCTCGCCGTACGGCGGCTTCTGGGCCGACTGGGCCGTCACGTCCAACAACTGGATCAAGGGCGGCTCCGGCCACAGCGGCACCTGGGCCTCCACCTACGACTACGCCGTCCTCCACGTGCAGCAGCCCAGGGGCCAGAAGTCGCTGCAGGAGAAGGTCGGTTCGGCCCTTCCGGTGTGGTTCAACGCCCCGGCGGCCAACAAGGTCAAGAACATGAAGGTCCGCGGCTACCCCGCCGGCGCGCCGTACGAGGGCTCGAAGATGTACGACTGCCGCGGCGCGACCAAGCGCTACGTCCTCGGCACGAACTACCCGAGCAAGTACCCGGCCGAGTACCAGGTCGGCTGCTCGATGACCGGCGGTTCCTCGGGCGGCCCCTGGTTCATGTCGCACAGCGGGCGCAACTACCTGGTGTCCAACACCTCGCTGGGCGGTGGCGGCGCGCTGACCGGCCCGCGCCTCGGCGGTGACGCCAAGGCCGTCTACCAGGCCATGTACCGCAAGTTCAAGTAACAGACCTGCCGGTCGCGTGAAACGGCCCCCGGTGCGCACACGCACCGGGGGCCTTCCCATGCCTCAGACCCGTACGGGAGCGGGCTTCGCCGGGGCCCGTTCCGGCCGCGCATCCCGTGCCGTGACCGCCGCCACCACCACCGCCAACGCGGCGAAGCCCGCTCCCACCAGCAGGAACCAGCGGTCCCCGAACAGCGACATCGCGAGGCTTCCGGTGCCGCCGGCCGCCGCGATGCCCAGGTAGAGCGCGCTGCTGTTGAGGGAGATGAGCAGGGGCGCGTTCGCCGGGTCGAGGGAGGCGAGGCGGGCGGTGAGGGCCACGGCGATCGACCAGCCGACGAGCGGGGTGAGCGCGGAGGCCGCCAGGGCCGTCGGCATGGCGCGCAGGGTCCAGGGCTGCGCGGCGGCCAGCAGCAGGTAGGCCGTGCCCGAGGACAGGATCACCGCCCGCGGTCCCCACCGGTCCACCAGCCGTCCGCCCAGCTGCCCGCCGCCGACCGACGCGAACCCGGAGACCAGGAGCAGCAGGGTCAGCCGGTCCTGGTCGCCGTCCGTCGCGGGGTAGGTGGCCACGGTGTAGTAGATGTACGACGTCTGGAAGGCGAGGAAGACCAGGAACGTGGTGACGGCGGCGCCCAGGACGCGCGGGTTCGCGAGCGGGGCGACGCGGGCCCGCAGCGTCAACAGGGCTGCGGGTTGCGGGAGTTCGCGCAGCAGCAGGGTCAGTCCCGTGAAGGCGGCGACCCCGAGGCCGGTCACGAGCCACATCGTCAGCCGCCAGTCGGTCCGGCCGATCCATGTGCCCAGCGGAACCCCGAGCGCCGTCGCGGCGGTCAGTCCGCCCATCACCACGGCGATGGCCCGCCCGCGCCGCTCCGGCGGGACGAGCGAGGTGGCGACGGCGTTGGCCGTGGGCGTGTAGAGAGCGGCGCCGACGGCCGCCAGCACGCGGGTGGCGAGCAGGAAGCCGTACGAAGGGGCCAGCGCTGTAAGGGCGTTGGCGAGGGTGAAGACGGTGAGCGCGGTGAGCAGGGCCCGGCGGCGCGGCCAGCGGGCGGTCGCCGTCGCGAGTACGGGCGCGAGGACCGCGTACGACAGCGCGAAGACGGTCACCAGTTGTCCGGCGACCGAGATGGAGATGTCCAGATCGTGGGCGATGAGCGGCAGGATGCCGGCCATCACCATGCCGTCGGTTCCGACGGCGAAAGTGCCCAGAGCGAGCAGGAGCAGACGTAGACGCACGGGTCCCCCAGCAGTCCGTGAACGGTTTGACGCTGGTCAAACAATAGAGACTGTTGGATGATTGTCAAACGGTACGGAGAGGGGATCGAGCCATGGTCGAGGAAGGGACTGAGGAAGTGGTCGAGGAGGGCGAGCAGCTGCCGCAGCCCGACGCCGACGACATCGAGCTGGTCAAGGTGCTGCACGCGCTCGGCGATCCGGTGCGGCTGTGGCTGCTGAAGGTGTACGCGAGCGGGCAGCCGCACTCGTGCGCCCCCGACGCGCTGGGCATCGGGCACCTGCACAAGTCGACCGTCTCGCACCACATGCGCATCATGCGCGAGGCCGGCATCACCTCGACGCGGGCCGTCGGACGCAACCGCTATGTGCAGCTGCGCCGCGACGACCTCGACGCCCGGTTCCCCGGCCTCCTGGACGCCCTGCTGAAGTCCCTGCCCTATTAGCCGAGTTGGGGCGGCAGCGGCGCCGCGTGCGTCACGATCAGACCCGAGACCGCTCGGGTCAGGGCCACGTACAGGCGGCGCAGGCCCGTGCGCTCGTCCGGTTCGCCGTCGACGACCGCCTGCGGCTCGTCCAGGACCACGTAGTCGTACTCCAGGCCCTTGGCGAGCGAGGCCGGAACGAGGGTCAGACGGGTCTCGGCCGTCGTCTCCTCACCCGGGCCGAGATACGTCAGCCCGGCCGCCGTCAGTGCCTCGGCGAGGGCGGGGATGCGGGCATCCGCCGCGATCAGGCCGATCGACCCCTCGTTGCGCAGCAGCTCTTCACAGGCGGCGACCACCTCGGGGTCGCCGGTGGCCGGGCGGACCTCGAAGAAGCCCGGGTTCTCCCGGACCGAGGCGACCGGCGTCAGGCCGGGGGCGATGTGCGGCAGCAGCCGGGACGCGTACGTGATGACGTCGGTGGGCACACGGAAGCCAGCCGTCAGCTCCTCGACGACGGCTTCCTCCTTGCCGAGGTGGCGCAGCGCCTCGTCCCAACTCCGGGTCGCCCAGGGGGTCGTGCCCTGGGCCAGATCGCCGAGGACGGTCGCCGAACCGGTCGTGCAGCGCCGCCCCACCGCCCGGTACTGCATCGGCGACAGGTCCTGCGCCTCGTCGAGCACCACATGCCCGAGCGAGTGCGTCCGCTGGACGAGGTCGGTCGCCTCGTCGATCAACACCGTGTCGGCGGCCGACCACTTGGCCGACTTCACCGATCGCGCCGGCTTGTGCCAGAGGATCTCCTTCTGCTCGTCCGCGTCGAGGATCCCCTCCGCGTGCGTGGCGAGGAAGTCCGCGTCGCAGAGGAGGCGCAGGACCAGCTTGGCCGGATCGACGGGCGGCCAGATCGCCTTCACCGCCGCCTTCACCGCGGCGTTGCGGGCCACGGCGTCCTGCACACGGTCGTCCGGCGCCTCGCCCGACCGCTCCATCTGGACCAGCACGGCGTGCGCGATCCGCTGCGGCAGGGCCTCGCGGGCGGCGCCGTAGCGGATGTCGCGGCCCATCAACTCCCGTACGATCTCTTCGAGTTCGTACGCCGGAACGCGCCAGCGCCGCGAGCCGCGCACCACCATGACCGGCTCGGTCGGCAGCGTCACGTGCGAGCGCACGGCCCGGCGCAGCACCTCGGCCATCCGGGCGTCGCCCTTGATGACGGCGGCGGTCGCGTCGTCGGCTCCCCGTACCTCCACATGGGCGACCAGATCGTCGACGGTGGCCTGCTTGACCTCCAACTCGCCCAGTGCGGGCAGCACTTGCTCGATGTAGTGGAGGAAGGACCTGTTCGGGCCGATGACGAGGGTGCCGGTGCGGGCGAGCCGGTCGCGGTGGGCGTAGAGGAGATACGCGACGCGGTGCAGGCCGACGGCCGTCTTCCCGGTGCCGGGACCGCCCTGCACGCACACGGAACCCGAGAGCCCCGCCCGTACGATCTCGTCCTGCTCGGGCTGGATGGTCGCCACGATGTCGCGCATCGGGCCCACGCGCGGGCGCTCGATCTCCTGCTGGAGCAGCTTGCTGGTGGCAGCTGTCTCGGCCGGGTCGGACAGGTGCTCGTCCTCGTACGCCGTGAGGTCGCCGGCCGTGTACCCGAAGCGGCGGCGCAGCCCCACATCCAGCGGGTCGTTCTTGGAGGCCCGGTAGAACGGCTGGGACACCGGGGCACGCCAGTCGATCACCATAGGGTCGCCGCCCGCGTCGTGCACATGCCGGCGCCCGATGTAGAAGCGCTCGCCCTCCGCGCCCTCCGCCCTGTCGGCGCCGGGCGCGTGCAGATAGTCCAGCCGCCCGAAGAACAGCGGGGTGTGGCTGAGGTCGGCGAGGGCCTTGATGCGCTCGCCGATCTGGCGTTCCAGGACCGCCGCGTTCACCCAGTTCGCGGTGACGTCGCTGATGTCGAGGTTCTGCACGTCCTCGCGCATCGCGCGCAGTGCGGCGCGGGAGTCCGCGAGATGGGTCCGCTCGCGGGAGAGGGGATCGAGAGGGTCGACGGGATCGTCGGCGGGGGCGGGCGGGGTCGACGGGCTGGACAAGGGGATGCCTCCGGGAACCTGCTGCGAAACGGGATCACTGGGTGCCGCCCGGTTTCCGTCCGGGCAGCGGCTCTCCGTGAAGGGAGGCGGGCAAGAGCGAAGATTCTAGATGAGCGGCAGGTGTGGGGGCCAACGGTTTTTACGGGGGCCACCCCCTAGGGGACGGGGTCCCTCTCGCGGTGTACCCGGGGCGCCCCGGAGGCGTACGAAGGGCTCTTCGGGTTCGGTCCGCAGGCCGACGCCATCCGGGGGGCCGGATTCCATGATGGATACATGAGCGCAGCAACCATCACCCCGGCCCCTGTCCGCCACGCACCGTCCGGCGCCACCGCGCTGAACGGCAGCGGTCACTCCCGCCACCGTGTCGGCGACGCCCTGCGCGCCGTCAAGGTGTTCGCCGGCGCGGCCCTCGGGGTCGTCCTCCTCGGCGAGTACGGCGAGGAAGCGGGCGTACGGCGGCGCTAGGCCGCCCACGCCGCCCCCGTAACCTCAGCTGCCCGCCAGCAGCTCGTCCGCGTCCATGATCCGGTAGGCGTAGCCCTGTTCGGCCAGGAAGCGCTGGCGATGGGCGGCGAAGTCCTGGTCGATGGTGTCGCGCGCGACGACGGAGTAGAAGTGCGCCTGGTGGCCGTCGGCCTTGGGCCGCAGCACCCGTCCCAGCCGCTGAGCCTCCTCCTGCCGTGACCCGAACGTGCCCGACACCTGGATGGCGACGGTCGCCTCCGGCAGGTCGATGGAGAAGTTCGCGACCTTGGACACGACCAGCACGCTGATCTCGCCCTCCCGGAACGCGTCGAAGAGCTTCTCGCGCTGGGCGTTGGGCGTCTCGCCCTTGATCACGGGTGCGTTCAGGTGCTCGCCCAGCTCGTCGAGCTGGTCGATGTACTGCCCGATGACAAGGGTCTGCTGCCCCGCGAACTTCTTCACCAGCGCCTCGGTCACCTTCCGCTTGGTCGCGGTGGTGGCGCAGAAGCGGTACTTCTCCTCGGTCTCGGCGGTGGCGTACGCGAGCCGCTCGGACTCGGTGAGATTCACCCGGACCTCGACACAGTCGGCGGGCGCGATATAGCCCTGCGCCTCGATCTCCTTCCACGGCGCGTCGAACCGCTTGGGCCCGATGAGCGAGAAGACGTCCGACTCGCGCCCGTCCTCGCGCACCAGCGTCGCCGTCAGCCCCAGCCGCCGCCGGGCCTGCAGATCGGCGGTGAACTTGAAGACCGGCGCGGGCAGCAGGTGCACCTCGTCGTAGACGATGAGCCCCCAGTCCCGGGAGTCGAACAGCTCCAGGTGCGGGTAGACGCCCTTCCGCCGGGTCGTCAGCACCTGGTACGTGGCGATGGTGACCGGGCGGATCTCCTTCTTCGTCCCGCTGTACTCGCCGATCTCCTCCTCGGTCAGCGACGTCCGCTTGACCAGCTCGTGCTTCCACTGACGGGCGGAGACGGTGTTGGTGACCAGGATGAGGGTGGTCGCCTTGGCCTGCGCCATGGACCCGGCGCCGACGAGGGTCTTCCCCGCGCCGCAGGGCAGCACCACGACCCCGGACCCGCCGTGCCAGAAGTTCTCCACGGCCTGCTTCTGGTAGGGACGCAGCGCCCAGCCGTCCTCGGCCAGCTCGATCGGGTGCGCCTCGCCGTCGACGTACCCCGCGAGGTCCTCGGCGGGCCAGCCCAGCTTGAGCAGCGTCTGCTTGATCTGCCCGCGCTCGGAGGGGTGCACGGCGACGGTGTCGGCGTCGATACGGGCCCCGACGAGCGGCGCGACCCGCTTGGAGCGCAGGATCTCCTCCAGCACGGGCCGGTCGGTGGTCGTCAGGACGAGGCCGTGCGTCGGGTGCTTGCTGAGGGTCAGCCGGCCGTAGCGGTCCATCGTCTCGGCGATGTCCACGAGGAGGGCGTGCGGTACGGGGTAGCGGCTGTACTGCACGAGCGCGTCCACGACCTGCTCCGCGTCGTGGCCCGCGGCGCGCGCGTTCCACAGCCCGAGCGGCGTCACCCGGTAGGTGTGGATGTGCTCCGGCGCCCGCTCCAGCTCGGCGAACGGCGCGATCACCCGACGGCACGCGTCGGCCTGCTCGTGGTCGACTTCCAGGAGCAGGGTCTTGTCCGACTGGACGATGAGCGGTCCGTTCACGTACGTATCCCTTCCGCACGGGCCAAACCTCCAGTGTGCCGTATCGGGGGGCGGGGCGGGGTCAGAGCTCCACGGGGGTCGTCTTCCACCAGGTGACCAGGGCCGAGGCGTCCGGGTCCTCGGCGACGACCGCGACGAGCTGGTCGTCGAAGGACCAGGCGATGCGGTAGACGCTGTCCGTCCAGTAACAGGACACGTTGCCGGTCTGGACGCCGTCGTGGTTCCAGAGGTCCGAGTAGTTCTTGTACGTCTCGCAGGTGCCCGTCTCGGAGACCGTGAACTGCGACCTCGTCCCGATCACCCACTCACGCAGGCCGTCGGCGTCGTCGAAGGAGAGGATGAGCGGGTCCCTCTCCGGGCCCCCGGCCGAGGTGCAGTTGACGGCCACCGAGGCGTAGGAGCCGGGTGCGGCGTGGTAGCAGCCGGAGAGGTCGCCGCCGGTGACCCGGGCGGCCAGATCCTGTTCGGCGGTGCTCAGGCCGGGGTCGTCCGGTGAGTCGTCGTCGGCGGGTTGCGGAGCGGTCGACGTGGGGTGTTCCGGAGGCTTGCTCTTGGGTCCGGGGCCCGGCGCCGTGGTCCTCGGCCGGGAGGTCGTGACGCCCGGCACGGTCGGCGTGTGGGATGCGGCCGGGTCGTGCCTGAGCATCGGAGGCAGCGTCGCCGCCAGCACGGCGCCGACGGCGGTGATCAGCGCCGCCCAGATCGGAATCCACACCGCCCTCCGATGCCCGCCTCCGCCCCCACCGCTGCCTCCGCCCCCACCGCTGCCCGGTCCCGGATTGCTCATCACGGCTCCGCCCCCTGCCGTCCCCCGATGACGCAAACGCATCCGTGCGTATGCGCTCAAACCGGGATAGCACAGGAAGCCGTGATCGATACAGCCGCTTTGTCTCTTTTCCGGTCCAGCCCGGAAACAGGCCCGGGCCCTAGTCGTCGGCGAGCTCCGCCACGCCCGTCACCCGGTGCAGCGGATACGTGCGGACCTCGTCCGCCGTGTGGTCGTAAGCCGTCACGAAGCCGCCCTCGACGCGGATGGGGGCGATCACGCGCTGGCTGGCGGCGCCCTCGGCGTTGACGTAGCCGATCCAGACGGCCTCGCCGGTGAGGACGGCGGCCTGCATGGTGGCGAGGGTCTCGGCGGAGCTGGTGCGGGGGAGGTTGCCGTTGCCGGCGGGGGTCGTGTCGGGGGACGGCTTGCGCGGGGCCGTGGAGGCCAGGTCACCGGCGCGGATGGCGCGGATCGCGGCGCTCAGGAGCGTGCCGTCGGGCGTCGGCGGGCCGTCCGGGACGGGCTCGGGGGCGGTGCGCGGCGGCGTGCGGTGGGCGTGCGCCCGGGTGATCAGTACGTCACCCTGCGCGGACTCGGCGGCGGGCGCGAACCCCATCGCGCGCAGACCGTCGAGCAGCGCACCCGGGTCGGCCTGGGCGGCGAGGACGGTGGGCGCGAGGCGGCGCAGGCGCAGCCCCTGGGAGCGCTTGTCGGCGAGGATCTCGTTCAGCAGGGAGTCGTCGTCGCAGCGGACGTACGCCGAGGCCGCCCCGATCCGCAGATGGCCGTGCTTGCGGGCCACGTCGTCGATCAGATAGGCGAGCGGCTGCGGGACGGGCGTGCGCGAGTGTGCGGTCAGGAAGGCGTGCAGGTCGGACGCCGAGCGCCCGGCGTCCAGGGCCCGCCGTACCGACCCCGGCGTGAACCGGTACACCGTCGCGCCCCCCTTCGACTCGACGTCCGCGAGCACGCCGAGGACCTCGGCGAGGGGCCGCTCCAGAGGGCCCGGCGCGACCGCGGTGAGGTCCGCCTGGAGGAGGACGTGGTCGAGGGGGTCGGGGAGAAGCGGGGCGAGCAGCCGGGCCGCCCGCGCGGCGGCCAGGGCCTGCTCGGCGGGGGTGCGGGGCACCTCGCCGGGGAGGGGGGCGGGGTGGTGGTGCCTGGGGACGGGGAGTTTGTCGCCGGGACCGGCGGCGGGGGCCGCCGGGCGGGGGTCGGGGCCGGGTGCTCCCAGCAGTGCCCGGCCGTGCGAGGACAGCGCGCCCCGGCCGGTCACGCCCAGCGACTCGGCCTCGGACAGGGTCCAGCGGGCGAGGCGGGCGCGCAGGTCGTCACCGGCGTCGGCGGTCGTGGCGGGGGACTGGCCGGGGCCGCGCAGGGGGTGTTCCCAGCGCAGCCGGGCCAGAACGGAGTCCGGGGTGGCGGCGGCGCCCTCCGGGAGGCCCGCCAGGAGCGCGAGGACGCGGTGGCGGACCTCGGGTGCCGCGGAGCGGTCCAGGCCCGGGCCGAGCGCCGACAACGTACGGTCCTTCGTGTCCCGCCCGCCGATCAGGCCCGCCGTGCGGGTCGCCGCCAGCCAGGCCGCGGCGAGCCGCGTCCAGCGCTCGGCGGGGGGCAGCTCCAGCCACTCGTCGTACGCGGGGGTCGCCGCGTACCGCTCGTCGGCGTCGCCGTCCGATGCCAACAGGCCTGCCGCGTAAGCGAGTTCGACCCAGAACGCGGCGACCGGCTCCGACACGTCCAGTGCCACCGCGGTCCGCTTCAGATCACGCACGCTGAGCCCGCCCGCGCGCAGCACGGCCGGACCGCCCTCGTGCCAGTCCTTCAACAGCTCCTCGACCGTCGCGAGCGCCGTGTACGCCTGGCCGGCCGCCGACGCGTCCACAACCTGTGGACGGTACGTCGCCGCGGGCTCGACGGACGGCGCCACCGGCTCCGTCTCCCGGTGTGCGCGGCCCGCCCGCAGGTGCAGGGCGACCTCGCGGGGCAGTACGACCGTGCCGGGCGCGGTCGGCAGCAGCAGCCCGCGGTCGATCAGCCAGCGCAGATGGCGCGCCGGGTCCGCCGTCACCTGGCCGTACGGCGGCCCCCAGACCAGCCGCGCCAGCACGTCCACCGCCTCCGGGGGCGCGCCGTCCAGCAGCTTCGCCATCCGCCGACGGTCCCTGAACAGGCCGGTCAGCGACGCCACCGCCGACACCGCGTCGTGCGTCGTCGTCAGCCCGGCCGCGGCCACGATCTCCTGGATACGACCCGGCGACATGCCCGCCGTCGCCTCCGCCACCGTCGGCCCGAGGCCCGTCGGGGACGGGTGCTGCGGCGACGGCGCCAGCAGCTCCCGGGCCGTGCGGACAAGGCGCAGACGGTCGTCCGCACCCCAGACGAGGGCCTGCTCGCGGAGCGTGCCGAGAGCGCGGGGGAACGCCGCCCCCACCGCCGGGTCGGCGTCGTCGCCCGCCATCAGGGCGAGCAGTTCGCCGGACGTCGCCGGGTCCGCGGCCACGGCGAGCGCCTCCGCCGTCTGCAGGGCGAACCGGTCCAGCCGCTCCAGGGCCCGGACGACCGACGCGCGGGTACCGGCGCGGGTCGCGAGCTGCGTGAGGTCCGTGGGGACGGGGGTGATGAGGTCCGGGCGGCTGCGCAGAAGAGCCGACAGCGAGGCGTCGTCCCGCGCGCGGAGGGCTTCCGCCAGGGAACGCGGCGCGTTCCCCGCGCCCGCGGGATCCGTCGGGGCCTGCTCGTCGGTACTCATCCGCTCCACGGTAGCGGGTGGGGGGCCGCTGCCGGCCGCTGTGGGCAATCGTTCCGCCGGGCGGGACAGGTGGCCCCAGCCGTCGGCGCCGGGTGCCGTTCGTGACGAAGGTCGCCGTAAACGGGGCCGGGCGGGGGCGGGTCGCGCAGCCCCGTGCCCCCGCCGCGAGGGGAGCATCACGCGGTACCGTCAGGGAACGGGGGGAATCAACGTGGCGGCCCCGGAGGGGACTTCGTGGGGATTGAGAGCGATCAGCTCGTCTTCGACTATCTGAGCCGGGTCGGAGACCTCGCTCAGCAGCGGCAGCTGCCGTCCGCGACACGGATGCGGCTGGTGTCGGAGCTGCGCAACGAGATCGACCGGCGCCGGTCCAAGACACCCGTCGACAGCCCCGCCGCGGTCCGCCGTATCCTCGCCCGCCTCGGCTCGCCGGACGAGATCGTCACCGCCGCGGGCGGCACCGCCGGGCCCGCGTCGGAACCCCGGGCCACCGTGCCCACCCAGCGCGCCGACGAACCGGGCAGCCGGCCCAAGGGCCTGCGCCGCGTCGTCCCGAGGCCGCGCCCCGCGGAGGCGGACCCCGTGCAGTCCTCCCGCGACATCCCCTCCCCGCCGCACCTCGCGGGGACCCACGAACTCGGCGACAGCGCCGCGCAACCGGACTGGTGGCGGCTGGACGACAGCCCCTTCGGTGTCGGCGACAGCGTCCCCGGCTTCGTCGGAGGCGTCGAGATCCCCGAGATACTCAAACCGCCGCCCCCACCGGAGAAGGCCGAGCCGCCCGCCGACGAGGACGACCGGGACAGCCGCGTCGAACGCGGCGTCGCACCGGGCGTCGAAGCCGACGCCGAACCCGGGCTGCGAACCCGCCGTTTCCGCCTCCGGCTGCGCCCCGGCGCCGGCTGGAGCAACCCGCTCCTCCTGCTCGCCGCCGCGCTCCTGGTCGCGGGTGCCGTCCTCGGCAACCCGATCGCGCTCGGCTTCGGCTGGGTCATCGCCTACGCCTCGCGCCGGCTGAGCGTCGCCGAGTCGAAGTGGGCGGTCCTCGGTCTGCCCGGACTGGCCGCGACGGCCGGGATCGTCTGGCTGTGGGGGAGGCAGGACGGCCGCTGGGGCGACCCCGTCGCCGAGGGGCACATGAGCGACGCGATCTCCGAGACCTGGCCGTGGGTCCTGCGCGGCGCGGCGACCGCCTCCGCCCTGTACCTGATCTGGCGCTCCCAGCGGCAGCGCTGAGCGATCACCCCACGAGGGTCCGGATGCAGGAACTAGGGCCGGGATACGTGCTGGGCACAATGAACCCATGACATCGCGCGCGCTGACCGTCGGCTTCGACCTCGACATGACCCTGATCGACTCCCGCCCCGGCATACACGCCTGTTACCAGGCGCTTTCCGCGCAGACCGGGACGTACATCGACTGCGACCTGGCGGTGACCCGGCTCGGGCCGCCGCTGGAGGAGGAGCTCGTGAACTGGTTCCCGGCCGAGCGGATCGCCGACATCGCCACCCTCTACCGTGCGATGTACCCCACACACGCCATCACCGGCACGCTCGCGCTGCCCGGCGCCCGCGAGGCCGTCGCGGCGGTGCAGGCGGCGGGCGGCCGCGCCGTCGTCGTCACCGCCAAGTACGAGCCGAACGCCAAACTGCACCTGGAACACCTGCGCATCGACGCCGACGCGGTCGTCGGCAACCTGTGGGCCGAGCGCAAGGCGGAGGCGCTGCGCGCGCGCGGGGCGAGCGTCTACGTCGGCGACCACACCGGCGACGTACGCGGAGCCCGCACCGCCGAGGCGTACTCCGTCGCCGTGGCCACCGGCCCCTGCGACGCGGCGGAACTGCGCGCGGCGGGCGCGGACGTCGTCCTCACGGACCTGACCCAGTTCCCGGCGTGGCTGGAGGATTACACCCGCTAGGTGCGGGTCCCTAGGAACGGGCCGTCGTACGGGCCCGGCGGCGGCCCGCGGCGATCGACCGGAGCACCCCCGCCCCCGCGAGCAGGAAGCCGACGCCCATCAGCATGCTCAGTCCGAACATGTATGTCGGAAAGGGCGTCGCGTCGAGCAGCAGCGGGGCCACGGTGACCAGTGTGGCCACGGCGCCGAGGAAGAAGACGACGGCACCGGCACGGATCAGCCGGTCACCGGGTTCGACGGAATTCGCTTGGGTTTTGTCACGCACCCGACCAGGGTAGTTCCCTGCCCGAAGGAACAATCCGGCGACGCCTTGTCACCGGCCCCCGGACCATTAGCCTTGGTACCGGCGGGTCCGACGACCCGCTGCAGTGCTGTCCGGAGCCGTTTCCGGACAGTTCCTCCCGCAGTTTCAGAGCAGTTTCCGACGAGTACGAGGACGAGGACAGACGTGCCTACCGGCAAGGTCAAATGGTTCAACAGCGAGAAGGGCTTCGGCTTTCTCTCCCGCGACGACGGCGGCGACGTCTTCGTCCATTCCTCGGTCCTGCCTGCCGGAGTCGAAGTTCTCAAGCCCGGTCAGCGGGTGGAGTTCGGCGTGGTCGCCGGCCAACGCGGTGACCAGGCACTCTCGGTGGTCCTGCTGGACCCGACCCCCTCGGTGGCGGCCGCGCAGCGCCGCAAGCCGGACGAACTGGCGTCCATCGTCCAGGACTTGACGACGCTTCTCGAAAACATCACGCCAATGCTGGAGCGGGGCCGCTACCCCGAGAAGGCCTCCGGCAAGAAGATCGCGGGCCTGCTGCGCGCGGTCGCCGACCAGTTGGACGTCTAGCCGGGAAAAACTACGGGAAATCGAGCGCATTCGGGCCGAGGGGCGGCACCAGCCCCTCGGCCGCCGCACGCGTGAGCAGTCCCCGGATGGCGGCGTAGCCGTCCACGCCCAGGTCGGCGGTGAACTCGTTGACGTACAGGCCGATGTGCTGGTCGGCGACGCTCGGGTCCATTTCCTGGGCGTGTTCGAGGACGTAGGGGCGCGAGGCCTCCGGGTCGTCCCACGCCATGCGCACCGACGTGCGGGCGGCCTCGGCCAGCGCCGTCAGCCGCTCCCGTCCCAGGGACCGCTTGGCGATGATCGCGCCGAGCGGAATGGGCAGCCCGGTCGTCCGCTCCCAGTGCTCGCCCAGGTCGGCGAGCTTGTGCAGCCCGTAGTTCTGGAACGTGAACCGGGCCTCGTGGATGACGAGTCCGGCGTCGACCTTCCCGTCCCGCACGGCCGGCATGATCTCGTGGAACGGCATGACCACGATCTCCCCGACCCCGCCGGGCACGGTGTCCGCGGCCCAGAGCCGGAAGAGCATGTAGGCGGTCGACCTCTCGCTCGGCACGGCGACCGTACGGCCGGCGAGGTCCGCGCCCGCCTCCCGCGTCAGCACCAGAGGGCCGCAGCCCCGCCCAAGCGCGCCCCCGCAGGGCAGCAGCGCGTAGGTGTCGAGGACGTACGGCAGCACGGCGTACGACACCTTCAGCACGTCGAACTCACCGCGCTCCGCCATGCCGTTGGTGATGTCGATGTCCGCGAACTCGATGTCCAGCGCGGGCGCGCCGGGCACCCGGCCGTGCGCCCACGCGTCGAAGACGAACGTGTCGTTGGGGCACGGCGAATACGCGATCCGCACGGGCTCGGTGTCAGTGAGGGGGCTCATATGGGTTCCAACTCTCCAGTACGGGCGCGAGCTTCCCGAATGCCTCGGTGAGTGCCGCGAAGGCCTCGCCGATGCGCCAGGCGGCGCGGTCACGCGGACCGACGGGGTTGGACACCGCGCGCAGTTCCAGCACGGGCACCCCGTGCGCGGCGGCCGCCTCGGCCACCCCGAACCCCTCCATCGCCTCCGCGACGGCGAGCGGATGGCGGGCCCGCAGTGCGGCGGCGCGCTCGGCGGTGCCGGTCACGGTGGAGACGGTCAGTACGGCGCCGGCACGCGCTCCGGTGGCGGCGGCGACCTCCCGTACGAGTGCATTCGGCGGACGGTGGCTGACGGTCCCGAACCCGAGCGCGGTCACGGGCACGAACCCGTCCGCGGTGTCGGCGCCGAGATCGGCCACGGTGATGTCGTCGGCGACCACGAGGGAGCCCACGGGCGCTTCGGGCGCGAAGCCGCCGGCGATCCCCGCGCACACCACGAGGCCGTACGGCGGGCCCGACAGGGCGGCCGCCGTGAGGGCGCCGGCGGTGGACGCGGCGGCGAGCGCGGGCCCCACACCGGCGGCCAGCAGGTCCCAGCCGCCCGTCCGGTGCAGCGTGGTCCCGGGCAGCGGCACCTCGACGACCGGACCGGCGAACGCCCGAGCCACCGCGTCCCGTTCGGGCGGGACGGCGGTGGCTACGAGGATGCGCACGGGTACGGGCACAGGCACGGCAGGGACCGGGGGCGGATCAGGCGTCCGCGTTCTGGAGCTTGAAGTTCCACACGCCGTTGAACTTCGTGCCGGCCTTGTTCTGCTGGACGATGCTGATGTACAGCGTCTTCGGGGCGGCCTGGCCCTGCTGGTCGGCGAAGAGGTCGACGCCCTCGAAGGCGTAGTACGTCTTCTTGTACGGGTTGGTGGCCTGCTGCCCGTTGATCCACAGGGCCCAGCCGTCGTCCGCGATCTTCGGGTCGACACCGATGCGCAGCGTCTCGCCCTGCGAGACCTTGATCGTCTCGGACGCCTTCTTCATGGCGCACTTGGTGGCCTTGGCACGGCCGAGGTCGTCGCCGTCGTCGTAGCACTTCGCCTCGGCGCTCACCGAGTTCTTGCCGACCGTCACCGTGGCGCGCGGGGTCGGCTTGTCGCAGGCCGACAGGACGAGGAGTCCGGCGCTGACGGCACCGGCGGCAGCCAAGGCGCGACGGCGGCGCACAGAGACCCGGTTCGATAGCGCCTGCGGCGCGGGCTGTGAGGTCATGCGCGCAGGCTATCGGGCGCCCGCGGTGCCACCCCCACGTGGGGTACGGCGTGCCGTGAGGTCACGCCACCCGGGCGTGTCCCGTCCCCCCGTGGCGGGCCGCGGCGAGCAGCCCGCGGACCGTGGTGAGCCACCCCACGGCGATGATCGCGGCGGCCACCGAGAGGCCCAGCGGGCCGTTGAGGGGAAGCGCGATACCGATCCCGCCGCCCAGCACCCACGCCACCTGGAGCAGCGTCTCGGAGCGCGCGAAGGCCGACGTACGCACCAGTTCGGGCACGTCCCGCTGGATCAGGGCGTCCAGCGACAGCTTGGCGAGGGCCTGCGAGAACCCGGCGACCGCCGTCAGACAGGCCACCAGGAAAGCCCCGAAGAAGATCGCCGCCGTGATCGCCGCGCCCAGCACGAACGCCATCACCGTCACGACGATGATCTCCGGAGCGCGCGACTTCAGCGCCGCCCCCACCGCCGTGCCCAGCGCGTTGCCCACGCCCGCCGAGACACCCACTATCCCGAGGGAGACCGCCGCGCTCGCGCCCGAGAGCGGGTGCTCGCGCAGCAGGAAGGCAAGGAAGAAGATCAGGAACCCGGACAGGCAGCGCAGGGACGCGTTGGCGGCGAGCGTGTGCGTCACCGCCGTACCGACCGTCCGCAGCCCGGGACGCTTCTGCGATTTCCGGTGCGGCCCGTGCAGGTGCTCCTCGTCCGCGGCGAGCAGCGCCCGGTCCTCACCCTTGGCGGAGTCGACCTTCGGCGGCAGCGAGAACGACAGGAACATCCCCACGACGAAGATCGCGAACGCGCCGTAGAGCGGATAGCGCGGGCCGAGCGACTGCAGCCCCGCTCCGATCGGCGCCGCGATCCCGGTGGCCAGCAGCCCGCCGAGCGTCACTCTGGAGTTCGCCTTCACCAGAGAGAATTTGGGTGGCAGCAGCCGCGGTACGACCGCACTGCGCACGACCCCGTACGCCTTCGAGGCGACCAGCACCCCGAGCGCGGCCGGGTAGAGCTGGATGCTTCCCGTCACCACCGCGCTGGAGAGGATCAGCGCCAGCAGCGCCCGCGCCAGCATAGCGGCGGCCATCGCGGCCCGGCGGCCGTGCGGGAGGCGGTCGAGGAGCGGGCCGATGACGGGGGCCAGCAGCGTGAAGGGCGCCATCGTGATGCCGAGGTAGAGAGCGACGCGGCCGCGGGCCTCGTCGGTCGGCACGGAGAAGAACACCGTCGACGCGAGGGCGACGGTGATCATCACGTCCCCCGCGCCGTTCACCGCGTGCAGCTCGATCAGTTTCCCGAGCCCCGACTCACCCGCTCCGTGCGCGTGTGTCGCCTTGCGGATGCCGCGCGCCGTGCCGGTCACCGGGAAGTGCAGGGCACGGCCGACCGCACGGACCGACCCGCTCATCCGGCTCGCTCCGCTGTTCCGGCTGTTCCCCTTGGCCCCACCGATTCCGGTGGCTCCCTGGGGCGACCTCGCGCCTGCCACTCCGCCATAGTGCCCCGATAACGGCGTAGGTAGTGCACTTACCGCGTGTCTAGGGGCCGAGTGGCGTCGCCGAGCGAGGGAAAACACGGCGCGAAGCGCCGAAACGTCCGCCTCCAGGCATCGGAAAGGCAACGGCAGCGCACGCCGGTGTGGGCCCAGGGGCCAGGAGAAGGTAGCGTGCGTAACGCGCCCGCGGCGGTTGTTCTCGGCCGCGCGCCTCTCGGCCATCCCGCAGAATGGATGGCGTAGGTGCGCCCGAGTGCGATCGGGGCGCGGACGTCGACGCGGCCCCACGGTCCGCTCCGTCCGCATCCCCGCCGAGGAATGGCGCACCCGTGAGACGGCGTAGGAGAGAAGCGATACCTGTGAGCGCAGCGACAACGCGAAGCCGCACCCCTGACCGCCTGTGTGCAGAGGCAGTCGACCTGGCGCGCACCGCAGCCGAGGAGGCTGCCGCACCCGGCGTGGTCGGCGAGCACGTGGGGCTGGTCTCCGAAGGGGACCGAGTTGTCACGCACTACTTCGAGTGCAAGGAACTCGGCTACCGGGGCTGGCGCTGGGCCGTGACGGTCGCCCGCGCCTCCCGCGCGAAGATCGTCACCCTCGACGAGACGGTGCTGCTGCCCGGCTCCGACGCTCTGCTCGCCCCCGAATGGGTGCCGTGGAGCGAGCGGCTGCGGCCCGGGGACATGGGACCCGGCGACCTGCTGCCGACCGATGCGGAGGATCTGCGGCTGGAGCCCGGGTACTCCGGCGAGGACGAGCCCGCGCCGAACTCCGCGGTCTCCGAGGACATGGCCGAGCTGGTGGAGGCGGAGGACGCGGAGGTCACCGCGGGGACGCCCGCGAGCCTGCCCATCGCGCCGCGCCGCGGTTCGATCGCGGCCGTCGCCGAGGAACTGGGCCTGCGCCGTGCCCGTGTGCTGTCCCGGTACGGGCTGCATGTGGCGGCCGACCGGTGGGAGGAGTCGTACGGCCCGAAGTCCGCGATGGCCCAGGCGGCGCCCGCGACGTGCGTCAGTTGTGGGTTCCTCAATCCGATCAGGGGCTCGCTCGGGCAGGCGTTCGGTGTCTGCGCGAACGAGTTCTCACCGGCGGACGGCCGGGTGGTCTCCCTCTCCTACGGCTGTGGCGGGCACTCGGAGGCAGCGGTCATGCCCACGCCTCCGCGGCCGGCCCCTCCGGTGATCGACGAAACCCGAGTCGACCCCTTCCCCCTCCGGCCCTCCCCGGACTCCGGCTCGGTCACGCTGACGGACGACTCCTCCGCGGAGCTCGGGCACTCGTAGCCGGCGAAGCCGCGTCACTGCGGGCAATCGTGCCGCCAGGGGCGGCACGGGTGGGCGCAGCGGCACCCCGTGAACGCCGGGCTGCGTGACCCACCCCCGGCCGGCACCAACCCGGGTGCGAAGGAAACGAGGGGTGCCCGGAGTTTGCCCACCCACCCCGGCGGGACTGTCCGCAATATCGCACCCCGCACGGGGAAGGCGACCCTAGGGTCGCTGGTGACGCACGGTACCTTCGTGCGGCGGCGCCCCGGCGGCAGCGAAGTCGCGGTCGCGCCACGCGAGAGGGAGAGTGAGTTGTGAGCAAGTTCGTGCGGCCGGCGGCCGAGGGCGCGGACCCGTTCGGGACGGCGCGTCTGCGACGCGGTGTGCTGGACGCCTGGGCCACCAGCCCGGCCCGCTTCCGCGAGGACGCCAACGCCGAGGAGGACCTCGTACTCGGCGGCTACCGGGACCGCCTGGTCGTCGAACTCGCCCAGAACGCCGCCGACGCCGCAGCCCGCGCCGGCGTCCCCGGACGCCTGCGCCTCACCCTCCGCGACGGCGTCCTGGCCGCCGCGAACACCGGCGCCCCCCTGGACGCGACCGGTGTCGAGTCTCTCTCCACCCTCCGCGCCTCCGCGAAACGCGACGCCCCCGAGGGCGCCGTCGGCCGCTTCGGCGTCGGCTTCGCCGCCGTACTCGCCGTGAGCGACGAACCCGCAGTGGTGGGACGCCACGGCGGCGTCCGCTGGTCCCTCGCCGAAGCCCGCGCACTCGCTGCGGACACGGCCCGGCACAGCCCCGGGCTCGGCGACGAGGTCCGCCGCCGCGACGGCCATGTGCCGCTGCTGCGGCTGCCGTTCGCGGCCGAGGGCACCGCCCCGGACCCGTACGACACGGTCGTCATCCTGCCGCTGCGCGACACCGCCGCCGAGGATCTCGCCGAACGGCTCCTGGAGCGGATCGACGACGCCCTGCTGCTGGCGCTGCCCGGTCTCGAAGAGGTCGTCGTCGAGGTCGGGGACGCCGAACCCCGTACGCTGCGGCGCCACGAGGAGGGCGAAGGCAACGCCGTCCTCGTCGAGGACTCCCGCGACGGCGACACCCGCTGGCGCACCGTCTCCCGCCACGGCGCCCTCGACCCCGCCCTGCTCGCCGACCGCCCGGTCGAGGAGCGGCTGCGCCCGCACTGGTCGGTCACCTGGGCCGTACCGGTCGACTCCGACGGATCCCCGGCCCGGCCCCGCACCAGCCTGGTCGTGCACGCGCCCACGCCCAGCGACGAGCCCCTCGGCGTCCCCGCGCTGCTCATCGCCTCCCTCCCGCTGGACACCACGCGCCGGCACGCCGCCCCCGGCCCGCTGACCGAATTCGTGGTGCAGCGCGCGGCCGACGCGTACGCCGAACTCCTGGCCGCCTGGCGGCCGGTGGGCACCGGGATCATCGACCTGGTGCCCGGGCCGCTGGGACAGGGCGAGCTGGACGGCGCGCTGCGCCAGGCGATCCTGGACCGGCTGCCGCGCACCGAGTTCCTGCCGCCCGCCGTCGCCCCCGGCGACGACGCCGACCTGCCCGAGGTCCTGCGCCCCCGCGACGCGGAGGTCGTCGAGGGTGCCGGGGCCGACACCGTGCGCGTCCTCGCCGAGGTGCTGCCCAGCCTGCTGCCCGCCGGGCTCGAACGCCGGGTGGAACTGCGGACGTTGGGTGTCGCCCGGGTTCCGCTGACCGAGGCCGTCGACCGGCTGGCCGGTCTGGAGAAGGAGCCCGGCTGGTGGTGGCGGCTCTACGACAGCCTCGCCGGAGTCGACCCCGACCGGCTGACCGGGCTGCCCGTACCGCTCGCCGACGGGCGTACGACGATCGGGCCGCGGCAGGTCCTGCTGCCCACCGCCGACGACAGCCAGGCGGCCCCCGAGGCGCTCGCGCGGCTCGGTCTCAAGGTCGCCCACCCGGACGCCGCCCACCCGCTCCTGGAGAAGCTGGGCGCCCTTGCGGCCACTCCCCGCGCCGTCCTGACCACCCCGCAGGTGCGGGCCGCCGTGGCCGCCTCCCTCGACGACGAGGGTGCGAGCTGGGACCAGGACGGTCCGGACGCCGAGGAGTTGGCGGAGACCGTCCTCGCCCTCGTACGGGACGCCGGTCTCGATCCGGGTGACGAGCCCTGGCTCGGCGCTCTCGCCCTCCCGGACGAGGAGGGGGAGTTGGTGCCCGCCGGTGAACTCGTGCTGCCCGGCAGCCCCTTCGCCCAGGTCATGCGCGAGGACGAACTCGCCTTCGTGGACAGGGAATGGGCCGAGCGCTGGGGCGAACAGCCCCTTGCCGCCTGTGGTGTTCTCGCCAATTTCACACTTGTTCGCGCCACCGACGTCGTCCTCGACCCGGACGAACTGGAGCCGCGCGACTCCGACTTCGCCGAACCCGACGACGCCGGGCTCCTCGACGCCGTCGACGTGTGGTGCGAGGACGTGCTCGACCGGCTGCCGGACACGCCCGTACCGCCCGTCGCCACCGAGATCGTCGCCGTACGGGATCTCGATCTCGTGGACGACGACCGCTGGCCGCAGGCCCTGGCGCTGCTCGGGCAGCCGCCGCTGCGGGACGCCCTCACCCAGCCGGTGCGCGTCCTGCTGCCGGACGGGACCCATGAGGTCGTCCGGTCCTACACCGCCTGGTGGTTGCGCGATCACCCCGTGCTCGACGGGCGCCGTCCGGCGGGGCTGCGGGCCGCGGGCGGCGATCCGCTGCTGCACGGGCTGTACGACGCCGCCGACGCCTCCGGCTTCGACGACGAGCAGGTCCTGCGGGCGCTGGGCGTCCGCACCTCCGTGGCCGCCCTCCTCGACGAGCCCGGCGGCGCCGCCGAGCTGCTCGACCGGCTCGCCGACCCGGACCGTCCGGTGACCGCCGCCCAACTTCACGCCCTGTACGGCGCGTTGGCCGACCTCGACCCCGAACAGGTGACGCTGCCCGACGAGTTGCGGGCCGTCGTGGACGGGGAGATTGTCGTCGTGGACGCCCGCGACGCCGTGGTCGTCGACTCGCCCGACCTCCTCCCGTTCACGGCCGGCACGCCGCTGCTTCCCGTACGGCCCTCGCGGGCCGGCGATCTCGCCGAGCTGTTCCAGGTGCGGCGGCTGAGCGAGTCGGTGACCGGCGAGGTGACGTCTCAGGGCGCCGAGCACGATGTGCCGGAGTCGGTGCGGGTGCTGCTCGGGCCGTCGACGCCTTCGTCGTACGTCGAACACGAGGAACTCCTCGTCGACGGCACCGAACTCGACTGGCGCCGTACCCGGGACGGGGTCCTGCACGCCGCCACCCTGGAGGGCGTCGCCGCCGGACTCGCCTGGGCGGCCGGTCAGTGGCCCCGCCGCTTCGAGGTCGCCGCCCTGCTGGAGGACCCGTCCCGGACGGAGGAACTCGCGCGGGACCGCTGGTTCGACTGAGGCGAGGCTGAGGCTGAGACTGAAGGGGAGCGGGGCCGACGCCCTGAGTCCTCTCGGGGCGGCCGGGTTCCATCCGGCCGTCGGGTTTTACCAGGCTCGCACATTTTCTTTACCAGTCGTACAACCATTCGCATGCGTCATGAATCTGATCACCTGAGTCAACCGACTCCGCGATCACTTGTGCCCCGACGTGCACACGAGCCGCAGGGAACGACCACGGCCGGGGCCCCTTCCTCTTGGGGAACGCATGCGCATACGAGCCACCATGGCCGTCGCCTCCGGCGCTCTGGCCCTCTCCGCCCTCGCCGTCCCGGCCGCGCAGGCCACCGGGTCGGACGGCGGGTCCGGCGACACCAGGATCACCAAGGTTGTCGTCGACGGTGACAACAAGGCCTCCGTGGGTGTCTCCGACCCCAGGACCATCAAGGTCAGCGTGACGGCCACGGACGACTCGGGCATCGCGGGCGCCGAGTCGTTCTCGATGACCGGCCCCGGCTACGGGTTCCTGGAGACCGGCAGGCCGACCTGCGCGGCGTCCAGTTCGACCACCTCCACCTGCACCGCCTCGGTGCTCGTGGACCCGAAGACCGACTACCTCAGCAATGCCTCGGCGGGCACCTGGTACGTCGACGCGTGGATCGACGCCAACGACGGCGACTACATCTGGAAGGAGAAGGCCGGGTCCTTCAACTTCCAGCGTGCCTCGAAGCTCACGGTCAACGCCTCGCCGGAGCCGGTGGCCAAGGGCAAGACCCTCACGGTCACGGGCAAGCTGTCCCGCGCCAACTGGGAGACCCTCACCTACAAGGGCTACACCAACCAGCCGGTCAAGCTGCAGTTCCGCAAGGCGGGCACCAGCACCTACACGACCGTCAAGACCGTCACGTCCAACTCCACGGGCGACCTGAAGACCACCACCACCGCCAACTCCGACGGCTACTGGCGCTTCAGCTTCGCGGGCACCACGACCACCCCGGCCGTCAGCGCCACGGGTGACTACGTCGACGTGCGCTGACCCGGGCGACGCGCGGATCGGTACCGGCCCCGGGATCTCCCGGGGCCGGGCGTTTCCCGGCAGCTCGTCAACGTTTCGTCATACACACATAAAATCTGCATCGTCCGTACAACCAGTCACATGCGTCACTGATCTGATCACGTGAGCCAACAGGCTCAACGATCACTTGGGCCCCCCGCCGATGACGAACCGTGAGGAACGACCAGCGCCGGGGCCCCTTTCTCCACTTGGGGAACGCATGCGTATACGTGCCACTGTGGCCGCCGTCTCCGGCGCCCTGGCTCTCTCCGCCTTCGTCGCTCCGGCCGCGCAGGCCGACAACGCCGCCCCGTCGTACAAGGCGGAGGCCTCGAAGGTGCTCGGCACCTCCGGCAAGACCACGTTCGGCGCCACCACCGCCGCGGACGACCTGGGCGTCACCTTCTCGAACTTCAAGATCGCGAGCGCGGTCAAGGTCGGTACGACCAACGACGTCTCCACCACGGTCACCTACACGCTGACCCACGGTGCCGACTACGTCCTCAACTCGGACGACTACGACAACGGCCCGCTCATCTACAAGGGTTCGTCCGACAACCCCGACAACATGCTGTTCGGCACCAAGCCGGCCACCTGCACCGCCACCTCGTCGACGACCGCCAGCTGCAAGGGCCTCGTCGACATCCACCCGGCCGACGGCGACCTGGTGAACTCCGACGCCGGCACCTGGTCGGGCGGCGCCGTGGCCATCCAGTACAGCAGCGACGACAGCTCGGTCTCGTTCGGCCTCGGCACCACCAAGGTCCAGCGCTACTCCAAGCTGACGGTCAACGCGGGCCCGGAGCCGGTCGTCAAGGGCAGGACCATCACCTCCACCGGCAAGCTCTCGCGCGCCAACTGGGAGGACAACAAGTACCACGGCTACACCAACCAGCCGGTCAAGCTGCAGTTCCGCAAGGCGGGCACCAGCACGTACACCACCATCAAGACGGTGACGTCGGACTCCACCGGCAACCTGAAGGCCACCGCCACCGCCGTCTCCGACGGTTACTGGCGCTTCAGCTTCGCGGGCACCACGACCACCCCGGCCGTCAGCGCCACGGGTGACTACGTCGACGTGCACTGACCTCGCCGGCAGGACTAGACAGGTCTAGGCAGGTCTAGGCAGGAAAGCGGCGGTCGACCCACTTCCACAGGAACTCCAGGACGACCGCCGCCACCGCCGCGATGCCGACCGCGACCCACGGCATCGTCACGCCGACCAGCTTCAGCGCGAAGAAGTGCTGAAGCCCCGGCACCACCAGCACCACCAGGAACGCGGCGCCCATCGAGGCGACCAGCAGGACGCGCCACCAGGTGTAGGGCCGCGCGATGATCGCCAGGACCCACATGGAGATCAGGAAGAGCGTGAGTGTCGCCGCGCTGGTCTCCGCGCCCAACGCGCCCTTGCCCGTGTAGGAGTGACGGGCTATCAGATACGTGACGAAGGTCGCGATCGCCGCCACGACGCCGCCCGGGATCGAGTAGCGCATCACCCGCCGTACGAAGTGGGGTTTGGCGCGCTCCTTGTTGGGGGCGAGGGCCAGGAAGAACGCCGGGATGCCGATCGTCAGGGTCGACAGCAGCGTCAGGTGGCGGGGCAGGAAGGGGTACTCGACCTGCCAGCACACCACCAGGACGGCCAGCAGCACCGAGTAGACCGTCTTCACCAGGAAGAGGGTCGCGACCCGGGTGATGTTGCCGATGACCCGGCGGCCCTCCGCGACCACCGAAGGCAGCGTCGCGAAACTGTTGTTGAGCAGCACGATCTGCGCGACCGCCCGGGTGGCCTCCGAGCCCGAGCCCATCGAGACCCCGATGTCGGCGTCCTTCAGGGCCAGTACGTCGTTCACGCCGTCGCCCGTCATCGCCACCGTGTGGCCGTTCGACTGGAGCGCGCCGACCATGTCCCGCTTCTGCTGCGGGGTGACCCGCCCGAACACCGTGCCCTCGTCCAGCGCGAGCGCCATCTCCCGCTGCTCGGCGGGCAGCCGGCGGGCGTCGACCGTCTCGCCGACGAGCCCCAGCTTGCCCGCCACCGCGCCCACCGAGACCGCGTTGTCGCCGGAGATCACCTTGGCCTTGACGTCCTGCTCGGCGAAGTAGCGCAGGGTGTCCGCCGCGTCCGGGCGCAGCCGCTGCTCCAGCACGACCAGCGCGGTGGGCCGGGCGGCCGCCTTGACCTCGGGATCGTCGAGGTCCTTCGAGGTGCGGGCGAGCAGCAGCACCCGTAGTCCCGCCTCGTTGAGCCGCTCCGTCTCGGCGAGCGCCGTGTCCCCGGCGGCCAGCAGCACGTCGGGCGCGCCGAGGAGCCAGGTGCTGTTGTCCCCGTCGCCCTCGCTGAAGGACGCCCCGCTGTACTTGCGGGCCGAGGAGAAGGGCAGCGACTCGGTGCAGCGCCAGTCCTCGCTGTCCGGGTAGGCGTCGATGATCGCCTGGAGCGAGGCGTTCGGCCGCGGGTCGGACTCGCCGAGCGCGCCGAGGACCCTGCGTACGTAACTCTCGTCGGCGCCCTGGAGCGGCCGCAGCTCGGTGACGTCCATGCCGCCCTCGGTGAGCGTGCCCGTCTTGTCGAGGCAGACCGTGTCGATGCGGGCGAGGCCCTCGATGGCCGGCAGTTCCTGGACCAGGCACTGCTGGCGGCCGAGCCGGATCACCCCGATCGCGAAGGCGACGCTCGTCAGCAGCACGAGCCCCTCCGGGACCATCGGCACAATGCCGCCGACCGTCCGCGCCACCGCGTCCTTGAAGTCGTGTCCCTTGACCACCAGCTGGCTGATGACCAGACCGATCGCGGTCGGGATCATCATCCACGTCACGTACTTGAGGATCGTGGAGATACCGGTCCGCAGCTCCGAGTGGACCAGCGTGAAGCGGGAGGCCTCCTCGGCGAGCTGCGCCGCGTACGCCTCCCGGCCCACCTTCGTCGCCGTGAACGCGCCGCCGCCCGCGACCACGAAGCTGCCCGACATCACCTGGTCCCCGGGATGCTTGACGACCGGGTCGGCCTCACCGGTCAGCAGCGACTCGTCGATCTCCAGCCCGTCGGCCTCGACGCACTCGCCGTCCACGACGATCTTGTCGCCGGGCCCGATCTCGATCAGATCCCCGAGGACGATCTCGGAGGTGCTGATCGCCAGGGCGGTCCCGGCCCTGCGCACGGTCGGCCTCGCCTCGCCGATCACCGCGAGCGAGTCCAGGGTCTGCTTGGCCCGCCACTCCTGGATGATGCCGATCCCGGTGTTGGCGATGATCACGTACCCGAACAGGCTGTCCTGGAACGGGGCCACGAACAGCATGATCAGCCAGAGCACCCCGATGATCGCGTTGAACCGGGTGAAGACGTTGGCGCGGACGATCTCCGACAGCGAGCGGCTGCTGCGCACGGGGACGTCGTTGACCTCGCCGCGCGCGATCCGTTCGGCCACCTCGGCGGCCGACAGGCCCGTGGCCGGCCCGGTGGCGGGGTCGGGCAGGGGTACGGGATGCACAGGATCGAGTTCGGCGCCCGCGTCTATGTGCGTCATGGAACTGACGGTACGTGCGGAAATACGGCTTCACCTGCCGAGTGCCCCAAAGATCCGACCAGGGGAGGAGGGGAGTCGGCGGATGTGATGCCGTAGGCGTAGGGGAAGGTGCCTAGTCCGCAGCAGGGGAGGAGTCGGCGTCCGCCGCGGCGGCGGCCCGCTTGAGCGCCGCGTCGCGACCGCGGACGTACCAGACGCCGATCAGTCCGAGACCCCCGCCGGCCAGGCAGGTCCACACCCACCAGGTGTGCCCGTGGTCGTCGAACCAGCCGTAGAACGGCAGCTGCACCAGAAAGAGGACGAACCAGAGGATCGTGCCGCCCGTGATGGTGGCGACGACGGGGCCCTCCAGGGGCTCCGGCGCCTCGTGCTTGGGGGATCCCGAAAAGAACACGGCCATGTGCACAGCTTACGAGGACGGCATCGATGCTCTCTCCGAGGCCCGCGCGGCTCTCCCCGAGGCCCGCGAGACCCCTGTACAGGCCCCGTATACCAAGGGTCTACGCGCGGAGATAGCGAATTCCGACTCATATGTTCATACTGAAACGGTCTGAGTATGGCCACTTGTGTTCGTACGAAACACCAACGGAAACCCGGGGGAAACCTGTTGGTGACCGAACGGCAGCCAGAATCGATCAAGTTCCCGCCCGGTGCGCCGTCCCGCCCCGCGCCCGTACGGCCACCAAGGCCCCCGCACGTATGAGGTCCCGCATGTCCACCTCGGCCACCACCAAGGCCTCCGCCCCCGAGCAGCCGGATCCCCGGCCCGCCCAGGGCGCGCTCGACCGCTACTTCAAGATCTCCGAGCGGGGCAGCACGCTGCCGCGCGAGATCCGCGGCGGCTTCGCCACCTTCTTCGCGATGGCCTACATCATCGTGCTCAACCCGATCATCCTGGGCAGCGCGAAGGACATGTACGGGCACCACCTCGACAACGGTCAGCTGGTCACCGCGACCGCGCTGACCGCGGCGTTCACCACGCTGCTCATGGGTGTCATCGGCAACGTACCGATCGCGCTCGCCGCCGGACTGGGTGTGAACACGGTTGTCGCGCTCCAGCTCGCGCCGCGCATGTCCTGGCCGGACGCCATGGGCATGGTCGTCCTCGCCGGCTTCATCGTGATGCTCCTGGTCGCCACAGGTCTGCGCGAGCGCGTCATGAACGCCGTGCCGCTCGGCCTGCGCAAGGGCATCTCGATCGGCATCGGCCTGTTCATCATGCTGATCGGCCTCGTCGACTCCGGCTTCGTCTCCCGCATCCCGGACGCCGCGCAGACCACGGTCCCGCTGCAGCTCGGCGCCGACGGCCACCTCAACGGCTGGCCCGTCCTGGTCTTCGTCCTCGGCACGCTGCTCACGCTCGCGCTGATCGTCCGCAAGGTGCCGGGCGCGATCCTGATCTCCATCGTCACGATGACGGTCCTTGCGGTCGTCATCAACGCCGTCGCGACGATCCCGTCCTGGGGTCTGACGACCCCCAAGTGGCCCGGCAACCCGGTCGCCACCCCCGACTTCGGGCTCGTCGGCAAGGTCAGCCTCTTCGGTGGCTTCGACAAGGTCGGCGTCCTGACCGGCACCCTCTTCGTCTTCACCGTGCTGCTGTCGTGCTTCTTCGACGCGATGGGCACGATCATGGGCGTCAGCGACGAGGCCAAGCTGACGGACGCGCAGGGCAACATGCCCGGCATCAACAAGGTCCTCTTCGTCGACGGCATCGCGGTCGCCGCCGGCGGCGCGAGCTCCTCGTCCGCCACCACCTGCTTCGTGGAGTCCACGGCCGGTGTCGGCGAGGGCGCCCGCACCGGCTTCGCGAACGTCGTCACCGGTGGCCTCTTCGCGATCGCCCTCTTCCTGACCCCCGTCGCCACCATGGTCCCGTCCCAGGCCGCCACCCCCGCGCTGCTCGCGGTCGGCTTCCTGATCCTGTCCAACTCGGTCCGTGAGATCGACTGGGCCGACTACACCATCGCCATCCCGGCCTTCGTGACGATGGTGATGATGCC
Source organism: Streptomyces sp. SAS_270 (assembly GCF_052543295.1). Classification (NCBI taxonomy): domain Bacteria; kingdom Bacillati; phylum Actinomycetota; class Actinomycetes; order Kitasatosporales; family Streptomycetaceae; genus Streptomyces; species Streptomyces sp. SAS_270. Next base: position 196,340 of record NZ_JBMNDS010000001.1, read on the forward strand.
GTTCACCTACTCGATCACCAACGGCATCGGCATGGGCTTCATCACCTTCGTGGTGCTGCGCCTGGCTGCCGGCCGCGGCCGCGAGATCCCGGTGGCGATGTACGTCGTGGCCGCGGTGTTCGGCTTCTACTACCTGATGCCGGCGCTGGGTCTGACCTGAGCCGCACGGGGGCTGTGACCCGAGCCCCCCGGGGCCCCGGGCTCACGTGACCCCGTAGAACTTCTCCGTCTCCTCGACCGCGGTCTGGAACCGCTCGTCGAAGTCATCGCGAATGAGCGTCCGGACGACATAGTCCTGGACGCTCATTCCTCTTTTGGCGGCATGGTGTCGGAGCCGTTCGAGCAGCTCCCCGTCTATCCGCAGGCTGAGCACGCTGGTCCCCATGTCCTGAGGGTCGCCGGGCCCTGCCGGTCGGTGCGTCACTTTCTGCCATCGGATCACTCATACGGGTGACTGGGCGGTTCAGTGGTGCGAGTCACGGGCATTTCAGTGGTGTCGCGGTGGTCTTTAGTCAGAGTAATGAGTTAAGCTAAAGAACATGCCTGACCTCACCCATGGCGACGATGCTGCCGCCGTGAACTCTTTGCGCTCCGCAGTGATGCGCCTGTCGCGTCGACTCAAGCACCAGCGGGTCGACGAGTCGCTGAGCCCCACCGAGATGTCGGTGCTCGGCACCCTTGCCCGCTGCGGCACCGCCACGCCGGGTGAGCTCGCCCGCAAGGAGCACGTACAGCCGCCGTCGATGACCCGCATCGTGGCGCTGCTGGAGAGCAAGGGCCTGGTCAGCCTTGAGCCGCACCCCGAGGACCGACGCCAGAAGGTCGTCACGCAGACCGAGCGGGCCGAGGCGATGCTCGAGGAGAGCCGCCGCAAACGCAACGCGTGGCTGGCCGGCGTCGTCGAGGCCCTCGACGAGGACGAGTGGGCGAAGCTCCGCGAAGCCGCTCCCGTTCTGGAGAAGCTCGCGCACCTGTAGCCGCACGCGCGAATCGTCACGCGCGCCACTCGTGCACCCGTGGTCAGTCGGTCAGCCAGTCAGCACACGCAAGGAGGCGAGCCCTTTTGAGTACGGGACCCGGAGCAGACTCCGCCCCCGCACCAGCCACCCACGACTCCCCGCCCACCGGCGCCCGCGCCACGATGTTCAGCTCGCTGAAGATCCGTAACTACCGCCTGTTCTTCCTCGGCCAGGTCGTCTCCAACACCGGCACCTGGATGCAGCGCATCGCCCAGGACTGGCTGGTGCTGAGCCTCACCGGCTCGTCCGCCGCCGTCGGCATCACCACCGCCCTGCAGTTCCTGCCGATGCTGCTCTTCGGCCTCTACGGCGGTGTCCTCGTCGACCGGCTGCCCAAGCGGCCCACGCTGCTGGCCACCCAGACCGCCATGGGCGTCACGGGCCTCGCGCTCGCCGCCCTGACCCTCTCGGGCCACGTCCAGGTCTGGCACGTCTACGTCGCAGCCTTCGCCGTCGGCCTCGCCACGGTCGTCGACAACCCCGCCCGCCAGTCCTTCGTCGCCGAGATGGTCGGCCCCGGGCAGCTCCAGAACGCCGTCAGCCTCAACTCCGCCAACTTCCAGTCCGCACGCCTGGTCGGTCCCGCCGTCGCGGGCCTCATGATCACGGGCGTGGGCACCGGCTGGGCGTTCCTCTTCAACGGGCTGTCCTTCGTCGCCCCCATCGTCGGCCTGCTGCTCATGCGCGCCCGCGACCTGCAGGTCGTCCAGCGCGCCCCGCGCGGCAAGGGCCAGCTCCGCGAGGGCCTGCACTACGTGGCGAGCCGCCCCGAGCTGATCTGGCCGATCGTCCTGATCGGCTTCATCGGCACGTTCGGCTTCAACTTCCCGGTCTGGCTCTCGGCGTACGCGGACGACGTCTTCCACGTGGGCGCCGGCGGGTACAGCCTCTTCAACACGCTGATGGCGCTCGGCTCCCTGGCGGGCGCGCTGCTCGCCGCCCGGCGCGGCACGGCCCGCCATCGCGTGCTGATCGCGGCGGCCCTGGCCTTCGGCGTCCTGGAGGTCGTCGCCGCCCTGGTCCCGTCCTTCTGGCTGTTCGCGCTGCTCATGGTGCCGATCGGCATGTTCGGCCTGACGGTCAACGTCACGGCGAACACGTCGGTCCAGATGACCACCGACCCGGCCATGCGCGGCCGCGTCATGGCCCTGTTCATGATGGTCTTCATGGGCGGTACGCCGCTGGGCGCACCCCTGGTCGGCTGGGTCACCGACACCTACGGCCCGCGCGTCGGCTTCATCCTCGGCGGCCTGGTGTCGGCGGCGGCCGCGGTCACCGTCGGCCTGGTCCTGGCCCGCGTCGGCGGCCTGCGTCTGGCGGTCGGCTGGAACCACGGACACCCGCGGGTCCGCTTCGTGCCGAAGGAGCAGCGGGAGCAGCAGCGGGAGCTGGCGACGGCGGTCTGACGTCGCGGAGGGCCTCACGGAGGGCGTCACCCTCGCCCGGTGATCCAATCCCTGGAAGGGTGACGTCCCATGAGACTCTTCGCCGCCGTGCTGCCCCCGCAGGACGTGATCGCCGAACTCGCCCCGGTGGTCGCCGCGTTGCGGCGGCTGCCCGGCTCGGACGGGCTGCGCTGGACCGGCCTGCCCGGCTGGCACTTCACGCTCGCCTTCTACGGCGAGGTCGACGAGGAGGTCGTACCCGAACTGTCGCTGCGGCTGGAGCGGGCGGCCCGGCGCACGGAACCCTTCGCACTTGCCGTGCGGGGCGGTGGGCAGTTCGGTCACGGGCGGGCGCTGTGGGCGGGCGCCCGGGGCGACCTGGACGCGCTGCGGCTGCTTGCCGACCGGGCGGAGGCGGCGGCGCGCAAGGCGGGCGTGCCGATGGGTGAGCACCGGCGCTACAAACCCCACCTGACGGTGGCCCGCAGCCGCGAGGCCTTCGACGCCCAGCCGTACGTCGAGGCCCTCGACGCCTTCGCCGGCCGCACCTGGACGGTGAGCGAGCTGTGCCTCGTCCGCAGCCGCCTGCCGAAGTCGGGGGTGCCGGGGGAGCAGCCCCGCTACGAGACGGTCGCCCGTCAGCCGCTCGGGGCGGCCGGTTAGGCTCGACCATGTGAACCCGAAGACCCGTAACCGGATCATGGCCGGTGTGCTCGTGCTGATGTTCGTCGTGGTGGCGCTGGCGGCGGCGGTCAAGTAACCGCCGACCCCCGCGCCCCACCTGCCCGGTCCGAACTACCAGGCAAACGCCTCCGGAGACGGCCCCGGCCCCGGGCTGTGCTGTCCCGGGGGCAACCCCCGGACCCCCGGCCGGACTACCAGGCAAACGCTTCCGGAGACGGCCCCGGCCCAGGGAAGATCTCGTCGAGTGAGGTCAGCAGCTCCTCGCTCAGCTCCAGCTCGACGGCGCGCAGGGCGGAGTCGAGCTGCTCCGCGGTGCGCGGGCCGACGATGGGACCCGTGACCCCGGGCCGGGTCAGCAGCCAGGCCAGGGCCGCCTCGCCGGGCTCGATGCCGTGCTTGTCGAGCAGGTCCTCGTAGGCCTGGACCTGCGCGCGTACGGCGGGGTCGGCGAGCGAGTCCGCGGTGCGGCCGGAGGAACGGCGTCCGCCCGTGACCTCCTTCTTGATGACCCCGCCCAGCAGCCCGCCGTGCAGCGGCGACCAGGGGATGACCCCGAGGCCGTACTCCTGCGCGGCCGGGATGACCTCCATCTCGGCGCGCCGCTCGGAGAGGTTGTACAGGCACTGCTCGCTGACGAGCCCGATGGTGCCGCCGCGCCGGGCGGCGATCTCGTTGGCCTGGGCGATCTTGTAGCCGGGGAAGTTGGACGACCCGACGTACAGGATCTTGCCCTGCTGGACGAGGGTGTCGATCGCCTGCCAGATCTCCTCGAAGGGAGTGCTCCGGTCGACGTGGTGGAACTGGTAGATGTCGATGTAGTCGGTCTGCAGGCGCTTCAGCGAGGCGTCCACCGCCCGCCGGATGTTCAGCGCCGACAGCTTGTCGTGGTTGGGCCAGGCGTCGCCGTCGGCGGCCATGTTGCCGTATACCTTCGTGGCGAGGACCACCTTGTCGCGGCGGTCACCGCCCTGGGCGAACCAGTTCCCGATGATGCTCTCGGTGCGGCCCTTGTTCTCGCCCCACCCGTACACATTGGCTGTATCGAAGTAGTTGATGCCCGAGGCCAGCGCCGCGTCCATGATGGCGTGGCTGTCGGCCTCGTCGGTCTGCGGACCGAAGTTCATCGTGCCGAGGACGAGTCGGCTGACCTTGAGTCCCGTGCGTCCGAGCTGCGTGTACTTCATGGTCCCCAAGCCAACGGCTTGGAGTGCGCTCCAGGCAAGGGGAATCAGTCGCGGGGGAAGCTGTCGGTCTTGAGGACGAGGTCGACCACCGTGCCGGTCAGGTCGATGTCGGTGCCGAAGTCCACCCGCTGCGGGTCCTCGTAGTCGCCGCTCTTGGGGTTGGTGTAGACGTGGCACCGGCCCTGGTAAGGATCGGCGATGACGTAGAGAGGGACCTCGGCCTCCGCGTACGCGAGCCTCTTGTGGACGTAGTCGTTTTCGGCCGTGCCCTTGGAGATGACCTCTGCGACGAACTGGACATCCTGGTAACGCCAGTGGCCCGTGGCGTCCTTCTTCGACGAGCCCTTGAGCAGGGCGACGTCCGGGCAGAAGCCGTTCTCGTGGCCCGGGAAGTCGATACGGACGTCCGAGAACACCTTGACCTTCCTCCCGAACCTGTCCTCAAGGGCCCACAGGAACGAGCGGATGATTTCCCAGTGAGTGTCCCGCTGCGGTGTCATGAAGACGCTGCCCCCGACGATCTCGACCCTGAATCCTTCGGGGACGGGCATACGCTCAAGTCGTTCGAACCACTCGTCCAAACGCTCGGTGTTGGCGTCGGCCATCGCGATCCTGTCTTCAAGGACGGTCATCGTGGCGCTCCTCCCCGGCTGCCCCACGCACAGGTGCAGCCGCGCAGCACAACGATACGCACGGTGACCAGGAGACGCCGAGAACCGGTCAGACCGTTTCGGCCGTGTACGGCTCGCCCAGGTCCCACGCCTGGTACATCGCCTCCGCGAACCCCTCCGCGATCTTGTGCTCGCCGCTCGCGTTCGGGTGCGTGCCGTCGTACGTGTCGAAAGCGGTGTCGTACGACGACGGGGGCGAGGCCAGCAGCAGCGGGGAGCGGGGTTCGTCGAGGTCGGCGACGGCTTTGGCGAGCAGCACGTTGAAGGCGGCGACCTCGGCGGCGAACGGGGCGTCCGACTCGGCGCGCACGTTCGGTATCACCGGGAGCACGACCATGCGCACGCGCGGGTTGGCCGCCCGGGCCTCGGCGACGAAGGTGCGCATGTTCTCCGCGGTCTGCACCGCGTTCGTGTAGAAGCCCAGGTCGATCAGGCCGAGGGCGACGAGCAGGACGTCCGCCCGCTGTGTGCGCACCGCCTCGCGGATCAGCGGCGCCATGTGGAGCCAGCCCTCGCCCCAGCCGGCGAGGTGGGCGCGCGGGAAGTCCGGGTCCGCGTACTCGTACGACGTCGGGGTCTCCAGCGCCTTGTCGTAGAGCGTCTCGCGCGGGCCGACGATCCGGAACGGGCCCCCGTGCGTCGCGCGCAGGTGCTGCCACATCCGGTAGCGCCATGTGTGTTCGCCCGCGCTCCCGATCGTCTGGGAGTCGCCGACGGGCATGAACCTGAGCATCCGCTCATCATCGTCGATCAGTGCCGGGGCCACGGGCGGGCGGGGTGTGAGGCTGGACACGCGGTCCGAACGCCGGTGCGGGATGGCAGGCTTGGGGCATGCGCATGCGTCGATCGTTTCCGTTCCTCGCCGGGGCCGCCCTCGTCGTCGCGTCGGCGGCACCCGCCGTCGCCTCCGACGGGGACGAGGGGTTCACCATCAAGGATTCCCGGATCACCGAGTCCAGCGGACTCGTCGCCTCGCATGCCCACCCCGGCATCTACTGGACGCACAACGACAGCGACGATGGCCCCTACCTGTACGCCGTCGACAGCAGCACCGGCGAGACCGTCGCCCGGATCACGATGACCGGGGTCGGCGCGCCCCGCGACGTCGAGGCGATCTCCCTCGGCCCGGACGGCGACCTGTACGTCGGCGACATCGGCGACAACCTCGGCGGCACGTGGAAGTACGTGTGGGTCTACAAGCTGCCCGAGCCGAAGGTGCTCAAGGACCAGACGATCCGCGCCACGCAGTACGTCGTGAAGTACGCGGACGGGGCCCGGGACGCCGAGGCGCTGATGGTCCACCCGAAGACCGGGCGCGTCTACATCGTCTCCAAGAACGAGGACGGCGGCGGCCTGTACGAGGCACCGGCGAAGCTGACCACCTCCGGCACCAACGTCTTCAAGCGCATCGCCGACGTCGACCTGTGGACCACCGACGGGGCGTTCTCGCCCGACGGCAAGCAGCTTGTCGTGCGCGGATACTTCGGCGGGATCGCGTACTCCTGGAACGACGGGAAGATCAAGAAGCAGGGCCGGCTGAACGTCCCGTTGCAGAGGCAGGGCGAGTCCGTCGCCTACACCGCCGACGGGTCCGAGCTGATGTACGGCACCGAGGGCGCGAACAGCGAGGTGAAGGCGGAGAGCGTGCCCGGGGGCGGCGAGGGCGGCTCGTCGTCCAAGGGTGGCGGTTCGCACTCCGCGGGCGGCAGTGGGGGCGACAGCGACGGGCTGAACGCCAACTTCAAGGTCGGCGCGCTCGTTCTCGCCGCCGCTCTGGCCGTCGTGTTCGGACTGAAGAGGCTGCTGCGCCGGAACTGACCCGTGCTGCCGGGCACTTGCGTCCTTCTGTACCGAAACCGATCGACGGGCTGCCACCCGTCCAAGTTCTTGACGCGTTCATGATCAGCCTCTTCCATGGGTGGTGCGCGGCAAATGGGAGCGCTCCCATTCTGTTCCGGGCCCGCGCCTCCCCGAGAGGAACCCACCCCCATGTTCCGCAGACTGCGAAGAGCACTGTGCGTTGCCGCCGCAGCGCTCCTGATACCGCTGGCGGGGGCGCAGACCGCCCGTGCGGCGGACCCCGGCGCCGGTTACTGGCACACGAGCGGCCGGCAGATCCTCGATGCCGCGGGCCAGCCCGTACGCATCGCCGGGATCAACTGGTTCGGCTTCGAGACCGGCAACCACGTGGTCCACGGCCTCTGGTCGCGCGACTACAAGAGCATGATCGACCAGATGAAGTCGCTGGGCTACAACACCATCCGGCTGCCTTACAGCGACGACATCTTCAAGAGCGGGACCGTTCCCAACAGCATCGACTTCTCCAGCGGCAAGAACGCCGACCTGCAGGGCCTGGACTCCCTTCAGGTCATGGACAAGATCGTCTCGTACGCCGGTCAGGACGGGCTCAAGGTGATCCTGGACCGCCACCGGCCCGACTCGGGCGGGCAGTCGGCCCTCTGGTACACCTCCGCCGTCCCGGAGTCCACGTGGATCGCCGACCTCAAGGCCCTCGCGGCCCGGTACGACGACAAGGGCACCGTCATCGGCATCGATCTGCACAACGAGCCGCACGATCCCGCCTGTTGGGGCTGCGGGGACACGGCGACGGACTGGCGGCTCGCCGCCCAGCGGGCCGGGAACGCGGTCCTGTCCGTCGACCCCGACCTGCTGGTCTTCGTCGAGGGCGTGCAGACCTTCAACGGCACGTCCGGCTGGTGGGGCGGCAACCTGATGGGTGTCGCCCAGTACCCGGTCCAGCTGAACGTGGCGAACCGCGTCGTGTACTCGGCCCACGACTACGCCACCAGCGTCGCCCAGCAGAGCTGGTTCAACGACCCCTCGTTCCCCGCCAACATGCCGGGCGTGTGGGACAAGTACTGGGGCTACATCTTCAAGCAGAACATCGCCCCCGTCTGGGTCGGCGAGTTCGGCACCACGCTCACCTCGACCATCGACCAGAAGTGGCTGGCCGCGCTCGTGTCGTACATGCGGCCCACGTCCACGTACGGCGCCGACAGCATCTCCTGGACCTTCTGGTCGTGGAACCCCAACTCCGGTGACACCGGCGGCATCCTGAAGGACGACTGGACCTCCGTGGACACGGTGAAGGACGGCTACCTGGCCAGTGTCAAGGCGCCCGCGTTCCCGGGCACCGGCGGCGGTGGAGGGGGCGGAGGCGGCGGGAGCACGGCCGCGTGCAGCGCCGCCTACACCGTCAGCAGCGACTGGGGCGGCGGGTTCAACGCCGAGGTGAAGGTGACGAACACGGGCACCACGGCCCTCAAGTCCTGGAAGGTCACCTGGACCTGGAGCGGCGCCCAGAAGGTCACGAACATGTGGAACGCGTCGTACACCCAGACCGGGGCAACGGTGACCGCGGCCAACGCCGATCACAACGGAGCAGTGCCGACGGGCGGTTCGGCGAGCTTCGGCTTCGGGGGAGCCCCGGGCGGCGGGACCACGCCGACCGCGAGCTGCACGGCGACATGAGAGAAGGGCGCCCGGTGTTCGCCGGGCGCCCTTCAGCGGCGTACGGGGGTGGCCGACTGCTCCTCCGCAGGGGTCTGTCGCTGCTGGGCTCAACGCACATTCGTGTTGACCGCCCCCGGCAGGCAGTGCTGGAGTCGGCAGGTGGACAGCATCCCCGCCAACCGGCGGCTCTGGAACCGGATCAGCAGCGCCTACCAGCACGAGCACGACCCGCAGATCGGCGCCGCACCCCGGCTGTGGGGCATGTACTCCATCCCCGACGCGCACCTGCACGCCCTGGGCGACGTCACCGGCAAGCGCGTCCTCGAACTCGGCTGCGGCGCCGGCCAGTGGTCCAGGGCGCTCGCCGCCGAGGGCGCCACCGTGGTCGGGCTCGACCTGTCCGAAGCCCAACTCGCCGCAGCGGCCCGCGCGATGGGAGAGGCCCGCTACCCGCTGGTGCAGGGCGCCGCCGAACAACTCCCCTTCGCCGCCGACAGCTTCGACCTGGTGTTCTGCGACTTCGGCGGGCTCAGCTGGGCGCCCCCGCACCTGGCCGTCCCGCAGGCCGCACGCATCCTGCGCCGAGGCGGGCGCCTGGTGTTCAACGTCGCCAGCCCATGGTTCGAAGCGTGCTACGACGAGGCCGCCGGCCGCGTGACCACGACGCTGCAGCAGGACTACTTCGGGCTGAGCGCCATCGCCGAAGACGACGGCGCGACCAGCTATCAGCTCACCTACGGCGACTGGGTCAAGGTCCTGCGCGGCGCGGGTCTCGTCATCGACGACCTCATCGAGCCGCGGCCCGAACGCGGAACACCCAACGGCTACAACGAAACCGACCCACCCGACTGGGCACACCGCTGGCCGGCGGAACTGCTCTGGGTGACCCACAAGCCGTGAGTTCCGCCGCGCGGATACTAAGAAGGGCGCCCGGTGTTCGCCGGGCGCCCTCGTCGTCGTACGAGAGAAGGTCAGAGCTTCTCGATCACGTAGTCGATGCACTTCGTGAGGGCCTCGACGTCCGCCGGGTCGATTGCCGGGAACATGGCGACGCGGAGCTGGTTGCGGCCGAGCTTGCGGTAGGGCTCGGTGTCGACGATGCCGTTGGCGCGCAGCACCTTGGCCACGGCGGCGGCGTCGACCTCGTCGGAGAAGTCGATCGTGCCGATGACCTGCGAGCGCTTGGCCGGGTCCGTCACGAACGGGGTCGCGTGCTTGGAGTCCTCGGCCCAGGAGTACAGGCGCGAGGAGGAGTCCTTCGTACGCGCCGTCGACCAGGCCAGACCGCCCTGGCCGTTGATCCACTCCAGCTGCTCGTTGAGCAGGAAGAGGGTGGCGAGGGCCGGGGTGTTGTACGTCTGGTTCTTGCGGGAGTTGTCGATCGCCGTGGGGAGCGAGAAGAACTCCGGCACGTGGCGGCCGGACGCGTGGATGCGCTCGGCGCGCTCGATCGCGGCCGGGGAGAAGACGCCGATCCACAGGCCGCCGTCGGAGGCGAAGGACTTCTGCGGGGCGAAGTAGTAGACGTCCGTCTCGGTGATGTCGACCGGGAGGCCGCCCGCGCCGGAGGTGGCGTCCACGAGGACGAGGGCGCCCTCGTCGGCACCGGCCACGCGCTTGATGGGCGCGGCGACACCGGTGGAGGTCTCGTTGTGGGTGAAGGCGTACACGTCCACGCCCGCCTCGGCCTGCGGCTCCGGGTGCGTGCCCGGGTCGGAGGCGATGACGGTCGGCTCGGCCAGCCACGGGGCGAGCTTCGAGGCCTTCGCGAACTTCGAGGAGAACTCACCGAAGTTCAGGTGCTGCGACTTGTTCTCGATCAGGCCGTGCGTCGCGACGTCCCAGAACGCGGTCGAGCCGCCGTTGCCGAGGACGACCTCGTACCCCTCGGGGAGGGAGAAGAGGCTGCTCACGCCCTCGATGACCTTGCCGACCAGGTTCTTGACCGGGGCCTGGCGGTGGGAGGTACCGAGGAGGGATGTGCCGGTGGCGGCCAGCGCGTCCAGCGCTTCCGTCCGCACCTTGGAGGGGCCCGCGCCGAAACGTCCGTCGGCGGGCTTGATGTCAGCGGGAATCTGGATCTCAGCCACGACGGGAGCCTAGCCGTTCCGGGAAACCTGGGCGAAACGTCGTCCGTCGGGTGAGACGCGCCCGTCCGGGGGCCAGGGGGGCGCTGCCCCCGGACCCCCGCTCCGCAAACGCCGGAGAGGCTGGATTTCCCGCCGAACGGGCTGATCTACGCCAGCCGCACCGGCAGCTCGAACAGGTCGTTCTGCGTCACCACCGGCTTGTTGCGGAGCTCGGCGGCGGGGACCGCCAGGTCGAGGCCCGGGAAGCGCTCGTACAGGGCGGGCAGCGCCACCCCCGCCTCCAGGCGGGACAGGGCCGCGCCGGGGCACACGTGCGGGCCGTGGCCGAAGGAGATGTGGCGGTTCTCCGTGGTGCGGGTGATGTCGAAGTCGCCCGCGCTCGCCCCGTGGGCCTTCTCGTCGCGGCCGATGGCGCCGTAGGAGACGATCAGCGCGTCGCCGGCCGGGATGACCTTGTCGCCGACGGGCACGTCCTCCGTCGCGAAGCGGATCAGGACGTGGGAGGTGGGGGTGGAGAAGCGGAGGGTCTCCTCGACCACCGCGGACCAGTCCGTCTCGCCCGAGAGGACCAGGGCGCGCTGCTCGGGATGGGTGGAGAGGTTGACGACGGCGTTGGCGATGAGGGAGATCGTCGTCTCGTGTCCGGCCGCGACCATCAGCTGGAGGGTGGAGACGATCTCCTCGTCGGTGAGGTGGTCGCCGTCCTCGGAGGCGAGGATCAGGGCGCTGGTCAGGTCGTCGCCGGGCTCCGCGCGCTTCGCCGCGACCGTCTCCGCCATGATCCCGGCCAGCTCGGTCAGCGTGGCGATGACCTCGGCGGGCGGGGTCTGGGTGGAGAAGAACTTCTCGAAGAGTTCCTTGAGGCGGGGCAGACGGGACTCGTCGATGCCCATCAGGTCGGCGATGACGAACATGGGCAGCGGGTAGGCGAAGTCGGCCTTCAGGTCGACGACGTCGCGCTCCACGGCGCCCAGGCCGTCGAGGAGGCCCTCCGTCAGCTTGGTGATCCGCTCGCGCATCTGCTCCACACGGCGCGGGGTGAGCGCCTGCGCCACGAGGGTCCGCATCCGGCGGTGGTCCGCGCCGTCCACGGTGAGCATGGAGCGGCCCGGGTTGGCGAGCCCGATGAGCGGCCAGTCGGCGGCTATCTCGCCGCGCTGCCAGGCGCCCCACACGTTGATGTCCTTCACCAGGCGGGGGTCGGTGAGCAGCGCGCGCGCCTCGGCGTGGTGCGTGACCGCCCAGACCGGGACGCCGCCGGGCAGCTCCACGGCGGCGAGCGGTCCCGCCGCGCGCAGCCGGGCGCTCTCGCCGTCCAGGTCGGTGACGAAGGGGTCCAGGGGGATACGGGTCTCTTCGGTACCAGCGGTCATGCGGGGGTGCCTCCAAGGGCCGGGGTAGGCGTTGTTCGGTGTTCTCGCCGTGCGGGTGCTCGGCGCGCGGGTACCGGTGTCCGGTAGGGGGTGCTCGGGGTACGGGCGCCCGTGCTCAGCGCACCGGCACCGGTGTGAACCGCACCGGGAGTTCGCTCAGCCCCCGCAGCCAAGGTGACGGCCGGCGCGTCAACGACTCGGCCGGTACGGCGAGGTCGATGTCCGGCAGCCGGTCGAGGACGACCTCGATGCCCGTACGCGCGATGACCTCCGCGACCTCCTGGGCCGGGAACGGGCAGCGGTGCTCGCCGTGGCCGAAGGAGAAGTGCGCGTTGTTGCCGCCGGTGAGGGCGGAGCCGTCGACACGGACCTGAGGGTCGGAGTTGGCGCCCTGCAGGCCCAGCAGCAGCAGGTCGCCGGCGCGGACGCGGAGGCCGCCGAGCTGGGTGTCGCGGGAGGCCCAGCGGCCGGCCACGTTCTGGGTCGGGGTGTCCTCCCAGAGGACCTCGTTCATGGCCTCGGCGACGCTGTGCCGGCCGCCGAAGAGGGAGGCGGCGAAGCGGTCGTCCGTGAGCATCAGGCGCAGCGAGTTGCCGATCCAGTCGGCGGTCGGCTGGTGGCCGGCCGCCATCATGACCATCAGGTCCTGGGTGATCTCCTCGTGCGTGAACCCGGCCGTGTCGGCCAGCATGCGGCTGACCACGTCGTCCGCGGGTTCGGCCGCCCGGTCCGCGAGCAGCTGGGCCATGGAGGACGCCACGTGCTGCTGTCCGGCCAGGGCGCCCTCCCGCCCGTTGATCATGTCGTTGAGTGCCGTGACCAGGCCCGGCCCCTGCTCGTCCGGGAAGCCGTACAGCCGCGCCAGTACGCGCACGGGCAGCAGTGCCGCGTAGTCACCGACGATGTCCGTCTCGCCCTTGGCGCAGACCGCGTCGATCAGTTCGTCGGCGAACTTCTCGGCGTGGGCGCGGAGTTCGAACGGGTCGACGGCCTCCAGCGCGTCGCTGATCATGCCGGCGCGCTCGCGGTGGCGTTCGCCGACCGTGTAGAGGATCGAGGGCTGCTTGCGGCCGATCATCGGCAGCAGCGGCCAGTCGGCGGGGATGTTGTCCCACTGGCTCCACAGGTCGGAGTCCCGGCTGAAGAGCACGGGATCGCCGGTGACCTGGTGCAGTTCGCGGTAGCCGAGGACCAGCCAGGCGGGGATGTCGCCGTCGAGCACGACCGGCACCACGGAGCCGTGGTCGCGCCGCATCTCCCGGTACAGCTCGGTGGGTTCGGTCTGGAACCTGGGCCCGCTCAGGGGCACGGGGGCAGCGGTCACAGGGCCAACTCCGGTGATCTGGGCGCGTAGTGGGACTGGAGGTGCTCGACGAGCGTGATCAGCACCTGCTTGCTGGACGCGCGCGAGCGGGCGTCGCAGTCGAGCAGCGGGATGTGCGGGTCGAGGTCGAGGGCCTCGCGGATCTGCGCGGGGGTGTGGGCGGGCCCGCCGAAGTCGTTGCAGGCGACGATGAACGGGGTGCCGTGGTGCTCCAGGCGGTCGATGGCGTACCAGGAGTCGTCGATGCGCCGGGTGTCGACGAGGACGACCGCGCCGAGCGTGCCGGCGAAGAGCCGGTCCCACAGGAACCAGAAGCGCTCCTGCCCGGGCGCGCCGAAGAGGTACAGCACGTTGCGCGCGTCGAGCGTGATGCGGCCGAAGTCGAAGGCGACGGTGGTCGCGGTCTTGCCGCGGACCTCGCTGATGTCGTCGACCGCCTCGCCGGCGCGCGTCATCGTCTCCTCGGTGTTGAGGGGACGTATCTCGCTCACGGAGCGGACCAGGGTGGTCTTGCCGACGCCGAAGCCGCCGACGACCACGATCTTCAGACCGTTGTCGGCCGTCTCGCCCAGCGGGGTGCGCGCGTCGGAGGCAGCGGTCGTCGTCGCGGTCGTGGTCGCGGTCGTGGTCGCGTCGGAGATCGCGTCAGAGGTTACGGAGTCCAACGAGCACCTGCTCCAGGATGTCGGGGTCGGGAAGAGCGGAGTGGTGCGGGTGGCGGGCGCTGACCCGGCCCGCGGCGAGGAGGTCGGAGAGCAGGATCTTCGTGATGCTCACCGGCAGTCGCAGCTCGGCGGCGATCTCCACCACGGCCGTGGGCCGCTGGGCGAGGCGCAGGATCGCGGCGTGCTCCGACTGCATGCCCACCACGGGATCGCACTCGGCGACGACGAGCGTCACCAGGTCGAACGGGGCGTCGGGGCCGGACCGGCTGCGCCCCCCGGTGAGGGTGTAGAGCCGGTCCGGCGCGTCGTCCCTGCCCGGCCGGCTCATGACGTACGGGGTTCCGCGCGCAGGTGTTCGCCCAACTGCTCGACCAGCTCGCTCATGTTGTGCCCGACGAGCCCGGCGTCGGCCTCCTCGGCCGTGACCACGGCGAGGTGCGCGCCCTCGCCCGCCTCGACGATGAACAGGACCCCGCCGTAGAACTCGGCCATCGCGGACCGCACGCCGCCGCTACCGTCGCCGAACTCCATGGACGCCCCGTGGGAGAGCGACTGGATGCCGGCGGCGATCGCGGCGAGCTGGTCGGCCTGGTCGACGGAGAGTTCCGGCGTACGGCACAGCTTCAGGCCGTCGCGGGAGAGCACGAGGGCGTGCCGGGCGCCCGGAGTGCGTTCGAGCAGACCCTCGATGAGCCAGGTGAGCTTCTCGTCGGCGGTGGTGGTGCTGCCGGTCATGGGGTGGTGTCGCCTTCCGGGTGCTGGTGCGGCTGCGAGGGGGTGGCGGGGGCCGTGTCCCGTACGGCTTCGTCGCCTTGTACGGCTTCGTCGGGGGCTGTCTCTCCCACGGTGCTGTCGGGCGCCGTTCCCCGTACCGCCTGGCGGAAGCTGTTGAACCGGGCGGCCCTGGCCTTGGCGGCGTCGGCCGTGGGGGGCTCGCGGTCGCTGCGGTCGGCGGCGTGGGCGCGGCTGCGCTCGGCGTGGGCGAGGGTGCGGCCGCGGCGGCGCTTGGGGAGGCCGCCGGTGTCGGCGCCGACTCCGCTGTGGTCGGGCGACTCGTGGGTGGGGACCGGGTCCGGGTCGAGGTCCCCGGTGGAGCGTGCGGCGGCGTACGACACGGGGGAGCTCTGGGGGCGCGGCTCGTCGGCGTGGTCCTGCGCTACCGCGGATGCCGCCGTCGCGGATGCTCCCGTCGCGGTGGCCTCCGGCGTGGTGGCCTCCGGGCCGCCGGGCAGCGGGGCGGACGGGCGCGTGAGGATGTCCTGCGGGATCAGGACGAGGACGCCGGTGCCGCCGCGCGCGGAGGGCCGGAAGGACACCTTCAGGCCGTGCTTGCGGGCGAGCCGCCCGACGACCGCGAGCCCGAGCCGGGTGCCGGAGAGCCCGCCCAGCGCGGCCGGGTTCTCGGCGTCCGCGGAGACGGCGCGTTCGGCACGGCGCAGCTGGACGTCGCCCATCACCAGGCCGCTGTCCTCCACGGACACGATGACGCCCGCGGGAACCTCTTCCACGTAGACGTGGACTTCGGCGGTCGGCGGCGAGAAGTTCGCGGCGTTGTCGAGGAGTTCGGCGAGCGCGTGCATCACGCCCTCGGCGGCGTGCCCGGCGACGGCGGCCTCGCTGGAGGAGTGCACGCGCACGCGCTGGTAGCCGCCGATACGGCCCATGGCGCCGCGCAGGATCGACTCCATGACGATGGGCCGCGCCCAGCGGCGGCCGGAGCGCGCGCCGGTGAGGACGGCGACGGAGTCGGCGAGGCGGCCCGCCTGGGCGGTGCGGTGGTCGAGGTGGAGGAGGTCGGCGAGGACTTCCTCGTCGGAGTGCTTCTCCTCCATGGCGCGCAGGTCGGCGAGCATCCCGGTGGACAGTGCCTGCATCCGGGCGGCCGCGTTGGCGGTGGCCGAGATCGCGGCGGCACGGTCGCCGGTGGCCTGCCGGACGCGCCGGGCCAGGCGGACGTTCTCCTCGGTGAGGCGGGTCTGCTCCCGGGTGAACTCCTCGGTGAGCCGCGCCCGTTCCCGGGTGAATCCGTCGGTCAGGCGGGCCCGTTCGCGGGCGGCCTCCTCCTTGAGGCGTGCCTGTTCCTGGGCGGACTCGTCGGTCAGCCGGGTCCGCTCCTGGTTGAACTCCGAGGCCAGCCTCGCCCGTTCCTGAAGGAGCCGTCCGGCGTCCTGGGTCACGGAGTCGAGCCGGCGGCGCACGAGACGCGACGTCTGTACGGCGTGGGAGGCGGAGGCGATGGCCGTGCACAGCAGCAGAAGGGCCGCGCCCGCGCCCCAGGCGAGGGGGGTTCGCACCGAGTCGGGTGCCAGCGCGACGGCCACGCCCGCGGCGGGGGCGGCCAGTACGGCGACGATCAGGGGAACGGGTGCCACGGCGCGGAAGGTGGGTCGTTCGCCGGAGCCGGAGGGGGTGGGCGGGGTCATGAATGTGTCCTCGGTCCTCGGTCGTGTCCTGGGCGAGAAGCGACACCTGATGCTCAACTGGCGGTCACTATATGAGAGTTCGTGATCGAATTGGGAAGGTTCCGTTTCCGGTCTTGGAATCCGTGTGCAATTCGGGACGGAACGGCACCCGGTCGCTGTGGGGCGGCTGTACGGGACGGTGGCCCCGGTGGCGATGCGACCACGTAACGCTGCCTACGGGTCACTGTCAGTGGCGGGAGGCATCCTGGGGGCATGACGGATCTCGGGGCACTGCGGGCAGGGCTGGAGAAGGCCGTGCGCGGCGAGGTCGCCTTCGACGCGACCGCGCGGGCGCTGACGACCATGGACGCGTCCAACTACCGGCGGGTGCCACTCGGCGTCGTCGCCCCGCGGGACGCCGACGACGTGGCGGCGGCCCTGGCCGTCTGCCGCGGGCTGGGTGTACCGGTCGTGCCGCGCGGCGGCGGCACATCGATCGCCGGGCAGGCGACGGGTACGGGCGTGGTGCTGGACTTCACCCGTCACATGAACCGGATCGTGTCGCTGGACCCGGAGGCGCGCACGGCGGTGGTCCAGCCCGGTGTCGTCCTGGACCGCCTCCAGGAGGCCGCCGCCCCGCACGGCCTGCGCTTCGGCCCCGACCCCTCGACCCACAGCCGCTGCACGCTCGGCGGAATGATCGGGAACAACTCGTGCGGCTCGCACTCGGTCGCCTGGGGGACCACGGCGGACAGCGTGCGCGAGCTGTCGGTGATCGACGGTCACGGCACCCCCTCGGTGCTGGGCCAGGGCTGGGCGGGCGCCCCCGACGGTCTGCGGTCCCTGGTGGAGGGCGAGTTGGCGCGCCTGCGCACGGGCTTCCCGGACCTCCCCCGCCGTATCTCCGGTTACGCCCTGGACGCCCTCCTCCCCGAGAGGGGCGCGGATGTCGCCCGCGCCTTCTGCGGCTCCGAGGGCACCTGGGGGGTGCTGACCGAGGCGGTCGTACGACTGGTGGAGGCGCCCCGCGCGCGAGCGCTGGCGGTGCTGGCGTACGCGGACGAGAGCGCGGCGGCGGAGGCGGCGGCCGGTCTCCTGCCGTACGGGCCGCTGACGGTGGAGGGAATGGCGGCGGATCTCGTCCGCTCCGATGCCGGGCTCCCACGGGGCGGCGCCTGGCTGTTCGTGGAGACGGGCGGCTCCACGCCGGGGGAGGCACGCGCGCGCGGGGACGAGATCGTGCGCGCCGCCGACGTCACCGGCCCACGCGGCTCCCACGGCTCCCTGGTGGTCACCGACCCGGCCGGACAGCGCGCCCTGTGGCGGATCAGGGAGGACGCGAGCGGTACGGCGACCCGGATGCCGGACGGCAGCGAGGCCTGGCCCGGATGGGAGGACTGCGCGGTGCCACCGGCCCGGCTCGGCGCGTATCTCCGCGACTTCCGGGAGCTGTTGACCTCCCACGGCCTGCGCGGCACGCCCTACGGGCACTTCGGCGACGGCTGCATCCACGTCCGCATCGACTTCGATCTGCTGACGACCGACGGGATCGGCCGCTTCCGCCGCTTCTCCGAGGAGCTGGCACAGGTGGTGGTCTCCCACGGCGGCTCGCTCTCGGGCGAGCACGGGGACGGACAGGCGCGCGCGGAGCTTCTCCCCGTCATGTACGGCCAGGAGATGGTGAGCCTCTTCGAGCGCGCGAAGGGCCTCTGGGACCCCGGCGACCTCCTCAACCCCGGGATGCTCGTACGGCCGCACCGGCTGGACGAGAACCTGCGGTTCGCGGTGCTGCCGCGTGAGCCGGTGGACGTGGAGTTCGGGTATCCGGCGGACGGCGGGGACTTCTCGGCGGCGGTGCGCAGGTGTGTGGGGGTCGCCAAATGCCGTACGCCGTCCGGGGGTTCAGGCACCTCGGTGATGTGCCCGTCCTTCCGGGCGACCGGCGAGGAGGAGCACTCCACCCGTGGGCGGGCGCGACTGCTGCACGAGATGCTCGCGGGCGAGGTCGTCACCGACGGCTGGCGCTCGGCGGAGGTCCGCGACGCACTGGACCTCTGCCTGTCCTGCAAGGGCTGCCGGTCCGACTGCCCGGTCGGCGTCGACATGGCCACCTACAAGGCGGAGTTCCTCCACCACCACTACGCGGGCCGCCGCCGTCCGGCCGCGCACTACGCGATGGGCCGCCTCCCGGTGTGGCTCGCCGCCGTACGGCGAACCCACTCGGCCCGACTGGTCAACTCCCTCGCCTCCGTACGCCCGCTGGCGGCCATGGCGAAACACCTGGCCGGCATCGCGCCCGAACGGGAGATCCCGAGGCTGGCACGGGAGACGTTCAGCCGCTGGTGGTCGCGACGGTTCCGCGACCGGGCACGGGCCTACGTCCGGGCCAGGAAACGGGGGCGGGCGCGCGGACCCTTCCCGGGCTTCGGCGGCTCAGGGGAGACCGTCGTCCTGTGGCCCGACACCTTCACCGAGCACCTCTCACCGAACGTCGGCCGCGCGGCGGTACGGGTCCTGGAGGCAGCAGGCGTGAACGTCCTGCTGCCACCGCGGGTGCGGATGGAATGGGGGCCGGTGCGTGATGTGGGGGGCGGGGCGGGGGTTTCTGGGCCGGGGTCCGGCGGCGGGGTTTCGGGGGCGGTGGATTCGGAGGCGGAGGCGGAGGTGGAGTCGCGGTTCGGCGAGGGGGTTTCGGAGGCGGAGGCGGGGTTTGGTGACGGGGCTTCGGGGGCGCTGGATTTGGAGGCGGAGGTGGAGTCGCGGTTCGGCGAGGGGGTTTCGGGGGCGCCGATGGGCGGTGGTGGGTCGAGGGCGGCTGTCGGGGACGGGGTGTCGAAGGGGCTCCGTGGCTTCAACGTGTTCCTGCCGCGTCGCCGACGGCGGGTCTGCTGCGGCCTGACGTACGTCTCCACCGGTCAACTCGACCGCGCCCGCGCCGTGCTGCGCCGCACGCTCGACCTGATGGAACCGTTCATCGAGATGGGCACCCAGGTCGTGGTCCTGGAGCCGAGCTGCGCCGCCGCCCTGCGCACGGACCTCCCGGAGCTGCTGCACGACGATCCGCGGGCGGCCCGCCTGGCCTCAGCGGTGATGACCTTCGCCGAGGCCCTGGAACGCCACGCCCCGCACTGGACCCCACCCCGCCTCGACCGCCCCGTCGCCGGCCAGACCCACTGCCACCAGCACGCGGTCCTCGGCGACACGGCCGACCGTCGCCTGCGCGAGGCCGCGGGCCTGACCGGCGACCTCTCGGGCGGCTGCTGCGGCCTGGCAGGCAACTTCGGCTTCGAAAAAGGCCACTACGACGTCTCGACCTCCTGCGCAGAGGACCAACTGCTCCCGGCGGTACGGGCAGCGCCCCCCGACACGGCCGTCCTGGCGGACGGCTTCTCCTGCCGCACGCAACTGGAACAGCTGGCCGGGGTGAGGGCGCGGCACCTGGCGGAGGTGTTGGCGGAGGGGCTGGAGGGCACCTGATGCCGGCTGTGTGCGGCGGAGCGATTGCATGAGCACAGATGCGCCTGGCCGAAGCCGATCACCACGGCACCCCGTCCGGCCCCTGGTGACCTGGCACCCTGTCCCGACGTGGTGCCGGCCGACCGAGGCTACGACCACGACAAGTAACGGCGCCTCGTCCGGAACCTCGGCGTGAAAGCGCAGATCGCCCGCCGCGGCACCGAGCACGGCTCCGGTCCGGGCAAGCAACGCTGGGTCGTGGAGCGCGCGTTCGCCCGCCTGCACTGGTTCCGTCGACTGCGGATCCGCTGGGAGATCCGCGGCGACATCGGTGAGCGATGCCGTGAGCTGGTGCCGCATCAGGCAACGTTCGCCCTGTCGATGGCTACTCTGACAACGTGGCCGATGAGAAGGACAGTGGGAACGGCTCCATCCAACACCCCTCGTGGGACCGCCCGGTAGTGGCCACCATCGCGCTGGAACTGGGCGGCCTCGCTCTTTCCGGGTTGGTCGCTCTGGTGGGGTGGCCGTTCGGGTGGCTGCCCGACACCAGTCTTGTCGGCGTCGTGACGGGCTTCATCGCGATCGGGCCTGCGGCTGAGTTGTACAGCGGGGCGGGCCCGCCGCGTCGGCTTGCTGTTGTTGCCGCTCTCCTTGCGCTGGCAACGGTGAGACTGCTCGTGACTGCAGCAGTGAACCGGGCCTTTCCTGCGCTGGCTGATCCGGGCGTCGATATCCTCCTCGGCTACCTTGTTGCGTTACCCATCGGCGTGGCTGTCTTGGCTTGGTTCCTCGCCAGGGCGAACGTTGCCTGATGCGGCACTGGTCAGCCGCCGCCGGCCGGTTGAGGACTTCCTTGGGGGTGAAGCTCCAGCCGGCCAGGCGCGGCCCGCTCCAGTTGATGCCGATCACGAGCCCTTCCCGGGCGGCGTCGGGCAGTACGCGATCGCACCAAGTGCCCAAGGACACACCGTTCGCCACTGCTCATTTCGTCAGGAGTTCCAAGCGGCCGGGTTGGCCGCGAGGGAAGGGGTGTCGTCGTCATCCAATTCGCCGCGGAGGGCGGCCAGGACGAAGGCCGTCATCGAGGCGAGGAGGAGCAGCGCGAGGGGTCCCCAGATTGCGGGGATCGACCACAGGGGCCAGTCGTTGGCCGCCTGCGCCCAGAGGGTCAGGATGGCCGTGGCGCCCATGCCGAGGCCGTGCCAGCGCATCACGGTCGCTGCTTTCGCGTGGCGCCGGTTGCCGCGGGCGAAGAAGGGCCACAGTCCTCCGACGAGGGCGGTCAGGCCGAAGGAGAGACAGGCGAGCGCGCCGCCGAGGCGGTCCTCGGGCCACCCCACGGGCCCGGCGGACGTCTGCTGCCGCTGTCCGTGGGTGTCGCGTACCTCGACGACCTGACCGCGCCAGATCAGGCCGACCACCTTGTCGTCCGGCTCCATCCCCGACATCACCGGCTCGGTTTGCAGGAACGTCACATGCCACGGTTTACCGGACGGCAGCAGCAGGTCCGCCTCCGGCGACTCGCCCCGGTCCCCGTTGTGCATGTCGGCCCTGCGAACGGTGAACTCCTGCTTCCACACGCACTCCGACACCTTCACCGGGGCGGAGGCGCACGCAGGCGCGGCGTGAAACTCCCGCTCCCGCTCCAGCGCTCCGCGGATCTGGAAGGCCGACGCCACCCCGACACCGAGAGCCAGGACGGCGATCAGCACCCACGCCACGTTCCCTGTCGCCTTGCTCCTCGCCGCCCCCACCGTGCCCTCACCTTTCCTACGAGTCCCCCGTCCGCGTATTTGAGCACGTCAGCCGCCGCCCGCCCCATGCCCGCCACCGGCAGCGCACGACCCGTCCGACTTGCCGGGTCAAGGCAACGAGCGGCAAGCCAGGGATCGGGGGGCAACGGTCAGGGACTGGTGTCGGTGGTGTTGGTGGTGGGGGGCGGTGCGGAGGGCCGGGTGCCAGTGGTGGTGCCGGCGCCGATTCCGGCCCCGGCCCCGGTGGCGATCAGTACGGCGCCCGCTAGGAGCGTCCAGGCCCCCACGAGCAGGGGCGTGCCCCAGGCGCTGAAGGGGCCGCCGAGGCAGAGGATGGCGATCACGAAGCCCGTCCAGGTCAGCCAGGAGGGCAGGGCGTGGTTCCGCCAGACCGCGAAGAGCAGGACGCTCGCGCCGAGCATGGCGGCGATCGTGGCGCCGTACGCCACGTCCAGGAGGACCATCGACAGCAGGGCCGTGCCCGGGATCACCAAGAAGTCCTTCGAGTGGTTCGCGGTGATCGCGAAGACGTTGCCTGCCACGCCCGCGAGCATGATGCCGATCGTGAAGACCAGGCCACCGGCCAGGACCAGCTTGGAGCGGGTGTCCGAACGGCGGGACAGCTCGGCCAGGAACCACAGGAAGAGCAGGCCCGCGCCCAGCAGGATCAGGGCGGTGGCCTCGGAGAGGTTCTGGTTGCCTTCGTCGCGGTAGTAGTGGACCAGTGTGACGAGCGCGCCGCGCTTGTCCGTCTCGGGCGTACGCCAGAACAGCAGCTGGCCGGTGATCAGCAAGCCGCCGGAGAGCACTCCGGCGATCGCGGGCCAGAGCACCTTGGGCCCGGCCTGTGGTGTGGGAGCCGACATGGTGGCCTCCTGAGAAGCCCCCCGAAGGGCAACCCCCCTCACTACCAGTGTGAACACTGACCAGTGAATGCGCTCTGCGGCCCCGTAAGCCGCAAAAGAGGTTCACAGGCCTGACGTAGTCCATTACTCTGGACCTGAGAGTTCATCTTGATGCACAGATGATCAAGCGAAGTCTCCAACGAATCCTGCAAGTCCTGCGAGTCCTGCAAGCCTTGTGAATCCTGCGAATCCTGACGTGACCTACCTGGACGGCCTCTGTGAATCACCCCAGCGCTGACCTGCCCCCGTCCGCCCCCGCGGGTGCTGCCCGGCGATGGGGCGCGCTCGGCCCCGTGGGTCTCGTCCTCGCCGGAGGCATCTCGGTGCAGTTCGGCGGCGCGCTCGCCGTGACGCTGATGCCGCGCGTCGGGGCGCTCGGGGTCGTGACCCTGCGGCTGTTCGTCGCCGCGATCGTGCTGCTCGTGGTGTGCCGGCCCAAGGTGCGGGGGTACACACGCGCCGACTGGGGCACCATCGTCGTCTTCGGTGCCACCATGGCCGCGATGAACGGGCTCTTCTACCAGTCCGTCGACCGCATCCCGCTCGGCACGGCCGTCACGCTCGAAGTGCTCGGCCCGCTCGCCCTCTCCGTGATCGCCTCCCGCCGCGCGCTCAACCTCGTCTGGGCGGGGCTCGCCCTCGTCGGCGTGTTCCTGCTCGGCGGCGGAGGCTTCGGCAGTCTCGACCCGGTCGGCGTCGCCTTCGCCCTGTCGGCAGGCGCCATGTGGGCTGCGTACATAGTCTTCAGCGCCCGTACGGGCCGACGCTTCCCGCAGGCCGATGGGCTCGCGCTCGCCATGGTGGTCGCCGCGGTGCTGTTCATGCCGCTCGGCATCGTCGAGTCCGGCTCGAAGCTGCTCAATCCGACGACCTTCGCCCTGGGCGGTGCCGTCGCCATCCTGTCCTCGGTCCTGCCCTACACCCTCGAACTGCTCGCGCTACGACGGCTGCCCGCCTCCACCTTCGCGATCATGATGAGCCTCGAACCGGCCATCGCCGCGACTGCCGGCTTCCTCGTCCTCGACCAGGCCCTCTCCGCGACCGAGGCCCTCGCCATCGCCTTCGTCATCGCGGCGAGCATGGGCGCGGTTCGGACGCAGATCGGTCGGGGCAAGGCCAAGGACCTGCCTCAGCCCCCGGTTCAGGACCAGGCCCGGACCGAGACGCAGACCGAGACGCAGACCGAGACGCAGACCGAGACGCAGGCCGGGGCCCAGACCGAGGCCGGGGCCGGGGCCGAGAGCCTCAGCTGACGTTGCGGCGCAGCGGGCTCATGTAGTCCGACGGCTGCTCGTGCTCGCCGAACCAGAGCTGCGGGGCGCGGGCGTACGCGGCCCCGGCGAGCTCGCGGCCCCAGCGGCGGCTGGCGTACATCGGGATGGCAAGGCGGTAGCGGCGCTCGGGCAGCCCCGGGCGCAGCGGCTGGGAGCGTACGGCGAGCGGCTTCAGTACGGGGTCGGCCTCGTTCACGTCACCGTACGGGCACAGCTCCAGGCTCATGACCTTGCGGCCGGACTTCGCGTCGCCCTTGGACGCCCAGTACAGGCCGACCCCGGCCAGCGACTGCCACGGAAGCACAGCCTGCCGGTTCGCGCGGGGCCGCCACCACACGCCGTACGCGTCGAACGCGAGCAGCGCTCCGCGACCGGCCCACAGCGTCCACGCCATCAGCACCCCGAGGCCGCCCACGAGCAGCAGCCACAGGGCTCCGAAGACCCAGCTTCCGCCGCCGCCCCCGCCCTTCGCCTCCGTCACGATCAGCGGCAGCGGCCCGGTGACGACCATGATCAGGGTCCCGGGCAGCCCGGTCCGCAGTCGGCGCATACCGAGGCGGTAGACGGTCGCGTCGGGGGCGGGCTGCGGGGGAGTGGGGGTGGAGGAAGGGGCGGGGGTGAGCATGACCGGGGAGCTTAGTGGGGTGATCTGTGCATGGCGAAGCTGCGTCCCGGTCCAGCCGACCGGGCCCAGTCGCTTCAGTCAATTAATGCAAGCACGCTTGATTGTTTCTTTGGCCGCTGCCATGCTCCGAGTGCACACCGCCGTGCCCCGAGGGGAGCGCCATCGTGTCCGATCCGTCGTCGTCCGTGATCGACGATCTGTGCCGGGAGAGTGCTGAACTCGACCGGCTGGTGGGGGAGTTGGGGAAGGAGCAGTGGGCGTTGCCCACGCCGGCCCCGGGGTGGACCATCGCCCACCAGATCGCGCACCTGCACTGGACGGACCACGCCGCACTGACCGCGGTGACGGACGCGGAGGCGTTCAAGGCGGAGGTGGAGAAGGCCCTCGCGGCGCCGGACACCTTCGTCGACGAAGGGGCGGAGGAGGTCGCGCGGCTGGCCCCCGACCGACTGCTCGGCGAGTGGCGAGCCGGTCGCAGGGCGCTGGAGGAGGCCCTGCGTGCGGTGCCCGCCGGGACGCGCTTCCCCTGGTACGGGCCACCCATGTCCGGCGCCTCCATGGCGACCGCACGACTTATGGAGACCTGGGCCCACGGGAACGACGTCGCCGAGACGCTGGGTGTGGTGCGAGCACCTACGGACCGGCTCCGGCATGTGGCCCGCATCGGTGTGCGGGCGCGTGACTACGCCTTCGCGGTGCACGGGCTCCCGGCACCCGGCGAGGAGTTCCGGGTGGAACTCGTCAGTCCGGCGGGCGAGTTGTGGACGTACGGCCCCGAGGCCGCGCCGCAGCGGGTCACCGGCCCCGCGCTCGACTTCTGCCTGCTGGTCACCCGGCGGACGCACCGCGCCGACCTCGCCGTACGGGCGCAGGGCCCCGACGCCGACCGGTGGCTGGACATCGCGCAGGCCTTCGCGGGGCCGCCGGGGGCGGGGCGTGAGCCGAAGGGCGGCCGTCGGTGACGCGGGCCCTGCGCATAGGCAACGCCTCAGGCTTCTACGGCGACCGCTTCGACGCCCTGCGCGAGATGCTCACCGGCGGCCCGCTGGACGTGCTCACCGGCGACTACCTCGCCGAACTGACCATGCTCATCCTGGGCCGCGACCGCCTGAAGGACCCGTCGGCCGGCTACGCCCGCACGTTCCTGCGCCAGTTGGAGGAGTGCCTCGGGCTCGCCCACGAGCGCGGCGTGCGCATCGTGACGAACGCCGGTGGGCTCAATCCCGCCGGACTGGCCGACGCCGTACGGAAGTTGGCCGAGCGGCTCGGCATCCCGGCCGTCGTCGCCCACGTCGAGGGCGACGACCTGACACGGCACCGTCCGGGAAGTCTCGCCGCGCATGCCTACCTCGGCGGCGCCGGGATCGCCGCGTGTCTGCGGGCGGGCGCGGACATCGTCGTCACCGGCCGCGTCACCGACGCCGCGCTGGTCACCGGGCCCGCCGTGGCGCACTTCGGCTGGGGGCCCGAGGAGTACGACCGGCTCGCGGGCGCCGTCGCCGCGGGGCACGTACTGGAGTGCGGAACCCAGGCCACCGGCGGCAACTACGCCTTCTTCGCCGAACACCCCCTCGAACGGCTGCGCCACCCGGGCTTCCCGGTCGCCGAACTCCACGAGGACGGCAGCAGCGTCATCACCAAACACGACGGCACCGGCGGCCTCGTGGACGTCGGCACGGTCACCGCGCAGCTCCTCTACGAGACGTCCGGCGCCCGGTACGCGGGCCCCGATGTCACGGCCCGGCTCGACACCGTACGGCTGACACAGGACGGGCCGGACCGCGTACGGATCGAGGGCGTGCGCGGGGAGGCGCCGCCGCCGACCCTCAAGGTGGGGCTCAACCGGCTCGGCGGCTTCCGCAACGAGGTCGTCTTCGTCCTCACGGGCTTGGACATCGAACGCAAGGCCGCCCTCGTGCGGGAACAGCTGGAGGCCGTGCTCGACGCCGCCAAGTCCCGTCCGGCGCACGTCGGTTGGCAGCTCGCCCGCACCGACCATCCCGACGCCCCCACCGAGGAGACCGCGAGCGCCCTGCTCCGACTCGTCGTCCGGGACGCCGACCAGGACGCGGTCGGGCGAGCCCTCAGCGGCGCCGCGATCGAGCTGGCTCTCGCCAGCTACCCCGGATTCCATGTGGTCGCACCCCCCGGAAAGGGCGCGCCCTATGGGGTCTTCGAGGATGTGTACGTCGACCATGGGGCCGTCGACCATGTGGCGGTGCTCCATGACGGGCGGCGGATCCCTGTGTCCCCGCCCGACGACACGCTCGTGCTTCAGCCGCCGGAGGAGCCGCCTCTGCCGGAACCGCTGCCGGCTGCGGAGCCCGTCCGCCGCGCGCCCCTCGGCTTCGTCGCCGGTGCCCGCAGCGGCGACAAGGGCGGCAACGCGAACATCGGCGTCTGGGTCCGCACGGACGACGCCTGGCGGTGGCTCGCCCACACCCTCACCGTCGAACGGCTGCGCGAACTCCTCCCGGAGTGCGCCGACTTGACCGTCGTACGGCACGTACTGCCGAACCTGCGCGCCCTCAACTTCGTCGTCGAGGGGATCCTCGGCGAGGGGGTCGCCTCCCAGGCCCGCTTCGACCCGCAGGCCAAGGGCCTCGGTGAATGGCTCCGCTCCCGCCACCTGGACATCCCGGAGGTGCTCCTGTGACCGTCCTGGCGTCCGCCCTGGACCCCGCGTCCCCCGACCACACGGCGAACCGCGAGGCCATGCTCGCAAGGCTCGCCGCACTCGACGCCGAGCACGCGAAAGCCCTCGCGGGCGGCGGGGAGAAGTACGTCGAACGGCACCGCAAGCGCGGCAAGCTGCTCGCCCGCGAGCGCATCGAACTGCTCGTCGACCCGGACACCCCGTTCCTGGAGCTGTCGCCGCTCGCGGCCTGGGGCAGCGACTACGCGGTCGGGGCCTCCCTCGTCACCGGCATCGGTGTCGTCGAGGGCGTGGAGTGCCTGATCACCGCGAACGACCCCACCGTGCGCGGCGGCGCGAGCAACCCGTGGAGCCTGAAGAAGGCCCTGCGCGCGAACGACATCGCGCTCGCCAACCGGCTGCCGTGCATCAGCCTCGTCGAGTCGGGCGGCGCCGATCTGCCCTCCCAGAAGGAGATCTTCATCCCCGGAGGCGCGATCTTCCGGGACATCACGCGCCTGTCCGCCGCCGGAATCCCGACCATCGCCGTCGTCTTCGGCAACTCGACCGCCGGCGGCGCGTACATCCCCGGCATGTCCGACCACACGATCATGGTCAAGGAGCGGGCCAAGGTCTTCCTGGGCGGGCCGCCGCTGGTGAAGATGGCCACCGGCGAGGAGAGCGACGACGAGTCCCTGGGCGGCGCCGAGATGCACGCGCGCGTGTCGGGTCTCGCCGACCACTACGCCGTCGACGAGCACGACGCCCTGAGGCAGGCCCGCCGGGTCGTCGCCCGCCTCAACCACCGCAAGGCGTACGGCGACCCGGGCCCGGCCGAGCCCCCCAAGTACGACGAGGACGAGCTGCTGGGAATCGTCCCCGGCGACCTGAAGGTGCCCTTCGACCCGCGCGAGGTCATCGCACGCGTGGTCGACGGCTCCGACTTCGACGAGTTCAAGCCCCTCTACGGGACGAGCCTGACGACCGGATGGGCCACCCTGCACGGCTATCCCGTCGGCATCCTGGCGAACGCCCAAGGGGTCCTGTTCAGCGAGGAGTCCCAGAAGGCCGCCCAGTTCATCCAGCTCGCCAACCAGCGCGACATCCCGCTGCTCTTCCTGCACAACACCACCGGCTACATGGTCGGCAAGGAGTACGAGCAGGGCGGCATCATCAAGCACGGCGCGATGATGATCAACGCGGTCAGCAACTCACGGGTCCCGCACCTGTCGGTGCTCATGGGCGCGTCGTACGGAGCAGGGCACTACGGCATGTGCGGGCGCGCGTACGACCCGCGCTTCCTCTTCGCCTGGCCCAGCGCCAAGTCGGCCGTCATGGGCCCGCAGCAGCTCGCCGGGGTGCTCTCCATCGTCGCCCGGCAGTCGGCGGTCGCGAAGGGGCAGCCGTACGACGACGAGGCGGACGCGGCGCTGCGCGCGATGGTGGAGCAGCAGATCGAGTCCGAGTCCCTTCCGATGTTCCTGTCCGGGCGGCTGTACGACGACGGGGTCATCGACCCGCGCGACACCCGCACCGTCCTCGGCCTGTGCCTGTCCGCGATCCACACGGCGCCCTACGAGGGCGCGCGCGGCGGCTTCGGCGTCTTCCGGATGTGAGGGTTTTCCAGTGATTGCTTCCGTCCTTGTCGCCAACCGGGGCGAGATCGCCTGCCGGGTCTTCCGCACCTGTGGTGAGTTGGGAATCCGGACCGTCGCCGTGTACTCGGACGCCGACGAGAACGCGCTTCACGCGCGCGTGGCCGACGCGGCGGTACGGCTGCCGGGGGCGGCGCCCTCGGAGACGTATCTGCGCGGCGACCTGATCGTGACGGCGGCGCTCGCGGCCGGCGCCGACGCCGTGCACCCGGGATACGGGTTCCTGTCCGAGAACGCCGACTTCGCGCGGGCCGTCACCGACGCGGGTCTCGTCTGGATCGGGCCGTCGCCGGAGGCGATCGAGGCGATGGCGTCCAAGACGCGCGCCAAGAAGCTGATGGGCCTGGAGCCGCTTGCCGCAGTCACCGCCGAGGACCTGCCCGTGCTGGTGAAGGCGGCGGCGGGCGGTGGCGGCCGCGGGATGCGCGTCGTACGCGAACTCGCCGACCTGGACGGCGAACTGGCCGCCGCCCGCGCCGAGGCCCTCAGCGCCTTCGGCGACGGCGAGGTCTTCGTCGAGCCCTACGTGGAGGGCGGCCGCCATGTCGAGGTGCAGATCCTCGCCGACACACACGGCACGGTGTGGGCGCTCGGCACCCGCGACTGCTCCCTCCAGCGCCGCCACCAGAAAGTGATCGAGGAGGCCCCGGCACCGGGTCTGGAAACCGGACTCACCGAGGAACTCCACGAGCTGGCCGTACGCGCCGCCCGCGCCGTCGACTACGTGGGCGCGGGCACCGTCGAGTTCCTCGTCGCGGACGGCCGGGCCCACTTCCTGGAGATGAACACCCGCCTCCAGGTCGAACACCCCGTGACGGAAGCCCTGTTCGGAGTGGACCTGGTGGCCCTCCAGATCCGTGTCGCCGAAGGGGCGGCCCTCGAAAACGACCCGCCACGCGCGCGTGGACACGCCGTGGAGGCCCGCCTGTACGCGGAGGACCCGGCACGCTCCTGGGCCCCCCAGACCGGCACCCTGCACCGCCTCGCCGTGCCGGGCGTCCGCCTCGACACGGGCTACACCGACGGCGACCCCATCGGCGTCCACTACGACCCGATGCTCGCCAAGGCCGTCGCGTACGCCCCCACGCGCGCGGAGGCGGTGCGCAGGCTCGCGGGAGCCCTGGAGAGCGCCGCGATCCACGGCCCGGTCACCAACCGGGACCTGCTCGTACGGTCGCTCAGGCACCCGGAGTTCACCGGGGCCCGCATGGACACCGGGTTCTACGACCGGCACCTGGCGGAGCTGACCGGCGCCGCCCCCGACCCGTACGCGCCGCTGGCCGCCGCACTCGCGGACGCCCAGGGCCGCTCCCGCTTCGGCGGCTGGCGCAACGTCTCCTCCCAGCCGCAGGTCAAGCGGTACGTCATGGCCGACGAGGAACACGAGGTCCGCTACCACCACACCCGCGACGGCCTCACCGCCGAAGGAGTTCGGGTGGTGCGTGCCACGCCCGGCCTCGTCATCCTCGAAATCGACGGTGTGCAGCGGAAGTTCGAGGTCGCGAGGTACGGCGACCGCGTGCACGTGAACGCGACCGCCCTCACCGCCCCGCCCCGCTTCCCCGACCCCGCAGACCAGCGCGAACCCGGCTCGCTGCTCGCACCCATGCCCGGCACCGTCGTCCGCGTCGCCGAGGGACTGGCCGTGGGCGCCGCCGTGAAGGCCGGACAGCCCCTGCTGTGGCTGGAGGCGATGAAGATGGAGCACAAGATCTCCGCGCCCGTCTCCGGCACGCTCAGCGCCCTGCACGCCGCCCCCGGCCACCAGGTCGAGGTCGGCGCCCTGCTCGCCGTCGTCGTCGCACAGGAGGAACAGCCCGCATGAGCGTCACCCCGGAATCCCAAGAGCACAAGGACCTGCGTGCCGCGGTCGCCGCCCTCGGCAAGCGCTACGGCCGCGAATACCTCACCCGGACCATCGCCGAAGGCGGCCACCCCGACGCACTCTGGTCCGAGGCGGGCAAGCTCGGCTACCTCGGCGTCAACCTGCCGGAGGCCTACGGCGGCGGAGGCGGTGGAATCGCCGAACTCTCCATCGTGCTGGAGGAGTTGGGCGCGGCCGGCTGTCCGCTGCTCATGCTCGTCGTCTCGCCCGCGATCTGCGGCACCGTCATCGCCCGCTTCGGCACCGACGCGCAGAAACAGCGGTGGCTGCCCGGGCTCGCCGACGGCACCCGCACCATGGCCTTCGGCATCACCGAACCCGACGCGGGCTCCAACTCCCACCGGATCACCACCACCGCCCGCCGCGACCCGGACACCGGCGACTGGCTGCTCACCGGCCGCAAGGTGTTCATCTCCGGCGTCGACATCGCGGATGCGACGTTGATCGTCGGCCGCACCGAGACCGTGTCATCCAAAGGCGGCCGCACCGGCAGCCTCAAGCCCTGCCTGTTCATCGTCCCGCGCGACGCCGAGGGCTTTCACCGGCGACAGATCGACATGGAACTCCAGGGCGCCGAGAAGCAGTTCGAGCTCACCCTCGACGACGTACGGCTGCCCGCCGACGCGCTCGTCGGCGACGAGGACGCGGGCCTCCTCCAACTCTTCGCCGGGCTCAACCCCGAGCGCGTGATGACAGCCGCGTTCGCGATCGGCATGGGCCGCTACGCGCTGTCCCGGGCCATCGCCTACGCCCGCGAGCGCACCGTCTGGAAGGAGCCCATCGGCGCCCACCAGGCCGTCGCGCACCCCCTGGCCCAGTCCCACATCGAACTCGAACTGGCCCGCCTGATGATGCAGAAGGCGGCCCACCTCTACGACGCCGGGGACGACGTCGCCGCGGGAGAGGCCGCCAACATGGCCAAGTACGCGGCCGCCGAGGCCTGCGTGAAGGCCGTCGACCAGGCAGTGCACACCCTCGGCGGCAACGGCCTCACCCGCGAGTTCGGGCTCGCCTCGTTGATAACAGCCGCCCGCGTGGCTCGTATTGCTCCGGTGAGCCGGGAGATGATTCTCAACTACATCTCCCACCAGACGCTCGGTCTGCCCAAGTCGTACTGAGCCAGGCGTACGGAGCCTGCCCGCAGTCGTGCCAGGAGGAATCGTGTTCCGCAGTGAGTACGCAGATGTCCCGGCCGTCGAGGAGCCCATTCACGACGCCGTCCTCGGCCGCGCCGCCGAGCGCGGCGACACGCCGGCGCTGATCGACGGCGTCGACGGCACCACGCTCGGCTACGCCCAACTCGACGACTTCCACCGCCGGGTGGCAGCCGCTTTTGCCGAGACGGGCGTGCGCAAGGGCGACGTCCTGGCGCTGCACAGCCCGAACACCATCGCCTTCCCGACGGCGTTCTTCGCCGCCACGCGCGCGGGCGCGTCCGTCACCACCGTGCACCCCCTCGCCACGCCCGAGGAGTTCGCCAAGCAGCTGCGCGACAGCGCCGCCTCCTGGATCGTGACCGTCTCCCCCCTCCTGGAGACGGCACGCCAGGCCGCCGAACTCGCCGGCGGCGTACGGGAGATATTCGTCTGCGACAGCGCCCCCGGGCACCGCTCCCTGATCGACCTGCTCGCCACCACCGCGCCCGAGCCACGGATCGACATCGACCCCGTGACGGACGTGGCCGCCCTCCCGTACTCCTCCGGAACGACCGGCATCCCCAAGGGCGTGATGCTCACCCACCGGTCCATCGCCACCAACCTCGCGCAGCTCGCGCCCACCCTGCCGATGGGCCCCGGCGACCGCGTCCTCGCCGTCCTGCCCTTCTTCCACATCTACGGGCTGACCGCCCTCATGAACGCGCCGCTGCGCCAGGGCGCCACCGTCGTCGTGCTGCCCCGCTTCGACCTCGACACGTTCCTCGCGGCCATCGAGAAGCACCGCATCAACCTCCTCTTCGTGGCCCCGCCGATCGTCCTCGCCCTCGCCAAGCACCCGGCCGTCGCCCAGTACGACCTGTCGTCCCTGCAGAACATCATCTGCTCGGCGGCGCCCCTGGACGCGGCCCTCGCGGCGGCCTGCTCACGGCGGCTGGGGCTGCCTCCCGTCGGCCAGGCGTACGGGATGACCGAGCTGTCACCCGGCACGCACGTGGTCCCCCTGGACGCCGAGAACCCGCCCCCGGGCACGGTCGGCAAACTCGTCGCGGGCACCGAGATGCGCATCGTCTCCCTCGACGACCCCGACAAGCACCTCGGCGTCGGGGAACCCGGCGAGATCGCCATCCGCGGCCCCCAGGTCATGAAGGGCTACCTCGGCCGCCCCGACGACACCGCCGCCATGATCGACCCCGAGGGCTGGCTGCGCACCGGAGACGTCGGCTACGTCGACGCCGACGGCTGGCTGTTCGTCGTCGACCGCGTCAAGGAACTCATCAAGTACAAGGGCTTCCAGGTCGCCCCCGCCGAACTCGAGGCGCTCCTGCTCACCCACCCCGGCATAGCCGACGCCGCCGTCATCGGCGTCTACAACGAGGACAACAACGAAGTACCGCACGCCTACGTAGTACGTCAGCCCTCCGCGAAGGACCTCTCCGAAGGAGAGGTCATGATGCACGTCGCCGAGCGCGTCGCCCCCTACAAACGGGTCCGCGGTGCCACCTTCATCGACGCCGTGCCCCGCGCGGCCTCCGGCAAGATCCTGCGCCGCGAACTGCGCGACCTGCGGGAGCGGGACCTCCGGGAAGCACAGGAGCGCCCGTGACCGTCGTGCACGCCGCCCCCGAGCGCGGCATCACCACCGTGACCCTCGACTCGCCGGGCAACCGCAACGCCCTGTCGGCCGCCCTCGTGGACGGGCTGACGAACGCCCTCACGGAGTGCGGCAAGGACAGTGACGTACGCGCCGTCGTCCTCACCCACACCGGGAACACCTTCAGCGCGGGCGCCGACCTGCGCGACCCGCCGCACCCCGACGCACTCGTCGGACTGCTGCGGCAGATCGTCGAACTGCCCAAGCCGGTCGTGGCCCGCGTCACCGGCCACGTCCGGGCCGGCGGGCTCGGCCTCCTCGGCGCCTGCGACATCGCGGCCGCCTCCCTGGACGCCACCTTCGCCTTCACGGAGGTACGCATCGGCGTCGCCCCCGCCGTCATCTCACTGCCCCTGCTGCCGCGCACCGACCCGCGTGCGCTCGCCCGCTACTACCTCACCGGCGAGCGCTTCGACACGGCGGAGGCGGTCCGCAGCGGGCTCCTCACGGCGGCGGGCGACGACGTCGACGCCGTACTCGCCCCCGTCCTCGACGGACTGCGCAAAGCCTCCCCGCAGGGCCTGGCCGAGACGAAACGGCTGCTCACGGCTAGGGTGCTGGAGACCTTCGACCGGGACGCGGCCGACCTGACCGCCCTCTCGGCGCGGCTGTTCTCCTCCGCGGGAGCCCGCGAGGGGATGACGGCCTTCCTCGAACGACGGGATCCCGCATGGGTGGTGTGAACACGCAGAGCACGCTGAGTACGGCGGGTACGGGGAGCACGGCCGACCGCTCCGGGCGCACCCCGAACGTACCCAAGCAGGACCGCAGCCGGGCCACCCGGCGGCGCCTCCTGGAAGCCGCCGTGTCCTGTCTCGCCGAGCACGGCTGGGCGGGCTCCACCGTCTCCGTCGTCGCCGAACGCGCCGGCGTCTCGCGCGGCGCCGCCCAGCACCACTTCCCGACCCGCGAGGACCTGTTCACCGCGGCCGTCGAGTACGTCGCCGAGGAACGCTCCACCGCGATCCGCGCCCTCTTCCCCGAGGGCGCCGCCGACCGCCACGCCGTGGTCGCCGCCCTCGTCGACCTCTACACCGGCCCCCTCTTCCGCGCCGCCCTCCACCTCTGGGTCGCCGCGTCCAACGAGGAACAGCTCCGCCCCCGCGTCACCGAACTCGAAGCCCACGTCGGCCGCGAGACCCACCGCATCGCCGTGGACCTCCTGGCCGCCGACGAGTCCCGCCCCGGCGTACGCGAGACCGTGCAGGGCTTCCTCGACATGGCCCGCGGCCTCGGCCTGGCGAACCTGCTCACGGACGACGCCGGGCGCCGCGAACGGGTGGTCGCGCAGTGGGCCGCACTGCTCGACGAAACCCTGACCGTCTGACCGTCTGGCCGTCTGACCGCGAGAGGGCGAGACCGTCAGGGGCTCAGCCGCTCCACCCGCCAGGACCCGTCCGGCTCCGCCATGTACCGCAGCCGGTCGTGCAGCCGGTTCTCGCGGCCCTGCCAGAACTCGACCGACTGCGGGGCGATACGGAAGCCGCCCCAGTTCGGCGGCACCGGCACCTGCTCGCCCTCGGGGTAGCGGGCCTTCAACTCCTCGTACGAGGCGTCCAGTTCGGCGCGGCTGTAGATGACCGAGGACTGGGCGCTGGCCCAGGCCCCGAGCTGCGAGCCGTGCGGGCGGGAGCGGAAGTACGCCGCCGTCTCGTCGCGCCCGGTGCGCCGCGCGATGCCCGTGACGACGATCTGGCGGGCGATCGCGTGCCAGGGGAACAGAAGCGAGACGTACGGGTTCTCGGCCAGGTCGCCGGCCTTGCGGGAGTCGTAGTTGGTGTAGAAGACGAAGCCCTGCTCGTCGTACTGCTTCAGCAGCACCGTGCGCGAGGTGGGCCGGCCCTCGGCGCCGGCGGTGGAGACGACCATGGCGTTCGGCTCGTACACCAGGCCCTTGGCCGCGGCCAGCGCGGCCTGTTCGAACCAGCGGGTGAACTGGTCCATGGGGTGCGCGGCCAGCTCGGTCTCGTCGAGGCCCTCGTGCCGGTAGTGCTCGCGCATCGCGGCGAGGTCGAGGATGGGGTCGTGGTCGGTCACGTGGTCATCCTGCCGTACGGAGCAGTCGGGCCGTGCGGAGCGGTCGAGCCGTAGGGCGCCGTACGCAGCCGTCCTGCCGTACGAGAGCGGTCCCGTCGCGTGGCACTGAGTGCCGTACACCCTCCCCAAGGGTGGCACTCGGGGTTATCGTGCTGATGCCGCTCCGTTCGGCCGTCCCTTTGGGTGACCGCCGGCCGATCGGGGCATCACCGGGGTGACGGTGACCGCTCGATCCCCCCAGACCAGCTGTCGCACACATCACGAGGAGCCGCCTGATGTCCGACTTCGTACCCGGACTCGAGGGAGTCGTCGCGTTCGAGACGGAGATCGCCGAACCGGACAAGGAGGGCGGCGCACTCCGGTACCGAGGCGTCGACATCGAAGATCTGGTCGGCCACGTCTCCTTCGGCAACGTCTGGGGGCTGCTCGTCGACGGCGCCTTCAACCCCGGCCTGCCGCCCGCCGAGCCGTTCCCGATCCCCGTCCACTCCGGCGACATCCGCGTCGACGTGCAGTCCGCGCTCGCCATGCTCGCGCCCGTCTGGGGCCTGCGGCCGCTGCTCGACATCGATGCGCAGCGCGCCCGCGACGACCTCGCCCGCGCCGCCGTCATGGCGCTCTCCTACGTCGCCCAGTCCGCCCGCGGCCAGGGCCTGGCGATGGTCCCGCAGCGCGAGATCGACAAGGCCACCTCGATCACCGAACGGTTCATGATCCGCTGGCGCGGCGAACCCGACCCCAAGCACGTCGCCGCGGTGGACGCCTACTGGACCTCGGCCGCCGAGCACGGCATGAACGCCTCCACGTTCACCGCCCGCGTCATCGCCTCGACCGGCGCCGACGTGGCCGCGGCCCTCTCCGGAGCCGTCGGCGCCATGTCCGGGCCGCTGCACGGAGGCGCCCCGTCCCGGGTCCTGCACATGATCGAGGAGATCGAACGCACGGGCGACGCCGATGCGTATGTGAAGCAGGCCCTCGACAAGGGCGAGCGCCTGATGGGCTTCGGCCACCGGGTGTACCGCGCCGAGGACCCGCGTGCCCGCGTGCTCCGGCGCACGGCTCGTGAGCTGGGCGCCCCTCGCTTCGAGGTCGCCGAGGCCCTGGAGAAGGCCGCGCTCGCCGAGCTGCACGCACGCCGCCCCGACCGCGTCCTGGCGACCAACGTCGAGTTCTGGGCGGCCATCGTCCTGGACTTCGCGGAGGTCCCGGCGCACATGTTCACCTCGATGTTCACCTGCGCCCGCACGGCAGGCTGGTCGGCGCACATCCTGGAGCAGAAGCGCACGGGCAGGCTCGTACGTCCCTCCGCGCGCTATGTGGGCCCCAGCTCCCGCAACCCCCAGGACATCGAGGGCTACGGCAACATCGCGCCCTGACCCCGGCGCCACCCAGGCCGTACGCCGGTCATCACGCGGGCGTGAGCAGCTCCGCGTGGTGGCGGGCGGCGACGAGCGGATGGGCGCGGAGCTTGCCCTTCAACTCGTTGAAGCCGTACTCGGCGAACAGCGGGTTGGCCGGGTCGTCGGTGACGCCGGGCGCACCGGTCGCGTGCGGGAAGGGCAGCGGTTCGATGCGCGCGTCCAGCCGCGGGTTGTAGAAGAAGGGCACGGAGAACCGCTCGGTGGCTCCGGGCGGGCTGACCACGCGGTGGTTGGTCGCGAGCAGATAGCCGTTGGTGGCCACCTCCAGCAGTTCGCCGAGGTTGACGACGAAGGCCCCGGGAATCGGCGGCACGTCGTGGAACAGCCCGTCCCCGCGCTGCACCTGGAGCCCGCCCACCTGGTCCTGGAGGAGCAGCGTCAGGAAGCCGTAGTCCTTGTGCGCGCCGACGCCCTGGCCGGCGCCGTCGCCCGCGCTGCCCGGGTAGCGCACCAGCTTCAGGTGCGGGTGGCCGCGGTCCCCGAAGACGGGGTCGTAGAACCCGGCGGGCGCGCCGATCGCCGTCAGCAGCTCGTGCAGCAGCCGCTGTGCGACGCCGCTCAGCCGGTCGACCCACGCGAGGGCGGCGCGCCGCAGCCCGGGCAGCGCGGCGGGCCACTGGTTCGGCCCCTCCAGCCACCAGTACGCGGGCTCGCCCGGCCCGGGGATCCGCGCGGGGCGCTCGGCGCCGATGTCCAGCTGGTCGCGCCAGTCCCGGCTGCCGCCGGTCTGTTCGTCGCCGGTGCGCGTGTAGCCGCGGAAATGCGGTGAGTTGACGTTGTCGAGGGCGAGCCGGTCGGCCTCCGGCAGCGCGAAGAAGGCGCGCATGGCAGCGACCAGGTCATCGGTCTCGGCCTGGGTGACCCCGTGCCCGACCAGCTGGAAGAACCCCACGTCGTGAGCGGCGCTGTGCAACTGCGCGTGCAGCAGGGCGCGCGCCTGCGGTCCGCGGTCGGCGGCGGAGAGATCGATGATCGGAAGCTGGGCGTACTGGAGCTGCTGGTGCTGAGCCATGGTGTGCGTCCGCAGGGTGTACGGGTGCCCGGGCAGCCGCCGGGGGTGGGGCGGGACCACGGGTGCCAGGTGGAAGAAGGCGAAAAGAAGAAGGCGAAAAGAGGGGGCCGGAGGTCAGACGGACCGTCGACAGCCCATGCTCGTGACGCGCACGTAGTCCACGTGTCGGCGTCGAACAAGCATCGGAACCATGCGCCAAGAGTACTGCGGGACCAGGGATTCGGATGTGCCGGGCCTCACACGCCTGGAAAATCCTCACCGAGCCGGAGCCGGGAGCCCGATCCCGTGGCCGCGAACGCAGACGACCCGCGGACTCTGGTTCCCCACCGAGGAACGGTGAGGAGCCGGCCGGACTTACCGGCGAGCCCGCGGGTCGGGTGACTGCTGGAGATTGGGCCGGCTGCACGCATGATTCACGCGCTGGTCCGGCACCGCACTGGATGTGGTGACGGGCCGCTAGCCCGCAGCCACCTCACGCGTCCGGTTTGCATACATCTGCCAAACCACCTCCCTTCTCGTGTGCCCCACACTTTAGGAAGCTGTCGATGACGGCTCAACCGGTTTTTCGACGCACTTCCGGCGTACAACGATTTCGTCGAAACTTCCGGGAACCAGGTGTGTGCTGGGTCACGTTCGAGTTGAATGAAATGTAGAGAGTGAACTGTCGCGCCGTACGTACGGACGCAGCCTGCAGGGGGTCCAGGTGAGTGCTTCCCGGCGTAGTGGGACCACGGACGAGCTGGGGCCGGACGAGCCCGAGCCCGGGCCCGAGCATGAGCCCGAGCGGGACGGGTCCGACCTGCTTGCCGCGCTGCTGGACGGGATGGACGCCGCGCTGTGCGCGTTCGACGCCGACGGGGTCGTGACCCACTGGAACCGGGAGGCGGAGCGGATCCTCGGGTGGACGGCCACCGAGGCCGTGGGGCGCCACGGGTTCGCCGGCTGGGCCGTGCGGACCGCGGACGCCGAGGAGGTCGAGAAGCGGCTGCTGTCGGCGATGCAGGCCCCGGGACGGCAGGTGCACGAGTTCGCCCTGCTGACCAAGGACGGCGGGCGGGTGCTCGTACGGACCCAGTCGGCCGCCGTGCGCGGGCCCGACGGAAAGCCCGCCGGGGTGTACTGCGCCTTCAGCGAGGTGCACGCCCAGATCGACCTGGAGCGGTCCATCGCGCTGAGCGAGGCCCTCTTCGAGGACGCCAGCTGGGGCGTCGTACTCGTCGACGCCGATCTGCGGCCCGCCGTCGTCAACGCCCACGCGGCCCGCGCCCTCGGCATCGGGCGTACGGCCGTGCTCGGGCGCCCGCTGGGCGAGCTGCTCTCGCAGGGTGTCGAGGAGCTGGAGAGCGCGCTGACGCACGTCCTCGCGGAAGGGGCGCCGCCCGCCCCGGCCGAGATGTGGGTGAGCGTGCGGACCGCCGAGGGCGAGGAGCGCCGGTGCTGGCGCAGCGGCTTCCTGCGGCTCGCCTCGCCCCTCACGGAGGAGCCCGTGCCGCTGGGCGTCGGCTGGCTCTTCCAGGACGTCACCGAGGCCAAGCAGACCGAGCAGGAGGCGGCGCTGCTGCGCTTCCGCGCCAACCAGCTGCACCGGGCCGCCCGCGCCGCCGCCGAGTGCGAGAACCCCGGCGAGGCGGCCACCGTCCACCTGGACTTCTCGCTCGCCGGGTACGCCGACCACGCCGTGATCGACCGGGTCGCCGGCGGCTCCGTGGCCGACGGCGAGGGACCGGTCCGGCTCGTCCGGATCGCGACCACGCCCTCGGGCGCGCCGGGGCCCACCCTCCTCGCCGGGAAGGCCGGACTGCCCGTGCGCTACGGCGCGGGGCACCCCGCCCTCCAGTGCGTCGAGCGCGCCGGGTCCGTGCGGGCCAGTGCCACGGCGTCCGACCCGGAGTCCGCCCGTGAGTGGGCGGTGAGCCGCCAGTGGCCCGCGGACGCCGTGCACGCCCTGTGCGCGGTGCTGCGCAGCCGGGGGCGGACGCTGGGCGTGGTGACGTTCCTGCGCGGGTCGGGGCGCAGCCAGTTCGACCGTACGGACGCGGTGTACGCGGAGGACGTGGCGGTACGGATCGCGATGGCCCTGGACCTGGAGGGGCTCCTCGGGCGGTCGTGACGGCCCGCGCGCGTCGCACGTCTCAGCGGCGGTAGAAGATCCGGTCGCCGTACTCCGTCATCACGCGGCCGTTCCATTCGTGGCCGCCGTCCACGTTGCCCGAGCGCAGCAGCGGGGGCTCGATGCCGCGGTCGGCGAGGGCGCCGGCGGCGGTGGCCATGACGGCCTGGAGGAGGGCCGTGGTGACGACGGTGGAGGCCGGGGCGAAGGGGGCCGGGACGGACTCCAGGGTGATCTCCGCGTCGCCGACCGCGATCTTCGAGTCGAGGACGAGGTCGCAGTGGTCCTTGAGGAACGTGCCGGAGACGTGCCGGGACTTCGTCTCCGCCGTGTACGCGACCGAGGTCACGCCGATGACCTTGACGCCGAGGGCACGGGCGTTCATGGCCATCTCCACGGGCAGCGCGTTGCGGCCGGAGAGGGAGATGATCACGAGGAGGTCGCCGGAGCGGACCGGGCTGCAGTCCAGGACCGCGCTCGCGAGCCCGTCGACACGCTCCAGGGCGGAGCCGAGCGTGGCCGGCATGACGTCGACGCCCACGACGCCGGGGACGCTGAGCAGGTTCATCAGGGCGAGGCCACCGGCCCGGTAGACGACGTCCTGCGCGGCGAGCGAGGAGTGTCCGGCGCCGAAGGCGAACAGCCGGCCCCCGTCGGCGACGGTGTCCGCGATGAGCGTGCCGGCGGCCACGATGGAGTCGGCCTCCTCGTCGCGGACCCGCTGGAGCAGGCCGATCGCGGCGTCGAAGAACTGCCCGGCCGGCTTTCTGTCGCTCATCGGCGAAGCCCCTCTCCCTGTGCGAGTCGCTGTGTCGCGGATCACCGTGCGGTCTGGACCAGTGCCCTGTCAATACGGTCGGCAAGGGTGCCGCGGGACTCCCGCGGAGGCACTCCTCGCCGCGTGGTTCCAACGGCGAGGCACGGTTGTCAGTGCTATGCGTCAGAATTGAGTCCAGGGCCAGCGCACACGCCGTGAGCCATCGAGTCTCCGGCAGAGCTAATCAAGGGGCACGTATGTCCGGACTGATCGACACCACGGAGATGTATCTCCGCACCATCCTCGAGCTGGAGGAGGAAGGCGTGGTCCCCATGCGCGCCCGGATCGCCGAGCGGCTCGACCAGAGCGGACCGACGGTCAGCCAGACGGTGGCGCGGATGGAGCGCGACGGCCTGGTGGCGGTCGCCAGCGACCGCCACCTGGAGCTCACCGAGGAGGGCCGCCGCCTCGCCACCCGCGTGATGCGCAAGCACCGCCTCGCGGAGTGTCTGCTCGTCGACGTGATCGGGCTGGAGTGGGAGCAGGTGCACGCCGAGGCGTGTCGCTGGGAGCACGTGATGAGCGAGGCCGTCGAGCGGCGCGTCCTGGAGTTGCTGCGCCACCCGACCGAGTCGCCGTACGGAAACCCGATCCCGGGCCTGGAGGAGCTGGGCGAGAAGGACGGCGCCGATCCGTTCCTCGACGAGGGCATGCTGTCGCTGGCGGAGCTGGACCCGGGCGCGGACGGCAAGACCGTCGTCGTACGGCGCATCGGGGAGCCGATCCAGACGGACGCGCAGCTGATGTACACGCTGCGCCGGGCGGGCGTGCAGCCCGGTTCGGTGGTCAGCGTGACGGCGTCGCCGGGCGGGGTGCTCGTGGGCAGCGGCGGCGAGGCCGCCGAGCTGGAGGCGGACGTCGCCTCCCACGTGTTCGTCGCCAAGCGCTGAGAGGGGCCGGGGGCCGGCTGGACAGGCCGCGCCGGTGACCTCGGGAGGGGGCGTGTCCGTGGCCTCTGGAAGGGGCGCGTCCGGTTGTCAATTCCCGTGACGCCAGGGGTAGTTGTGATGTTTCCGCGACCTCACTGAAAACCAAGATTCAGTGTGCGGAATCGCAGCGCGCCGCCCGTTTGCGTGCGAGGCTGTCGCTTGAGGCATATGACCTGAGGGTTCTCGACCGTGTCGGACAGCGATGTCAGACGGCCGGGGAGAGGGGCGGGAGGATGTGCCGCAGACGTGTGGAGGGCCCCGGCGCCGCATGGCGCCGGGGCCTGTCCTCCCCCGAGCTGACCCGGAGCCCCGAGCTCCCAGGGTCACCCCCTTCGGACCGTTTTCCCCGAGCGGTCCGCCTCCCGCTGAAGATCTCCCCTCGGCGGCGCCGGTCAATCCTTGAGCACGGTCACTCGAATGAGCGGTGTTATGGCCAGAAAGGGCATTCTCGAATGCTCATTCGATAGCGTGGGGGCGCAAAAGGTGTACACGTGGAGCGACACCGCAACAGCGATCGGTCACAAGCTGTAGGAGTGAAGGCAGCGCAGGGGTAGGAAGCGGTACGGGTGGACCGGCCCGTTCGAGCGGGAGCGAGCGGTCCGAGCGAGCTTTGGGGGGTGCCAGAACCTATGGTGCGGCGCATCGACGTGACGGGTGCGGGTGGCGTACGCCTCGCCGCCTGGGAGTTCGCCGACCCTCCCAAGACGGGAGAGGTCGACAGGGCTCCCGGCATGCTGTTACTGCACGGCCTCATGGGCCGCGCCTCGCACTGGGCGTCCACCGCCCGCTGGCTGTCCGAGCGGCACCGCGCCGTGGCGCTCGACCAGCGGGGGCACGGCCAGAGCGACAAGCCCCCTGAGGCGTCGTACACACGTGAGGCGTACGTCGAGGACGCCGAGGCCGCCCTCGAACAGCTCGGCCTCGCCCCCACCGTCGTCATCGGCCACGCGATGGGCGCGCTCACCGGCTGGCAGCTCGCCGCCAAGCGCCCCGACCTGGTCTGCGGCCTGATCATCTGCGACATGCGGGCCTCCGCACTGGGCGCCGCCTCCCAGCGTGAGTGGGAGGACTGGTTCAAGGCCTGGCCCGTACCCTTCGCGACCATCGCCGACGTCCGCAAGTGGTTCGGCGAGGACGACCCGTGGGTGGAGCGCCCCAACCCGGCCCGCGGCGAGTTCTACGCCGAGGTCATGGCCGAGTCGGAGGACGGCTGGCGCCCGGTCTTCGAGCCCGAGCAGATGCTCAAGTCCCGCCAGACCTGGGTGTACGACGCGCACTGGGAGGAGCTGGCGCAGGTCCAATGCCCGGCCCTGGTCGTCCGAGGCCTCGACGGTGAGCTCGGCCGCGCCGAGTCCCAGGAGATGGTCCGCGTCCTGCCGCACGGCCAGTACGCGGAGGTGGCCGACGCCGGCCATCTCGTGCACTACGACCAGCCGGACGCCTGGCGCGCGGCGATCGAACCCTTCCTGGACCGGGTACTGGCCCCCGACGGCCGCTGACCGGCCCGATGGCTGACCGGCCCGATGGCTGATCGGTCCGATGGCTGAATGGCTGAATGGCTGAATGCCACAGCCTGTGTCGCCTCCC
Source organism: Streptomyces sp. SAS_270 (assembly GCF_052543295.1). Lineage (NCBI taxonomy): Bacteria > Bacillati > Actinomycetota > Actinomycetes > Kitasatosporales > Streptomycetaceae > Streptomyces > Streptomyces sp. SAS_270. The sequence continues at coordinate 239,524 of NZ_JBMNDS010000001.1, forward strand.
CGGCGGGGAGGTGACACAGGCGCTCAGCCCTTGCTGACCGCCGCCAGGATCTCCGGCAGCCGCCGTGCCGTGCGCGGCGCGGCGAGCCGCAGCCCGGCCCAGGCGATCAGAGTGCCGTACGCGGCGCCCAGCGGCAGCAGCAGCCACGACCACTCGTCCCCGTCCGCCGACACGTTCAGCCAGATCGTGAGGGCGATGACGGGGGCGGAGAGCAGGGCCGCCGAGACCATGCCGCCGAAGATCGCGATCCAGGCGAGCCCGGCCTGCCCGGGGGCCACGTTCTTGTAGCCCTCCTGCGGGATCGAGTACGGGAAACGCGCCGACGACCAGGCGCCGGTGGCCAGCATCGCGCCGAGCAGCGCGAGGGACATCCCGAGCACCTCGGGCAGCCTGGGCCAGTCGCCGAGCATCGCGGTCGTCACCACCACCACGAGGGTGGCGTACGGCAGAGTGATCACCAGCAGCGCCAGCGCGCGCCCGCGCAGCTCGACGTATGCGTCCCGCGTGGACGAGATCGTCATCGCGACCATCCAGAACGCGGACGTGTCCTGCCCGAACTGGTTGTACATCTGGATGCCGAGCATCCCGGCGGCGAAGCACGCGAAGTAGATCGAGCCGGTCCCCTGCAGCGCGTTGAACACCGGCACGATCAGCCCGATGGCCAGCGACGTCACCCAGGCGGCCTTCGTCTTCGGATCGCGCCACACATAGCGCAGGCTGCGCTCCATGACCGTCCCGGTGCGCCCGGCGGGCAGCAGCCGGCTCAGACCCGTCGCGCTCGCCCTGTCGCGGGCACCGGGCTCGGCGGCCTGGAGCGTCGACCCGTCCGGCGAGGTCATCAGCTGCGTCAGATGCCGCGTCCAGAGCGCCACCAGGCCCACCAACGCCCCCGCACTGAGCAGGAGCTGCGCGACCCCGGCCCCGTAGGACCCCTCGCTCACCGAGTCGACCGCGCCGATCGCCGACGCCGGCGGCACCCAGCGCAGTACGTCCGCGACCGGGTCCAACTGCGACAGACCGCCCGCCGAACCGAGCCGCTGCGCACCGAAGTTGACGAGCTGCGCGCCGATCGCGATCACCAGACCGCTCAGGACGGCCAGGTCGCGGCCCTTGCGGCTGGTCAGCAGCCGGATGTTGGCGGCCGCGACGGCCCGTGCCAGGGCCACGCAGACGAGCAGGGCCAGCGCCGCGCCGACGACCGCGGTGACGTACGCCGCCGCGCCGTGCGCCACGGAGATCACCGAACCGGCCAGCAGGCAGAGCGAGAAGAGCGGGCCGACCCCGACCAGCGACGCCGCGAGCAGGGCGCGCACCAGGGGGCGCGGGCGCAGCGGCAGCATCACCAGGCGGGTCGGGTCGAGCGTCTCGTCGCCACTGGGGAAGAACAGCGGCATCACCGCCCAGCCGATCCCGAGAACGGCCACGAGCAGCACGGCGACGGCCGTGGCGTGCGCGTTGCCCCGCATCGCGATCAGACCGAGCAGTTGGAGGGCGGCGAAGAGGAGCGCGAGAACCATGGACGTGACGTACGCGGCCCGCCGCCCCGCCGACTGCCGCAGCCCGTTGCGCAGCAGCGACAGCTTGAGCCGTACGACGACGGGGGTGATCGACACGGCGGAGACGCCGGGGGAGGCCCCCGTGGAGGTGTTGGGCGCGGTACCGGGAGCGATGCTCATCGTGCTCCGCCGCCGCCCAGCCAGTCGAGGTCGGAGCCGGTGGCTCGGTCGCCCGCGCCGACCAGCTCCAGGAAGGCGTGCTGGAGCGAGGGCGCGCTCCCCCGCACCTCGGCGAGCGGGCCGTGCGCACGGATGCGCCCCGCGGCCATCACGGCCACCCAGTCGCACAGCGACTCGACCAGCTCCATGACGTGCGAGGAGAAGACGACGGTGGCACCGGAGGCGGTGTAGCGCTCCAGGACGCCGCGGATGATCTGCGCGGAGACCGGGTCGACGCCCTCGAAGGGCTCGTCGAGGAAGAGGACTTCGGGGTTGTGGAGGAGAGCGGCGGCGAGCCCGATCTTCTTGCGCATACCGGTCGAGTAGTCGACGACCAGCTTGTGCTGGGCGCCCGCGAGGTCGAGGACGTCGAGGAGCTGCGCGGCCCGCTTGTCCACCTCGGCGCCCGGCAGCCCGCGCAACCTGCCGGTGTAGGCCAGAAGTTCACGCCCGGAGAGCCGCTCGAAGAGCCTGAGCCCCTCCGGCAGGACCCCGATGCGCGCCTTCACCTGCACCGGATCGCGCCACACGTCGTGGCCGACGACCTCGACGGTGCCCGCGTCGGGTCGCAGCAGCCCGGTCACCATCGACAGCGTGGTGGTCTTCCCCGCGCCGTTCGGTCCGACGAGCCCGATGAACTGCCCCGCGGGCAGCTCCAGGTCGATCCCCGCGACGGCGATCTGCTCCCCGAACCGCTTCCAGAGCCCTTGCACACGTACGGCGGCTGCGCCCACCACGACTCCCTCCGTCACGGAGCACCCTACGGCGGGAGGGCACTCGCCCCGGCAGAGGCGCCGCGAACGGCTACCGGTCCCGCCCGCACGCGTACGCGAGGGGGGAGATCAACTCCTCCGCGTCCGGCAGCCACCGGTTCGCGGGCGTGGGCCGGCAGGCCCACTGCACGGCCCCCCGCGACCCGTACCGGGTGGGCGGGGCGGCCACGTACGCGCCCTCGCCGAGGGCGACCAGGTCCAGCGAGGCAGGCGGCCAGCCCAGCTTCCGTACGAGGTCCGGGACCTTCGCGGAGGCGCCCGGAAGGACGAAGAAGTGCATGCGCCGGTCCGGGGTGCAGGTGACGGGGCCGAGAGTCAGCTCCATGCGCTCCATGCGGGCCAGCGCGAGGAACCCGGCGGTCTCGGAGACATCGATCGCGTCGAACGTACGCCCGGTGGGCAGCAGGATCGAAGCAGCCGGCTGCTTCGCCCACAGGCGGCGCGCGACCGTCGCACTGCCCGTCGCCTGGGTCGCCCAGTCCTCGCGTGCGGGATGCGCGCCGGGCACGGCGCACGCGGAGTCGCCGCAGGAGCAGCGCTGCACCCCGTCGACGGCTTCCAGCCAGGTGCCGGGGAACACGTCCCAGTGGCGCTCCTCGGCATAGCGCACGGCGGTGTCCTGCAGCGATTCGCCGCGCTGCTGGGGGATCTGGGCGGTCTCGGTGCCTGCGATCGTCTCTTCCACGCTCCACTCAACTCCCGTGTCCACCCCGGGTTACGGGCTACGCGCGCGCGGGGGAGGAGCATCGATTCCGCATGTGGGGCGCATGGATGCACGGGTGGGGGCGCGCAGGAGGAACGGCAGCGGGGCTGGGTAGCCACCAGAGGGGTAGGGCCACGGGCTTTACCCCGGCAATCCTCACATGTCTCGCATCTTCGGTATGTCCGCGGGGCATTGATCTTCATGGCCGACTTCTTTCGTTCCCCCAGCCGTGGGGGTTCGGCGGGCCGGTCGCGGAAGACACGTCAACTCGGTGCGTGGGCAGGCACCGCAGCCACAGGGGGTACGCCATGGCCGCAAGGCCTCTCGTCGCGCGGCAGCCGAACGAACGGTTGCAGGCGCTCATCCAGGAAGCGGGCTGCTCGAACGCAGGGCTCGCCCGCCGGGTCAACATGTGCGGCGCGGAGCACGGCCTCGATCTGCGCTACGACAAGACGTCCGTGGCCCGCTGGCTGCGTGGACAGCAGCCGCGGGGGCGGGCGCCCGCGATCATCGCCGAGGCGCTCGGCCGCAAGCTGGGCCGCACCGTCACGATCGACGAGATCGGCATGGCCAACGGCAAGAACCTCGCCTCCGGCGTCGGCCTCCAGTTCTCGCCGACCGTCCTCGGCGCCATCGAACAGGTCTGCGAACTGTGGCGCAGCGACGTGGGCCGCCGCGACTTCCTGTCCGGCTCGTCCGTCGCCGCCTCCGCGCTCGTCGAGCCGAGCCGCGACTGGCTGATCTCCGCACCGGACTCCCAGGTGTCCCGGCAGGCGGGGCCACGGGTCGGGCAGTCCGACGTGGCGGCGGTGCGCGCCATGACGCAGGCCCTCACCGACCTCGACCACCAGTACGGCAGCGGGCATGTGCGCCCGGTCGTCGTGCACTACCTCAACAGCGTGGTCTCCGGGCTGCTCGCGGGCTCGTACCGGGAAGCCGTCGGGCGCGAACTGTTCGCCGCCGTCTCCCGGTTGACGGAGCTGGCCGGCTACATGGCCATCGACACGGGCCAACCGGGGCTCGCCCAGCGGTACTACATCCAGGCTCTGCGTCTGGCTCAGGCCGCCGGCGACCGCGGCTACGGCGGCTATGTGCTCGCCGCGTCCATGAGCCATCTCGCCGCCCAGCTGGGAAACCCGCGTGAGATCGCCCAGTTGGCGCGCGCGGCGCAGGAGGGGGCGCGCGGGCGGGTGACCCCGCGTGCGGAGTCGATGTTCCTCGCCGCGGAGGCGCGGGGGCACGCCCTGATGGGCGATGCGCGGGCGGCGCAGGTCGCGTCGGGGCGTGCGGTCGCGGCATTGGAGGCGGCCGACCCCGCGTCCGGGGACGACCCGGCGTGGATCGCGCACTTCGACGAGGCCTACCTGGCCGACGAGTTGGCGCACTGCCACCGGGACCTGGGGCAGGCGGAGGCGGCGGCGCGGTGCGCGCAGGAGTCCCTCGACGGGCACCCGGAGTCGCGCGCCCGCAGGCGGGCCATCGGTTTCGTGCTCCTCGCGACGGCCCAGGTGCAGCAGCGCGAGGTGGAACAGGCCTGCCACACCGGACTCAATGCGGTCGAACTCCTCGGCACCCTGCGCTCCAACCGCGGCGCCGAGTACCTGGACGACTTCCAGCAGCGCCTGGAGCCGTACCGGGACGAGCCGGTGGTAAGGGAGTTCGGGGCGCGCATGGATCTTCAGGCGGCCGCGTGAACGGATGGCGTGCGCCGGGGTGAACGGACGGGAAACAGGGACGTCGGCGGCGAAGGGAGGCATATCCAGCGCGCCGAGGGGTGGATTCGTTACCTCGGTCACAGGAGGGGCAGGTCACCTTCTGTGCTGCGTGGCACCGGGTCGCGCGGACCCGGTAGCGTGAGCCGACGATTCCGAAGGTCCCCCATTCGTAGGAGTCCCGGTGACGCAGAGTGGACAGGGCGAGGAGCCCTCGGCGCGGCCCGCGCGCGAAGGCATCGTGCTGCCCTCCGACGGCAGTGAGCCCTTGCTGCCGGGCACGACGGGCGACCGCACGGCTCCCGCGGGCGGGCAGGCCTGGGGCAGACCCTGGGGGCCCGAGCAGCCGCCGGCGCCTGCCCAGCAGCCCGAGCAGGGGCAGCCGCCGCAGCACGCACAGCAGGAGCAGGGCTGGGGTACGTACGGCGCTCAGTCGTACGGCGCTCCGGCTCCGACCGGCCCCGAGACCTACGGGGCGCCCGACGCGCAGACGTACGGCGCTCCGCCCGCGCAGGCCTACGACGGCCCGCCCGCGCAGGCCTACGACGGCCCGCCCGCGCAGAGCTACGACGGTCCTTCGGGGCCGGCGTACGGGGCTCCTGCGGCACAGACCTGGGGGGCGTCCGCGCCGCCGCAGTCCGCCCCGCCCGCCCCGGACTGGGGCGCCCAGGGTGGGTCGCAGGGCGGCCAGGGTGGTCAGGAGTGGGCCTCCTCGGGGGCGTACGGGGCTCCGCAGGCGCCGTTGGGTGCCGGGCCGTTGCCGCCCGCCGTGGACGAGGGAGCGACGCAGTACATCCCGCCCGTGGCGGCCGCGGCTCCGGTCCACGAAGGCGCCACACAGTACATACCGCCCATACCCGCCGCCGGTGGTCCCGACGAGGGTGCCACCCAGTTCCTCCCGCCGGTGGGACCGGGCGCGCTGCCGCCCGAGGTGCCGGCCGACGCGACGCAGTTCCTCGGGCGCGCGCCGCAGGGCGGACCCGGGTCTCAGGGCGCAGCCGGGTCACAGGGTGGTGCCGGGCCGCTGCCGCCCGCCGCGCACCCCGACGCCGAGGCCACGCAGTACATAGCCCCCGTGCCCGCCCAGTCCGGCGTGGCCCCGTACGGGGTCCGTCCGGGCGGCCCGGAGGACCGGCAGCCGCCGGCCGAGTTCGACAACCTGTTCCGCAGCGAGCCCGAGGGGCCCGCGTCCACACAGCAGCTCCCGCGCTTCGACCCGGCGGCGCCGCACGGCGCACCGCACGGCGGGTACGGCGCGCAGGCGCCGGGTGGGCCCGGAGCCCCGGGCGGGCGGGCCGCCGCACGGCGCGGTGTGTCCGGTGACGACGGCAGCGGTGACGGAGGCGGCGGGCGCGGTGGCCGCAGCCGCTCGCGCGTCCCCCTGATCGCCGCGGTCGGCATCGGTATCGCCGTCCTCGGCATCGGCGCCGGTGCCATGCTCAGCGGTGGTGGAGGTGACGACAGCAAGGACGACAACAGCAAGAACGTGTCCGCGACCGAGCCGACGAGCGAGTCGGCGTCGCCGTCCACCGATCCGGCCAAGGCGCAGGCCGTCGCGCTGGACAAGCTCCTCGCCGACAGCGGTGGCAGCCGGGCCTCGGTGATCAGTGCCGTGGCGGACGTGCGGGTCTGCGACAACCTCGACCAGGCGGCGAGCGATCTGCGCGACGCCGCCAAGCAGCGCGGCGAGCTCGTCACCCGGCTCGACGCCCTCGCCGTCGACAAGCTCCCGGCCAACGCCGACCTGAAGAGCGCGCTCACCAGCGCCTGGAAGGCCTCCGCGTCGGCCGACAACCACTACGCCGCCTGGGCCGACCAGGTCGACGGCAGGAAGGGCTGCCACAAGGGCAAGGCCCGCTCCACCCCGCAGACACAGGCGGGCAACCGGGCCAGCGGCACGGCCAGCGCTCAGAAGTCCAAGGCCGCGAAGCTGTGGAACTCCATCGCGAGCACGTACGGGCTGACGCAGCGGCAGCCGACTCAGCTCTGACGTTCGGGCGGCCGCAGGGGCGCGCGGGTCGTCAGTCCGCGTTCTCCAGCGTCCTCTTCACATTGACGAACCCGCGCCGGGCCGACACCAGTTGACCCCTGCGTACGACCTGGAACGTGACGTCGGCGTTGACCAGGCGCGGGAACTCGACGGTCGCGAGCATGTCCTGGGAGCGCCAGCTGAGCGTCGGCGTGAGCCCTCCCGTCGACACCTTGAGCCCCTTGTCGAGCGACCGCTGCACCGTGCGGGAGGACACCTCGCCGTCGCCCAGCGACTCGATCGCCGCCTTCAGCACGGTGTACGCGATCCACGTGGTCTGCACCCCGGGGTCCGCGGGATCGATCCGGTTGTCGTCGAAGGCCTGCTCCTTGATCACCTTCCGCATCGTGTCCCAGCGGTGATCGCTCGCCGCCGGGTACCAGCCGGTGGCGTACGACTCCTCGTACGGGCTCGAAGGACCCCCGGTGGAGTCGATCAGCGACTGGTCGACGCTGCCCAGCACGGTGGCCGTGCGCACCTTCGGGTACTCCTGGCGGTCGCGGCGGAAGGAGTCCATGAACGTGTCCGTGCGGTCGCCGAGCGCCGGCACCACGCACCCGCGCTTCGCCGGGTCCGAGGTCGCGCGCCGCAGTGCCTGCGAGGTCTGCCCCGCGTACTCGGTCGCGTCGTCCGCGGCCCGCTGGTCGTCGACGGTGCGGTGACCCTCCGACTTCAGGCCCGCGTTGAGCAGTACCGGCAGCTGGTCGCCGGCGAAGGTGTCCGGCCGTACGAGCGCGACCGGGCCGCAGATCTTGCCGAGCTGCTCCCCGAGCCCCGCGAGCAGCGCCGGTTCGCCGCCGTTGACCGGGTAGGACACCGGGCTCTCGAACTCGTCGTCCGTGACGCCGTAGCCGCCTATGTAGGGGATGCCCGCGGACTCCAGCGGCGAGAGGAAGTACGTGCCGTGCTGGCTGTACGAGCCGACCACGGCGATCACGTTCTCGTCCGCGGCGCGGCGGGCGCACTTCGCGGCGCCCACGGTGTCGTTGTGATCGTTGCAGGTCAGGACCTTGAGCTCGCGGCCGTTGATGCCGCCGTGGGCGTTGATCCAGCGCGCGTAGGCCTGCGCGAGCGCGGGCATGCCGGGCTTGTTGGTCGCCTCGGTCTTCTCCGGCGCCCAGGTCATGACGGTGATGGGCTCGTCCCTGGCTCCCCCCGTGGTGCCAGGGCCGACCCCGCATCCGACGGCGAGCGACGCACACGCCGCCAGCGCTCCCGCGGACAGGGCGATCGTCCGGGCGGGTCGGTGGTGCGCGGAACGGAAGATGCGGTTGCGTCGCCTGCCGGTCATGGACACGCACGATTCCGTCACACCAATAACCCGGGAGTGACCCGTGGTCAACGTGCGGTGACGCGGAGGTGAATTACGGGGGGCGGTAACGCGTTCGGGCGGGGGAACGTACGATCGATGACCGTGCAAGGTTCGGAGAACTCTTCCCGTCGCGGCCGTCGCTCATCCACCATGGGCGGCATGCCACTGAACGACATGCCGTGGTGGCGCTGGCGCAGCAATGTGCGCTCCGCGCTGCACATGCTCTCCGATCCCGCGTTCCAGCGCGACGTCTGGCTCGCCGGCGTCGACGGGTACGGGGACGTCACCGACGCCGTGTACCGCCTGGTCGAGGACACCTGGCTCGACAGCTGGTCCGCCGAGAAGTACGTCGGCACGATCTTCCGCGACTCGCAGGAAGCGGCCCTCGTCGACACCGCGGTGCTCCGCGTGCTGCGGATCATGCACCAGGTCGGGCCCGACGCGCCCGTCTCCGCCTACCTCGACCACCAGGCCTGGCCGGAGGCCGTACGGGCCGCGCGTGACGCGCATGTCCGCATGGCGGTGGGGGACGGGGAGGAGCCGGACGTGCCGCCGCGGACGCTCGAGGTGCTGCGGATTCTCACGCGGTCCGCCTAGCGGGACGGGAAGTCGGCGGGGGTGGCGGATATGGGAACCTGTCCTGCATGAACGAGCAGCCCGTCCGCGCCGCAGCGCCCGCTGAACAGTACGTCCTCACCCTGTCCTGCCCCGACAAGCAGGGCATCGTGCACGCCGTGTCGAGCTACCTCTTCATGACCGGCTGCAACATCGAGGACAGCCAGCAGTTCGGCGACCACGACACGGGTCTGTTCTTCATGCGCGTCCACTTCTCGGCGGAGGCGCCGGTGACGGTGGACAAGCTGCGGGCGAGCTTCGCCGCGATCGGGGACGCCTTCCAGATGGACTGGACGATCCATCGGGCCGAACAGAAGATGCGGATCGTCCTCATGGTCAGCAAGTTCGGGCACTGCCTCAACGACCTGCTGTTCCGGGCGCGGATCGGGGCGCTGCCGGTGGAGATCGCGGCGGTCGTCTCCAACCACACGGATTTCGCCGAACTCGTGGGTTCGTACGACGTTCCTTTCCGGCACATTCCGGTCACTCGGGATACGAAGGCTGCGGCGGAGGCCGAGCTGCTGGAGCTGGTCCGGGCGGAGAACGTGGAGCTGGTCGTGCTGGCCCGCTACATGCAGGTGCTGTCGGACGACCTGTGCAAGGCGTTGAGCGGGCGGATCATCAACATCCACCACTCCTTCCTGCCCAGCTTCAAGGGTGCCAAGCCGTATCACCAGGCGCATGCGCGGGGTGTGAAGCTCATCGGCGCCACCGCGCACTATGTGACCGCCGACCTCGACGAGGGGCCGATCATCGAGCAGGAGGTCGAGCGGGTGGGGCATGACGTGACTCCCGACCAGCTGGTCGCGATCGGGCGCGACGTCGAGTGCCAGGCGCTGGCGCGCGCCGTGAAGTGGCATGCGGAGCGGCGCATCTTGCTGAACGGGCGGCGGACTGTGGTGTTCGCGTAGGTCTGGCGAAGCCTCGTTTCTGTGGGCGTGTGTGGAGCTGGGGGTGCTGCCCACCCGGCAGTGGCGGTGCGTGTGGCGCTGGGGGCCGGCGAGGCCTCGTTTCTGCGGGCAATCGTGCCGCTAGGGGCGGCACGGGTGGGCGCAGCGGCGCCCCGTAAGCGCCGGGTTGCGTGACCCACCCCCGGCCGGCACCACCCCCGGGTAGCCGGGCAAAGCCAGGGGGCACCCGGGGTTTGCCCGCCCACCCCCGCTCACCCGGGGTTACATGCGGCTCAGGGAGGCTGTGGCCAGGAGGACGTCGTGGATGGCGTTGCGGTCGCCGTGCTGGCCGGTGGCGGCCTCCTCCGGAGAGACGTGACCCGCGGCGAGGCGGCAGAACTCGACGCCGTCGAGGGCGACATGGGCGACCTCGTGGTCGGCGGACGCGGACGCACCGGGCGAGTCGAGCGGGATGAGCCACTCACCGCCCCCGGACCCCTCGATCTCCAGCCGAAGGCTGCGCCCCGGCGCCCCGGCAGGCACAAGATGCCGGACCGGCGGCGCGGACAGCCCCGCCCGCCGCCGCTCGGCCAACGAGCCCGGCAGCATGCGCGCGGCAAGGTCGATCATCTTGTGCAGGTGCCGGGGAGCCGGCGGCTCGTAGGGATAGTCCACCGCGTTCGCGATGTCCCCCGCGTGCACCCAGCACTCGAAGGCCCGGTCCAGCATCGAGTCCCGCAACGGCAGCTCGAAGTCACCGTAGGAGACGGCCAGGCGCCCGGAGCCACCGCCCGCGAACGCCACCGTACGGACCAGGTTGTGGCTCTGCTCGCGCCACGGGCCCCGTACGGAACGGGTGGGCGGGTAGTGCGAGGCCCGCCAGTACGCCTCGGTGCGGCCCGCCGGCCCCGCCGCCTTCGGCGATGTGTCGCCGAGCGGGTCGTCCAGGCCCAGCGCGCTCGCGACGAGGCCGTCCACGGTGAGGAGATGGGCGATGACTCCGGCGACCGTCGTACGGCGGCTCGTGGGGCCGTCGCCCTCGAACCACCGCAGCCGCACCGGCGCGTGCCACTCCGCGTCACCTATGTCCTGGAGCAGCGCGTCGAGCCGCGCGGCCTCCGCGTCGTACGGCGCCGCCCACTCGGGCACCGGGATGCGCGGCGGGCGCCGGCCGAGGCAGCCCGCGAGGACGCGGGTGCGGAGGGTGGGGTCCAGGTCGAGGCTCTCGGCGGGGTGCAGCAGGCCCACCGCCTCGCGCAGCCGCAGCGCCTCGTCCGCACAGGAGCCGCAGTCCCCGAGGTGGTCCTCCACGGCCAGGGTCTCCTCCGGCGAGCAGGCCGCCAGCGCCCATGCGCCGAGCAGTGACTTCAGTACCCGGTGGTCGAGGAGGAGGGGCGACAGCGCCGGGGTCGGGGTCGGGGTCGGTTCCCGCTCCGGGTCCGGGTCCGGCAGCGGGTGGCCCGTGTCCTCGACCGAGGCACGTGGCATGGGTATGCGCGGAGGCCGGCCGGGGCCTTCGGGAGACTCGCCGTCACGGCCGTCGCCGTTGCCGTCGCCGGGGTCCTGCGGGCCGCCGACCTCGCCGAAGGGCTGCTCGTCCTCGTTGCCCTCCCGGTCGTCGAACGCCTCGGAACCGTCCGTTCCGCCGTTCACCGCGCACCCCCGTGTTCGGGCGGCGTCCCGGAGGGGCCCGCGTCGTGGGCGGTGGACAGCAGTTGCAGGCCGAGGCGGAGCCGGCGGCGGGCCTCGTCCTCGGTGACGCCGAGGTCGGTGGCCGCCTGGCGGTAGTCCCGGCGCTGGAAGTAGGCGAGCTCCAGAGCGGCGCGCAGCGGGGTGGGCATCGACGTCACGATGTAGTCGGCGCGGGCGGCGACGGAGGCGCTGCGCACCTTGCGCTCCAGGTCCTCGGTGGTGCCGGGGCCGCCCTGGGCGAGCGCGGCGGTCTCGTTCGCGCGCAGCCGCTGGACGGCGAGCCGGTGGGTCAGTGTGGCGACCCAGGAGCGCAGCGGGCCGTGCTTGGGGTCGTAGGCCTCGGGGTTCTCCCAGACGTGTGCGAACACCTCGCGCGTGATGCCGTCGGCCGCCTGTTCGTCCCCGAGCACGCGGTGGGCGAGGCCGTGCACGAGTGAAGCGAACCGGTCGTAGAGCTCGCCGAGTGCGGCCGCCTCCCCGCGTGCGAGCCGCTGCTGCATCTTGCGGTCCCAGCGAGGCGGTGCGTCCTTCGTCGCCATGCGGCCCCCTCACCCCTGTCGTGCCCGGCGCCTGTCTCTGTCGTTGTTGCCGCTGTCCCCGTGCCTGTCCAGGTCCCCGTGCCTGTCCAGGGTGGGTGTTCTGCTGTCCTGAATGTAGTCGGCACGTCCGGCGGTGCACGCCCCTTTGAGTCAATGTGCGCCCCCTGGTGGAGGGTGGGTGGTATGGACCTCCGGGGGGCGGCTACCCATCGCGGGGCGGATCAGACTCGATCGGGTCGGATCGTTCCCGTACGTATTCGCCTGTATTCGCCGTAAGTAGTTCGGTGTTCGTTCGTTTTCGACCGCATGGGCATGCCTCTTCGGTCGTACATCGGTGTTTCATGGAACGACGGTGGGGCAGCCGCGCTGCAAGGAAGCGTAAGGACTGCTTCCGTTTCTGCTGGGCGGGGCGAGCGAGAGGCGTTGCGGTGACGCTCAAGGTGACCGACGGCGAAGAGGGTGAGTGGGCCGTGCTCCGGGTGTCGGGAGAGCTGGATCTCGTGACCTCACCGGCACTGCGCCAGCGGGTGCACGACGCGGTGGCCGAGGGTCGCCACCACATCGTCCTCGACCTCGCCGACGTCTTCTTCTGCGACTCCAGCGGTGTGGGCGTCCTCATAGCGACCCGTCGCCTCATCCGCTCCTGCCAGGGCACTCTGCGGCTGATCCTGCCCGCCCGGGGCGCCGTCGACGGTTCGCACGTCAACCGTGTCCTCGGAGCCCTCGGCGTACGCCGTCTCTTCGACGTCTATCCGGACCTCGCCGCCGCCGTCGAGGACGAGACCGGCGAGGAATCGAGCCCTCTGTCCGCGTGAGACCGCTCACTCCACCGCGGGTCCCGCGCCACACTGTTGTCCCGGAATTCCTGCGGTCTTGGCACAAGCGTCGTTTTCCCGCTCCCCAGGCGGCTCCGGCGTCGTACGCTCCGTGCCAGATGAACCCAGTCCGGACCGGAGTCCGGCTGAGATGTGAGGCGGTCCGAACACACATGGTCAGCACCGAGTACGAGCGCAGGATCGCCGCCCGGTTCGCCGGCTTCGACCAGGACGGCAACGGCTACATCGACCGGGAGGACTTCAGCGCCGCGGCCAAGGCGGTCCTCGCCGAGTTCGGTACGACGGCCCGCTCCGACAAGGGCCAGGCCCTGTACATCGGTGCCGAGGCCTTCTGGCAGGGCATGGCCGGCATCGCGGACCGGGACGGCGACCAGCGCATCACCCGCGAGGAGTTCGTGAACGGCGCCGTGAAGCGGCTGCGCGACAACCCCGACCGGTTCGCGGAGATCGCCCGCCCCTTCCTGCACGCGGCCCTCGCCGTCGCGGACACCGACGGGGACGGCGCGGCCACGGTCCAGGAGACCGGACGCGTGCTCAAGGCCCTGGGCGCCGCCGAGGACGTCGCCGCCGCGGCCGCCGCGACCCTCGACACGGACGCCGACGGCCGGATCGGCGAGACGGAGGTCGTGAGCGCGTTCGCCCGGTACTTCACCGTGCCCGAGTAGCACGGCTCCCGCGGCACCCCGGGTGCTCACCGCGAAAAGCGCTCGCGCAGCTTGTACTTGAGCACCTTGCGCAGGGTCTCGTTGCGCGGAAGGGCGTCCACCAGCTCCAGCTGCTCCGGCAGCTTGTGCACCGACAGCCCTTCCGTGCGGAGATACGAGGTCATCGCGCTCAGCGTCAACTCCTCGGCCCCCGGCGGCTGTTCGACCACCGCGCAGACGCGTTCGCCGCGCTCGGCGTCGGGCAGGCCGATCACGGCGACGTCGCCGACGGCCGGGTGGCCGTGCAGCAGGTCCTCGATCTCCTTCGCCGAGATGTTCTCGCCCTTGCGGATGATGACGTCCTTGAGCCGGCCGGTGAGGACCAGATGCCCGCTGCCGGTGAGATGCCCCAGGTCCCCGGTGCGCAGGAACCCCTCCCCGTCGAAGGCCTCCGCCGTCTGCGCCGGATCCAGGTAGCCCTGGCACACGGCCTCGCCCCGCAGCCGTACCTCCCCGTCCACGATCCGTATCTCCATGCCCTCGGGCGGCCGCCCCTCCGTCGTCGCGAGGTTCTCCACCGTGTCGTCCGGGGCGCCCATGGTGATCATCGGGACCTCGGTCATGCCGTAGCCGTGGGTGAGCTGCACGCTCATCTCCCGTACGACGCTGTGGTACACCTCGGGCGGCTTCGGCGCCCCGCCGCCCGCGAGCAGCCGCAGGGTCGGGATGACCGGCTCGCCCGGCTGCTTGCGCTGCTCGGCGAGGAACATCGAGTAGAACGCAGTGGAGCCGCCCGCCACGGTCACGCCGTGCTTGCGGTAGTCCTCCAGGGCGGCGGGCAGCGCGAAGTGCTCGAACATCACGGCCGGGAAGCCGTACAGCAGCAGCATCACCGTGTAGTCGGGCCCGGCGATGTGCGCGTACGGGAACGCCATCGAGCCCACGTCGTCCGCCGAGAGATGCAGTGCGTGAGCGAGGCAGGACCCGCCCGCGATCAGCGAACGGTCCGTGTGCAGCACACCCTTGGGGTCGGAGGTGGTGCCCGACGTCCAGTAGATCCAGCGGACCGAGGTGCCGTCGGCCGGGGGAGCGGGGAGGACGGCGGGGTCGCCGTCCGGGAGGGCGTCGTACGCCTCGAAGACGCCCTTCGCGCCGAGCCGCCGCGCCATCGCCGTGTGGTCGAAACCCCGCCACTCGCCCGGCACGGCGAAGTACTCGGCCTTCGACTCCCGTAGTGCGAAGCCGACTTCGCGGTCGCGGTAGAAGGGGATGACCGGCGTCTGTACGGCGCCGAGGCGGGCCAGCGCGAAGGAGAGCACGGCCGTCTCGATGCGGGTGGGCAGCTGCCAGGCGACCACCGTGCCGGGGCGCACGCCCATGTCGTACAGGCCCGCCGCCACCCGCTCGGCACGGGCGCGCAACTCGCCGAAACTCAGGGAGCGGTCGCCCTGGAGGAGGACCGGCCGGTCGGGGGTCAGGTCGGCGCGGCGCGCCACCAGCTCCCAGAGCGTGCGCGAGGCACCCAGAACGTGCGCGGTGCCCTGGCCCTCCTGGCTCTGCTGGCTTTCCTGGCGCATGACAGCCCCCTTCAGCCGGTAACTGACGGATAGTCAGATCCTGGCAGAGCGTAGGGCGCACCGCCTTGTCGGTCCAGGGGTGCGGAGCTAGCCTGCTGGGCGACGGTCATCTGACGGCCCATCAGAAGCATGCGCCAGGGCATGCGTCAGGACGTACGCCGGGGAGAAGGGCGGGCAATGGACCTCACCTACACGCCCGAGGAGGACGAGTTCCGGGCGCGGTTGCGGGAGTGGCTCGCCAAGGTGCTTGCGTCGTTGCCCGCGAAACCGTCCCCCGGCGACTGGCCGGGCAGGCGGGCGTACGACCTCGGTTGGCAGCGGATGTTGTACGACGCCGGGTATGCGGGCCTGCACTGGCCGCTCGACGCGGGCGGCCGGGGCGCCACCCCGACGCAGCATCTGATCTTCCTGGAGGAGACGGAGAAGGCGGGCGCCCCCTACGTAGGGGCCAATTTCGTCGGGCTGCTGCACGCCGGGCCGACGATCGCGGCCGAGGGGACGGCCGAGCAGCGGGCGCGCTGGCTGCCGCCCGTGCTGCGCGGCGAGCAGGTGTGGTGCCAGGGGTTCAGCGAGCCGGACGCGGGCTCGGACCTCGCGGCGCTGCGCACGCGCGCGTGGCGGGACGGCGACGACTACGTGGTGAGCGGGTCCAAGATCTGGACCTCCCACGCGGAGGTCGCCGACTGGTGCGAACTGCTCGTGCGGACCGACCCCACGGCGCCCAGGCACCGGGGCATCTCGTGGCTCGCGATGCCCATGGACGCACCGGGCATCACGGTCCGGCCGCTGCGGACGCTCGCGGGCTCGGCCGAGTTCGCCGAAGTCTTCCTCGACGAGGTGCGGGTTCCGGTGGGCAACCGGGTCGGCGCCGAGAACGACGGCTGGCGCGTGACCATGGTGACCCTCTCCTACGAACGCGGCACGGCCTTCGTCGGCGAGGTGGTCGCCTGCCGGCGCGTGCTCGGCGAACTCGCCCGCGTCGCACGGAAGAACGGCCGCTGGGACGATCCGGCGCTACGGCGGCGGCTGGGCGGCCTCAACGCCGAGTTCCGCACGCTGTGGCGGCTCACGCAGTGGAATGTGAGCGAGTCGGAGCGGACCGGGGGAGTGCCGGGGGTCGGCGGGTCCGTCTTCAAGCTGCGGTACTCGCATGCGCGCCAGGAGCTGTACGACGCCGCCGCCGAGGTGCTGGGGCCGGACGCGCTCGATCTGGGGCGGGAGTGGAACCTCGACCGGCTGTCGTCCCTGTCGTACACCATCGCCGCCGGCACCTCCCAGATCCAGCACAACATCGTGGCCGAACGCATCCTCGGCCTCCCGAAGGGACGGTGACCCTCCCCGTGCACTTCCAACTCACGGATGATCAGCGCGCGTTGAAGGCGGGCGTGCGCGAGCTGCTGGAGGGCCGCTTCGGGCGGGAGCGACTCCGGGCCGCCGTCGACGCCCCCCGGCTCGACCGTGCCCTGTGGCGCGAGCTCGGTGCCGCCGGGTTCTTCGCGCTGCGGCTGCCCGAGGCGGCCGGCGGCGTCGGACTCGGCCTCCCCGAAGCGGTGTTGGCCTTCGAGGAGGCGGGCCGCGTCCTCCTGCCCGGACCGCTCGTCGCCACGCATCTGGCAGCGGGGGAGGTGGCCGGTGCGGCCACCGGGGAGACCGTGGTGACGGCGGCGTACGGCGGGCTGGTGGAGTGGCTGGAGGAGGCGGATGTCCTGCGGGGGGATGCGAGGGGCGGGGCGTCCGGGGCCTCTGCGGCGACGGGGGATTCTGGGGTGGAGGTGAAGGTGGAGGTGGAGCCCGTGGCCGCGGTGGATTCCGTGGATCCGCTGACGCCGCTCCATCGCGTGCGGGGATCCGCCGGGTCGGACGGCTCCGCCGATCCACTCGTCGTCCTGCTCACCGCCGCCGAGCAGCTCGGTACAGCCGCCCGCACCTGCGAGCTGGCCGTGCAACACGCCCGGACGCGTGAGCAGTTCGGGCAGCCGATCGGGGCCTTCCAGGCCGTGAAGCACCTGTGCGCGCAGATGCTGGTGCGTGTCGAGATGGCGCGCGCCGCCGTCTATGCGGCCGCCGTGACCGCCGACCCGCTCGATGTCGCGGCGGCCCGGCTGCTCGCCGACGAGGCCGCCGTGCGCGGCGCCCGCGACTGCCTCCAGGTGCACGGCGGTACGGGCTTCACCTGGGAGTCCGATGTGCACCTGTACCTGAAACGGGCATGGGTGCGTACGCGCCGTACGGGAGATGTCACGTTGAGTGAGGAAGCGCTCGCCGCCGAACTCGTTGCCGGAGCGGCCTGACAGGGCTCTGGGCAGGGACGGAGCGGAAGGGCCCGTATCGGATGTCGCGGATTGTGGCGTACCGGAATGACGGAGCGTCGATATCGGGTTGTGTCCTAGGCGTGACTTGTCACGGCCTGGAGTCGGCGCCGTGCTCCGGTACCTTGTGTGGGATGCGAGTGGTTCTGAGGCTGAGCCATCCCGGTGTTGCCCCTGAGGCGGCTCCGGGCCCGGCGATGCGTGCCGCTCGCGAGGCAGGACGGACCCCCGTGCCTGCCTGTTCGACTCCCCGTGGCGAGCGTCGCACAGTATGCCGCACGCGTACTCCTTCGCGCTGGAATATGCCCGAAGCGCTTGTTGGGGTGACTGTACGTCAACCATGCTGTCTCGCAAGGGAATCACTTTCCGTGATCCTTGTTCTGGCCATGCAGAAAATGGCTACGATCGTGGCCCTTGTGAGGCGCGAGGCGATGTGTCCGCCGGTTCGGATGGTGTGAGCGGTGCAGGTGCTTCAAGTGCAGCTGGAGATCAGGCCCGACCCCGCAGAGGTGGGGCGAGCCCGGAGGTGGGCCCGTTCGCGGCTCGCCGGGTCCGGGATAGGGGCCGATGAGCCGCTCGCCGAGACGCTGATCCTGCTCGTCTCCGAACTGGTCACCAACGCCGTGGTGCACACCGGCTGTCCGGCCGTGGTGCGGCTGCTGCTGACCGGCGTCCCGGGCGATGCCTCCGGTGCGGTCCCCGGCATGGTCCGCCTGGAGGTCATCGACTCCAGCGCCTGTCCGCCGGCGCCCCGGCACGCGGACGGCGACGAGACCAACGGGCGCGGCCTGGAACTCGTCGACGGCCTCGCCGACCGCTGGGGCTGGAACATCGAGGGTGCCGGCAAGAGCATCTGGTGCGAGGTGGACCGCTGTACGCCGCCGGAGAGTGCGACGGGTGCGGGATACCGAGCCGGGATGACGGCGGGCGCCTATGGGGATCTGGCGTACGAGGCGGTCTAGGGGGTGTTTTAAAAGTCCCGCACAGCACCCACGGCGCCCGGCACGCACCCTCGCCGCACCGGCCGAAGCCCCAAGTACGTCCAGTACGAGGGCCTTCGTCCGGCACGCCGAGGGCACGCACCGAACACCGCGGGCACCGCACAGGACTTTCAAAACACCCCCTAGTTCCGGCCGCGTGCGTCGCGGGTCGGTGCGAGCTCGGCGCGAGGCGGGCTCGGGTGCCGTTGCGCCGTTTTGTGCATGTATGCAAGAACTCCGAATGCGTGGCCTTCGGTACGGCTGAATGCGCCGGGGTGTGCTTCCATACGCGCCTCCACAAAACGTACATAAGTGGCAAATCTTCGAAGCGGTGTTGACGTGGCGTGTCCGTTTGATCACGCTTGTGTTCAGCGATTCGCCGCGAGGGGACGGCGAGGGTTTCGGTGACGGAGGCCCTCGGCGAGTGTGGGTCGCGATTCGGCGTCGGCTCCTGAGGGCCAGTGAGGAGCAGGGCGGGTACGCCGGAGCCGGATGGCGGCGCGCGGTGCCGTGCTCGGGGCGAGCAATCGGCGCGCCGCCACCCGTCCTTCTCCGCCTAGAGGATGGCCACCGGCGCCACCGGGGTCCCCGTGGCGCCGACGAAGGGCTCGGGCATCGCCGACAGCAGAAACGTGTAGCGGCCTTCTTGTCCACAGGCTGTGGACAACTCTTCGAGATTCCAGTTCTGGCCCTGCAGCATCCCCATCTCGACCAGGTCGAGCGCATGCACCGGCAGCCACAGGTCCTCGATCTCCGGCGGGAAGATCTCGAAGGTGAGCGTGTCGTTCGCGACCGCCGCGACGTCGCGGGCGTGGAACCACTCAGGCGTACGGATCGACAGGCCCGGTGAGGGATAGCCGTACCCCTGCTTGTCGCCCGCCAGATACACCTGGATCTGCCCGGTCCGTACGAGGACGATGTCGCCGGACCGCACGCGCGTGCCCGCCAACTCCTGGGCCGCGTCCAGGTCTTCGGGCGTCACGGCATGAGCGCCGTCGAGCCGGTGCTCGCCGCGGGCGCGGGCCACGTCCAGCAGGACGCCGCGCGAGACGATGTGGCGCGGCTTGTCCATGCCACTGAACTCGGCGCCGCCGTGCGGGGTGATCGTGGCGGCCGGGCGGCCGTTGTAGATCTTCCCCGAGTGCGAGACGTGCGTGAGCGCGTCCCAGTGGGTGGCCGCCTGCAGCCCCATGGTCACCAGGTCGTCGCTGCACGCCACGGTGCCCGGGCCGAAGAGTTCCTGGTTGATCTGCACCATGGAGTGCAGCGGGTTCACCCGGCCCGGGATCATCCCCGTCTGCACCCCGTCCTGCTGGAGGGGGAGAGCCAGCGGGATGCGGCGCCCGGTGCGCACCGTGCGGGCCGCCTCCCGTACGACGTCGTCCGTGATCAGGTTCAGGGTTCCGATCTCGTCGTCGGCGCCCCAACGGCCCCAGTTGTTCACGCGCTTGGCGATGTCGTGGAACTCCGGTCGCAGCGTCGGCACTGACATGAGTACTCCCCGGGGCTTGTCTCCAGGTATCTGACGGGTCATAAAATCTAACGGTCCGTCAGAAACCGCGGGAAGGGGCCGGGCGTGGGGAACTTCTTGGCAGGCAAGGTCGTCGCCGTGACGGGGGCCGGGCGTGGCATCGGCCGGGCGGTCGCCCTGGCCGCGGCGGCCGAGGGCGCGCGCGTCGTCGTCAACGACTACGGCGTGTCCATCGACGGCGCCGCGCCCACCAGTTCGGTCGCCGACGAGGTGGTGAAGGAGATCCTCGCGTCCGGCGGCGAGGCCGTCGCCGTCGCCGACGACATCTCCACCATGGCCGGCGGGCAGCGGGTCGTCGACGTGGCGACCGAGACGTACGGGCGGATCGACGGAGTCGTGTGCGTCGCCGGGATCCTGCGCGAGCGGATGCTGTTCAACATGTCCGAGGAGGAGTGGGACCCCGTGATCGCCACGCACCTGAAGGGCACGTTCACCGTGTTCCGGGCGGCGTCGGCGGTGATGCGGAAGCAGGGGTCCGGCACGTTGATCGGGTTCACCAGCGGCAACCATCAGGGGTCCGTGTCGCAGGCCAACTACAGCGCGGCGAAGGGCGGGATCATCTCGCTCGTGCGCAGTGCCGCGCTGGGGCTGCACAAGTACGGGGTCACCGCCAACGCCGTCGCCCCCGTGGCGCGTACGCGGATGTCGGCGAACGTTCCCATGGAGCTGAAGGAGATCGGCGAGCCGGAGGACGTTGCCGCGCTGGTCGTGTACCTGCTGTCCGATCGTGCGCGCTCGGAGGGGATGGGCATCACCGGGCAGGTGTACACCGTGGCCGGGCCGAAGATCGCGGTGTGGGCGCAGCCGCGGGAGGTGCGGGCTGCGTACGCGCCGTCGTCCGGTTGGACACCGGAGCGGATCGCGGACTTCCTTCCGGGGACGGTGGGGGTGGATCCGATGCCGTTGCTTGAGCAGGTGGAGGCTATGGGGCGGGCTGCGGCGGAGAGGCGGGCTGGGGGTGGCGGAACGTGATCTGGCGGGGCGCCTGTCGCGGGGTGCGGTGTGGGTCGGGTCCGTGCCGGCTGCTGGCGTGGGCGCCGTTCGCGTGGGGGCCGGTGGGTGGGTCGGGTCCGTGCGTACGGCGACTGCGGGTGCGTGGGGGCTTGCGGCTGCCGCTTCACTGCGGGTGCGGGGGAGGCGGGGGCCGACGTAGCCGCGTCACTGCGGGCAGTCGTGCCATTAGAGGCGGCTGCCCACCCAGCAGCGGCGGGTGTGTGGCGCCAGGTGGCCGGCGAAGCCGCGTCACTGCGGGCGGGCGTGGAGCTAGGGGCGGCTGCCCACCCACGCTGCGGTGGTGCGTGTGGCGCCGGGTGGTCGGCGGAGCTGCGTTTCTGCGGGCAATCGTGCCGCTAGGGGCGGTACGGGTGGGC
Organism: Streptomyces sp. SAS_270; assembly: GCF_052543295.1. Classification (NCBI taxonomy): domain Bacteria; kingdom Bacillati; phylum Actinomycetota; class Actinomycetes; order Kitasatosporales; family Streptomycetaceae; genus Streptomyces; species Streptomyces sp. SAS_270. The sequence goes on from NZ_JBMNDS010000001.1 coordinate 260,751, forward strand.
GCAGCGGCGCCTCGTAAGCGCCGAGTTGCGTGACCCAGCCCCGGCCGGTGCCCGCGCCGGGTGCGAAGGGAGCAAGGGGTGCCCGGGGTTTGCCCACCCACCCGGGGTGAGCGTTCAAACAAAGGGGTGAGAGGGGTTTGCCCACCCACCCCGGGGGCGGAGGCGAGACGTTGGGTGGAGGGTCGTGGAGGTGGTTGGCGTGGAGTTTGGGTTCGGGGTTGAGGATGAGGTGTTTCGGGGTGAGGTGCGGAGGTGGTTGGAGGAGCACGCCGGAGGGGGGCAGGACCGGCGGGGGTGGGAGCGGGAACTGGGGCGGGCCGGGTGGATAGGGCTCGGGTGGGAGGAGGAGGGGTACGGCAACCGCCGGTTGGATCTGACCCGGCAGGTGGTGTGGGCCGAGGAGTACGCCCGGGCGAAGGCCCCCGCCCGCTCGGGGCACATCGGCGAGAAGCTGCTGGCGCCCACGCTCCTCGCGCACGGAACCGCGGAGCAGAAGGCCCGGTTCCTGCCCCCGATCGCCCGCGGCGAGGAACTGTGGTGCCAGGGCTACAGCGAACCCGGCGCAGGCTCCGACCTGGCAGGCATACGCACCGCCGCGGTGAAGGACGGGGAGTCGTACCGGATCACCGGCCAGAAGATCTGGACCTCCCTCGCCCACGAAGCGGACTGGTGCTTCGTCCTGGCCCGCACCCGGCCGGACGCCCCCCGCCACCAGGGCCTTTCGTTCCTGCTCGTCCCGATGGACCAGCCCGGCCGCATCGAGGTGCGGCCCATCCGTCAGCTGACCGGCACGAGCGACTTCAACGAGGTGTTCTTCGACGGGGCGCAGGCGAGGGCCGAGCATGTCGTCGGGAGTGAGGGCGACGGGTGGCGCGTGGCCATGAGCCTGCTGGGCTTCGAGCGGGGGGTCTCGACCCTTGCCCAACAGGTCGGGTTCGCCGAGGAGTTGAGGGAAGTCGTTGAGGCAGCGGTTGCAACGGGGGCTGCCGATGACCCCGTCGTACGGGAGCGGCTGGTGCGGCTGTGGGCCGAGCTGCGCACCATGCGGTGGAACTCCCTGCGCACGCTGGGGAGTTCGGGCGCCGACAGGCCTGGCGCCCCGAGCGTCGCGAAGCTGCTGTGGGGCGGCTGGCACCGGCGGCTGGGCGAGCTGGCCGTGCAGGTGCGGGGCGCCGACGCGGCGGTGGGGCCCGCCGACTGGTCGGCTGCGGCGCCGTACGAACTCGACGCGTTCCAGCACCTGTTCCTCTTCAGCCGGGCCGACACGATCTACGGCGGCTCGGACGAGATCCAGCGCACGATCATCGCCGAGCGCGTGCTCGGCCTGCCTAAGGAACCCCGGGCATAGTCCGGGGAAGGAAAGGGAGCTGGCGCGATGCGAGGCGTGATCTTCGACGGGAAGCAGACCCAGGTCGTGGACGATCTGGAGATACGGGACCCCGGTCCCGGCGAGGTGCAGGTCGCCATCTCCGCGGCCGGGCTCTGCCACAGCGATCTGTCCGTGGTGGACGGGACCATACCTTTCCCCGTTCCTGTGGTGCTGGGCCATGAGGGTGCGGGGGTCGTGGAAGCGGTGGGTGTGGGTGTCACCCATGTCCGGCCGGGGGATCATGTCGCGCTGTCCACGCTCGCCAACTGCGGCGCGTGCGCCGAGTGCGACCGGGGGCGGCCGACGATGTGCCGCCAGGCGATCGGCAGGCCGCAGCAGCCGTTCTCCCGGGGCGGGCAGCCGCTGTACCAGTTCGCCGCCAACTCGGCTTTCGCCGAACGGACGTTGGTGAAGGCCGTGCAGGCGGTCCGCATTCCGAAGGACATTCCGCTGCCCTCCGCCGCGCTGATCGGCTGCGGTGTGCTGACGGGCGTCGGGGCCGTGCTGAACCGTGCGCGCGTCGACCGCGGAGACAGCGTGCTCGTCATCGGGACCGGCGGCATCGGGCTCAACGTCCTCCAGGGGGCACGGATCGCAGGCGCCCTGAAGATCGTCGCAGTGGACTCCAACCCCGCCAAGGAGGCCGTGGCGCGGCAGTTCGGCGCGACGGACTTCCTCACCTCGGTGGAGGGCGTGCGGGAGGTCCTGCCGCACGGCGCCGATCACGCCTTCGAGTGCGTGGGGCGCGTCGAGCTGATTCGTGAGGCGATCGATCTCCTCGACCGGCACGGTCAGGCCGTGCTGCTGGGTGTGCCGCCGTCGACCGCCGAGGCGTCCTTCCTCGTCTCGTCGCTCTTCCTGGACAAGTCGATCCTCGGCTGCCGCTACGGCGCCTCCCGCCCGCAGCGCGACATCGCCCTCTACGCCGACCTGTACCGCGCCGGGCGCCTCATGCTCGACGAACTGGTCACGGCGACGTACCCGGTCGAGGACTTCGACAAGGCGGCCCAGGACGCCCACGAAGGGCGGGTGGCTCGGGCCGTCCTGACCTTCTGAGTCATCAAGAGGGGACTCACGAGCGGTGGGTCAGGGCCCGGAACGTGCGGCGGTAAGCCGTCGGCGTCACCCCGAGCGCCGCCTGCAGGTGCTGCCGCATCGACTGGGCCGTGCCGAAGCCGGAGTCCCGGGCCACCTGGTCGATCGACAGGTCGCTGGACTCCAGCAGGTGCCGGGCCCTTTCGACGCGCTGCCCGGTGAGCCACTGGCCGGGGCTGACGCCCACCTCCTCGCGGAAGCGGCGCGTGAAGGTGCGTACCGACATGGACTCCTGGTCCGCCATGTCTCGCAGCTGGATCGGTTCGTGCAGACGGCCCAGTGCCCATGCGCGGGCGACGGTCGTGGTCGCCAACTGCGGCTCGGGCACCGGACGTTGGATGTACTGCGCCTGCCCGCCGTCGCGATGCGGGGGTACGACCGTGCGGCGCGCGACCTCGTTGGCGACGGCGGCCCCGTGGTCCCGGCGTACGAGATGCAGGCACAGGTCGAGACCGGCCGCGACACCGGCTGAGGTGAGGACGTCCCCGTCGTCGACGAACAGCACGTCGGCGTCGACCTTGATCTTCGGGAAGGTCTGCTGGAAGTGTTCGGCGTCGGCCCAGTGCGTGGCGGCCGGACGCCCGTCGAGGTAGCCGGCGGCCGCGAGGACGTAACCGCCGGTGCAGATGGCGACCAGCCGGCTGCCGGGGCGGATGTGGGCGAGGGCGGCGGCCAGTTCGCCGGTGAGGACGCCCTCCTCGAAGACCGGGCCGAGCTCGTACGACGCCGGGACGACGACCGTGTCGGCGCCGGCCAGCGCCTCCGGGCCGTTCTCGACCAGGATCGCGAAGTCGCCGTCCGTCTCGACGGGGCCCGGCGGCCGGATCGAGCAGGTGACCACCTCGTACAACAGCCGCCCCTCGGTGTCCTTGGCCCGCCCGAAGATGCGGTGCGGGATGCCCAGCTCGAACGGAAGCAGTCCGTCCAGGGCGAGGACGACGACCCGGTGCGGGCGGTACGCGCGCGTGGAGGTCGCGGACGGCGCGGAAGGCGGAGGCGTCATGGCCCGATTCTAACGAATGATGACCTTCGGGCCACTCGATCGGGCCGGACGCAGCCCGGAAGCTTTGTGTCGTGACCCAGACAACCGAAGCCGCCGACGCCGCGGGAGAAGCCACCGACCCGGCAGGGAACGGTGCCGATGTGGCCGCCGCGGCCGGTCAGGAGGCCGGCGCCGCTGCCCCGGGACGCGGCCGACGCCGTATCCATCGAGCGTGGTTCGTGGCCGCCGTCACCTTTGTGACGATCATCGGCGCGGCCGCCTTCCGTTCGCTGCCCGGGCTGTTCATCGACCCGCTGCACGAGGAGTTCCACTGGTCGCGCGGCACGATCGGCGCGGCGGTCTCCATCAACCTCGCGCTCTACGGGCTCACGGCGCCCTTCGCGGCCGCGCTGATGGACCGGTTCGGCATCCGGCGCGTGGTGGCGATCGCCTTGATGGTGATCGCGCTCGGCTCCGGCCTCACGGTGTGGATGACAGCGGCCTGGCAACTGCTGTTCTGCTGGGGGCTGCTGGTCGGCCTGGGCTCGGGCTCGATGGCGCTCGCCTTCGCGGCGACGGTCACCAACCGCTGGTTCACCGAGCGAAAGGGCCTGGTCACGGGCATCCTCACGGCGGGCTCGGCCTCCGGTCAGCTGATCTTCCTGCCGCTGCTGTCCTGGATGGTCACGGACCACGGCTGGCGGCCCGCCGCCGTGACGGTCGCCCTCGCCGCCCTCGCGGTCGTCCCCTTCGTCTGGCTGCTGCTGCGCGACCACCCGGCGGACGTGGGCCTCAAGCCGTACGGGGCGACGGAGTTCGTACCGAAGCCCGCACCCGTCCAGGGCGCCGCCCGCCGCGCGGTGACCGTCCTCTTCTCGGCCGTCCGCACCGGGCCCTTCTGGCTGCTGACCGGCACCTTCGCGATCTGCGGCGCCTCCACGAACGGCCTGGTCCAGACGCACTTCGTGCCCGCCGCCCACGACCACGGCATGCCCATCACGGCGGCCGCCTCGCTCCTTGCGGTCATCGGCGTCTTCGACGTCGTCGGAACCGTCGCCTCCGGCTGGTTCACCGACCGCTTCGAACCGCGCCGCCTGCTTGCCGTGTACTACTCGCTGCGCGGCATCTCGCTGCTCTTCCTGCCGCTTCTCCTGCAGTCGAGCGGGGCGAGCGTGCACCCCCCGATGATCTTCTTCATCGTCTTCTACGGCCTCGACTGGGTCGCCACGGTCCCGCCCACCCTGGCCCTGTGCCGCGAGCAGTACGGCGACGACAGCGCCATCGTCTTCGGCTGGGTCCTCGCCTCGCACCAGGTCGGCGCCGCCCTCGTCGCCTTCCTCGGCGGCGTCGCGCGGGACACCTTCGGCTCGTACAACGTGGTCTGGTACGGCGCGGGCGCGCTGTGCGCGGCGGCGGCACTGATGGCGCTGGTGATCCGGCGGAGGCCGACGGCTCTCAGCCCGGCGGCGGCTTAGAGGGCCGTCGGTCCGGCACGATCCTCGGCCCGGCAAGGGCTCGGGCGATCCTCGGTTCGGCAGGGGCTCGGGCGATCCTCGGTTCGGCAGGGGCTCGGACGATCCTCGGTCCGGCCGTGGCGGCCTCGCGGAGGTGGCTCAGGCGAAGCTCCCCTTGTGGAACAGCAGGGGCGCCACGTCGTCGTCGCCCGTGCCGAGCGCGTCCACCCGGCCCACCACGATCAGGTGGTCCCCGCCGGTGTGCACCGCGTGGATGGTGCAGTCGATCCACGCGGCGGCGCCCGCGAGACGCGGCGAACCGGAGGCGGGAGCCGGGTCGTGCGCGACCCCGGCGAACTTGTCCGAGCCGCTCACCGCGAAGCCGCGGCACAGCTCGCCCTGGTGGGCGCCGAGCACGTTCACGCAGAAGACGCCCGCCCGTGCTATCCGCGGCCAGGTCGTCGACGTACGGCCGACCATGAAGCAGACCAGCGGTGGTTCGAGGGAGAGGGAGGCGAAGGACTGGCAGGCGAAGCCCGCCGGACCGTCCGCGCCGGGCGCGGTGATCACCGTCACGCCGGTCGCGAAGTTCCCGAGGACGCGCCGGAATTCGGTCGGGTCCACCGGTGCCCGCTCGTCGTCGCCGACCGCCCGCAGGTCGGGGCGTGGCAACGGCTCCACGGGCCCCGCCGCGGTGGGGGTTCCGGCCGACCTGAGGTAGCGGACGGCGGCGGCCGCCATCCCTGCGTGTCCCATCACATCGCCCATTGAAGCTGACGCGTCGTCAGATTGGAACCCCTGTACAGGCCCCGCACAGCCTCGGCGTACGCTCCGCGCCATGGGGTGGGGAGAAGTCGCACGGGAGCCTGCGAGCATCCGTCCGGCCTGGCTGAACTGGCCGAAGGCCGAGCTGAACACGGCCGTGGCCGTCTGTGCGGCGCAGCTTCCGGCGGCCGTCGCGCTCTGGTGGCTCACCACGCTGGGCGGTGACGACTACGCCGTGGGGGCCACTGGCGCCCTCGCCGCCGCCGGGCTGCTGTGCACGCTCGTCCTCGGGCCGCCGGTCGCCGCCGTCCTGGGCCTGCTGCACGCGGTCGCCTGCACCATGCCCGCGACCACGCTCGCGGGTCTCGCGGCGCGACGCCTGCGGGGGCCCGAGTGGCTCTGGCAGCCGGCGGGGGTGGGAGTGCTCGGGGCGGTCTGGGGCGCGATCACGGCCGTACTCGGCGGCTGGTCGTTCCCTGTCACGGCCGGGCTGTTCGTGGCCTTCGGGGTGCTGCCCGCGCTCGGCGTCCGGCACGTCCGCCGATGGCAGCGGACGATGGGGCGGGCGCCGCGCGGCGGGTGGGCCTGGCTCCTGTGGCCGGTGCTCGCCTCCTTCGCCCTCGCGATGCTGGTCCTCGGCGGCGGGGTGGTCGCCACGGTCAGCGGGCTCATCGTGGAGTACGAGCCGCCGAAGCTGTCGGCTGCGCAGCTCAGCGGGGTCTGGCTGGGCGAGGACGGAGCCGTACTGCACCTGCACCGCGACGGGCGGGCCGACCTCACGGGCGTGCCGTACACCGCCGGCGGGGAGGACGGGCCCGACGCCAGGAGCTGCGGCGGGAGCGGCAGTTGGACGCGCGATCACGACGAGTTCTACGGGCGCGCCGGCGTCCTGCTCAGCGTCGACCGCTGCGGAGACGAGGCCTGGGCGATCGGCGGCACGGAGAACGACCCCGAACTGTTCGTCCTGATCGGCGATCCCGATTCGGGTGACGTGCGCATTCTGAAGCGGGGCTGACGCGCGGGCTCCGGCTTCTGCGTCGCGCAGGTCCTCGCCGAGGCCGGCGTCGACGGCTGGTTCAGCGCCCCTCGTAGCGTGGGCTCCGCCTCTCCACGAAGCTCGCGACGCCCTCGTTGGCGTCCGCCGTCGTCATGTTGATCTCCTGGGCGGCTGCCTCCGCGGCGAAGGCCGTGCCGCGGTCGGCGTCGAGGGAGGCGTTGACCAGCTGTTTGGTGAGGGCGAGGGCGCGGGTCGGGCCGGTGGCGAGGCGCTCGGCCCACTCGCGGGCCGTCTTCTCCAGGTCCTCGGCGGGGACGACGCGGTTGACGAGGCCGAGGCGTTCGGCGTCCACGGCGGTGAGCGCGTCACCGAAGAACATCAGCTCCTTGGCGCGCTGCGGTCCGACGAGGCGGGGCAGGAGATACGCGCCACCGCCGTCCGGGACCAGGCCGCGGCGCGCGAACACCTCGATGAACCTGGCCGGTTCGGCCGCCAGGACGAGGTCGCAGGCGAACGCGAGATGCGCGCCGATCCCGGCCGCCGTGCCGTTCACGGCGGCGATCACCGGCTTCTCGCAGTCGAGGACGGCGGCGATCAGGCGCTGGGCGCCGAGACGGATGGTCCGGGCGACGTCACCGGCGACACGGTCGCCGCTCGACTGGGCCCCCCGCAGGTCCGCGCCCGCGCAGAAACCCCGGCCCGTCGCCGTGATCACGACGGCCCGCACATCCGGGTCGGCGGACGCGGCCGCGAGCAGCGCGATCACGCGTTCCCGCTGGTCCCAGGTCAGGGCGTTCATCGCCTCGGGGCGGTTGAGCGTGATCCACGAGACGGCGTTGTCAGTGCCGTGCCGTATCAATGAGTCGAGGGACTTTTCGGGAGGAGCGGGGGATTCAGCTGGTTCAGGTGATTCCGGTGATTCCGGTGATTCCGGTGATTCGGGGGATTCAGGGGATTCACGAGGGGAGTCGGGCATGGGGGTGCTCCGTTTCCTACGGGGAGTGCTGGGCGTACTGGGTGCACTGGGCGTACTGAGTGTGTTGGGGCTGGTGGGTCTACGGGGGCTGGTGGTCCTCCGAGGGCGGGTGGTTCCAGGGCGATGGACGGATCTACGGGGACGGGTGGGCGTCCCGCGGCGCGCGCGGGGATCCTCAGCGGCACACCGCCATCGCGTCCAGCGCCACCGCGCCCTGCCCCCGGGGCAGCACCATCAGCGGGTTGATGTCCAGCTCCGCGATGTCGTCACCGAGTTCGAGGGCCATGCGCTGGACCCGCAGCACGACCTCGACCAGCGCGTCGATGTCGACGGGCGGGCCACCGCGGACCCCGTCCAGCAGGGCACGCCCGCGCAGTTCGCCCAGCATGGAGCGGGCCTGGTCCTCGCCGAAGGGCGGCACGCGGACGGCGGCATCCCGCAGCACCTCGACGAGGACGCCACCGAGCCCGACGGTCACGGTCGGCCCGAACAGCGCGTCGTGCGTGACGCCCACGACCATCTCGACGCCCCGCTCGACCATCTGGCACACCAGCACCCCGTCGAGCGAGATCCCCTCGTAGCGCGCGATGTCGGTCAGTTCGCGATAGGCGTCCCTGACCTGGCTCGCGGAGGTCAACTGGACCTTGACCAGGCCGAGTTCGGTCTTGTGGGCGATCTGCGCGCCGGAGGCCTTCATCACGACGGGGTAGCCGACGAGGCTCGCCGCGCGGACCGCCGCGGCCGCGCTGGTGACGAGCTGCTCGCGCGGCACCCGGATGCCATAGGTGCGCAGCAGCTGCTTCGCCGCGTGCTCGCTCAGCTGCTGCCCCGGACGCATCAGCGCCTGCGCCTTGCGGAAGGAGGGCGAGGTGGTGCGGGGCGCCTCGTCGAAGGGGGAGCGGTAGGAGGCGGTGAACCGGGCGTGGTTCAGGTGGGCGCGTACGGCCGTGATGCAGTTGGCGAACGTACGGAAGGTGGCGACGCGGGACGAGCCGAGCAGCGTCTCGCGGTACGCGGCCTCGGTGCCGACCGGCGACCCCCACACCACGCACACCAGCTTGTCCGTCTGCTCCGCCGCGTCCACCAGATCCTGGGCGAGCTTGTCGCTCATCGGCGGGAAGGGGCCGGTGATCGGGCAGATCAGGACCTCGACGGCCGGATCGTCGAGGAGTGCGTCGATGATCTTCCGGCCGCGCCAGTCGCCCACGGGGTGCCCGCCGTTGTCGACGGGGTTGGCGACGTTCAGGTATTCGGGTATCCACTGGTGGAGTTCCGTCTGCTTGGCCGCGGACAGGGCGGGCAGCGACAGGCCCGCTTCCGTCGCCAGGTCCGAGAAGTGCGCGCCGGTGCCGCCCGAGATCGAATAGACGACGACCCCGTCGGTGCGGGGCGGCCGGGCCCGCGCCAACAGGGCCGCGGTGTCCTGGAGTTCGTCGAGTCCGTCGACGCGGATCACGCCGTACTGCCGCATCGCCGCGTCGACGACCGTGTCGGCGCCGGTCAGCTTGCCGGTGTGTGAGGCGGCGGTCCGGGCGCCGGTGTCGGTGCGGCCGACCTTGACCGCGACGACGGGGACGCCGCGGCGGGCGGCCCGGTCGGCGGCGAGCAGAAAGGAGCGGCCGTCCTTGAGACCCTCGACGTAGCAGGCGATCGCGCCGACCTCGGGCTGCTCGGCGAAGTAGGAGATGAAGTCGGAGGTCTCCAGGTCGGCTTCGTTGCCCGTGGGCGCCCAGTGCGAGAGGCGCACGCCCAGCTCCTGCATCGCGAAGACCGGGCGCCCCTGATGCCCGGACTGGGTGATCAGCGCGATGGCCGGGCCGTCGAGGTCGTCCCGGAAGTTCTCGAAGGCGTTGAGGTTGGTGTTGGGCCCGAGCAGTCTGAGGCCCGAGCGGCGGACGGCGGCGGCGAGCCGCTCCTGCGCGGCGGCGCCCTCCGTCCCGGTCTCGGCGAACCCGGAGGCGAAGGCGACCGCGAACTTCACCTTGGCCTCGGCCAGTTCCTCGATGACGGGGAGCGGGTCGGCGACAAGGAGTACGGCCAAGTCCACCTGCTCAGGCAGGTCGGCCACGGAAGGGAGGCACGGTATGCCGAAGACGGACGGTCGCGTGGGGTGCACCGGGTGCAGCCGGGCGCCGACCCGCTCGGCCCAGGCGATCAACTGCCTGGTGATGCCGGTGTTCGGCCGCCCCTCGGCGTCCGAGGCGCCGATGACGGCCACGGACTCGGGACGGAAGAACCGGTCCAGATCGGGGACGGTGGCGTACAGCGGTCGTCCGCTGACGTCGAGGTCGTCCACCTCGGCCGGTCGGCCGTGCACGACCGGTGAGGGCTGCTCGCCGCAGGCGATGACCCGGGCCCGGCGGGAGTCGGTGGTGAGGGTGCCGTGGGTTGATCCAAGCATCGGTCCGCCCGCTCCTGTGTGACAGCCAATTAACTGACGCAGTGTCAGATTAAGGGAACTGACACCGTGTCAGGAACAGCTGTGCACGCAAAGACGTGCGGCGGGCACCTGGTTGGTACCCGCCGTGGGCGCGTGAGGAACTCGGGGGACGGCTGTCCGCGAACCAGACCCCGGGATTCAGCCAGTGGCCGTCAGTGCGAGGCCGAGGACTTCCGGGCCGCCCTGGCGTGCCGGGCCACCGCCTTGGCGATCTTCTCGGCGTCGAGGGCGAGTTCGCGGAACATTCCGCTGATGGGGTTGGTGAAGCCGGTGAAGTAGAGACCGGGCGCGTTCCTCGGGGAGCGGGCGCCGTGCACGACGGGGCGGCCCCGCCCGTCGAGCACGCCGAGGTGCCCGACGACGCCCTCCAGTGCGCGCTCGTAGCCGGTGGCGGCGATGACGGCTTCGGGGCCGATGCGGCTGCCGTCGGCGAGGACCACCTTGCCGTCCTCGAAGCCGTCGACGGCGGCCACGATCTCGACGCTGCCCTTGCGCACGGCATCGATGAGGCCGACGTCCTGCACCGGGATCGAGCCCTCGTTGACACGCGAGTAGAGGCCGGTCTCGGGGCGGGGCAGCCCCTGGGCCGCCAGGTCCGGGACACTGAGCTTCGCCATCGGCCCGGCGAGGCGGTCGACGAGCCGGACGGGCAGGCGCCGTACGAGGATGCCGGTGAACTGGGCGGCCCAGCCGGCCGTCGAGCGGCGCACGATGTGCGGCGCCGTGCGCACCGCGAGCCGCACGCGCGAGGCGCCGCCCTCGACGAGGTCGACGGCGATCTCGGCGCCGGTGTTGCCGATGCCGACGACAAGGACGTCGCGGCCGGCGTAGGGCTTCGCGTTGCGGTACTCGCCGGCGTGCAGCAGCTCGCCGGTGTAGGCGTCGCGGCCGGGCCAGTCGGGTACGTGCGGCGTGTGGTTGTAGCCGGTGGCGACGACCACCGCGCTGCCGGTCAGCTCGCGGCCGCCGGTGGCGTGCAGCAGCCAGCCGCTGCCGTCCGAGGCGGGCTCGATCCGTGAGACCTCGACGCCGGTGACGACGTCCAGCTCATGGTGCTCGGCGTACTTCTCCAGGTAACGCACCACGTTGTCGCGCGACACCCACCGCCCGAAGGAGCGCGGCATCGGCAGGCCGGGCAGTGCGGACAGCCGGCGCGTGGTGTGCAGATGGAGCCGGTCGTAGTGACGCCGCCAGGACGCCCCGACCCGGTCCGACTTCTCCAGGACGACCGCGCGTATGCCCTGCGCGCGCAGGGCGTGGGCCGCGGAGAGTCCGCCGGGGCCGCCGCCGATGACGTACACGGGGCGGTCTTCGTGGGACGGCACCGCGCGGTGTGTCGGGGAAGCAGTCGAGTCGGCCATGAGCGCGAGCGTAATCACGTCCTGACTTGATAGGTCTCGGTCAAGACCGGAATCGGTTGCGAACTGATCACGGCTGTAGGAGGAGTGGGTGGGGCCGGTGGCGTAGGCGGCCTGGTTGTGCGGGGAGTGTGGGGGACGCGGGGGATACGGCTCCTGTACGCCTCTTGCGCGGGCGTCCCTCCGTACGCTGAACTGACGTACCGTCAGATCTCTGCGGCGACCGAAGGCCGAGGCACGGGAGGCTCCGCGCATGGACACGATCTGGCTCACCGGTGCGCAATGGCTGGCCGTGCTCCGCATCGGGCTCGGGCTGTGGTGGCTGGAGAGCTGGCGGCACAAGGACAAGAAGAGCTGGTTCGAGGGCAGCGGGATCGGGTGGGCGGCGGACGTCGCCGCCAAGCACCGGTGGAACGCGGTGCGCAGCGGCTTCGACGTGGTCGTCAAGCCGCGCCCGCGGACGATGGCGTACGTCGTCCTCTACGCCGAACTCGCCCTGGGCCTCGGCCTGATCGCCGGCCTCCTCACCCCCGTCGCCCTGATCGGCGGCCTCCTCCTCAACCTCCTCTACCTAGTCCTCATGATCCACGACTGGGCCGAGCAGGGGCAGAACTCGATGATGGCGCTGATCTCGGCCGTCGCCCTGTTCGGGATGTCCTGGCAGACCTGGTCGCTGGACAGCGCGCTGGGGTTGTTCACATGAGCGCGCGCTTCGACGTACCGGAGGCGGACGCCTTCACCCGCCCCTACTGGCAGGCGGCGGCGGAGGGTCACCTCCTGCTGCGCCGCTGCGCCGCCTGCGGCCGCGCCCACCACTACCCCCGCGAGTTCTGCCCCCACTGCTGGAGCGAGAACGTCACCTGGGAGCGGGCGAGCGGCCGCGCCACGCTCTACACCTGGTCCGTCGTCCACCGCAACGACCTCCCACCCTTCGACAAGCGTGTCCCGTACGTCGCCGCCGTCGTCGACCTCGACGAAGGCCCCCGCATGATGACCGAGGTCGTCGAGTGCGAGGAGGGGTCGCTGCGGATCGGGATGGGCCTGGAGGTGAGGTTCCGGGGGGCGGGGGAGGGGACGCAGGAGATCACGGTGCCGGTGTTCCGGCCGCGCGGTTCAATGGGCTGATGACCGATGGTGAGGACACGGACGACAAGCCCCTGACCCTGCCCACCCACGAGCTGCACGGTCACGGCCTGCGCCTGCGCCGCTGGGACCCGGAGTCCGACGCCGACGTGGAGGCATGGCTGCGTGGTTGTCTCGATCCGGAGTTCCAGCGCTGGAACACACCGCTGAAGCCGATGGGGGACTTCGACGGCGTCCGGGAAGCGTTGCGAGCAAGGTTCCGTGAAGACATGACCGGAAGCGGCGCCTCCTTCCGGATCACGGACGCGGCGACCGGAGAGATCCTGGGGCACGTCGGCATCAACGACATCAACCCCGCCGTACGCCTCGCCCACATCGGCTACTGGGTGCTCCCCGAGTCCCGAGGCCGCCGCGTCGCCACCCGCGCCCTGACCCTGGCCGCCCGCTTCGCCCTCACCGACCTCGGCCTGAACCGCCTGGAACTGAACCACGCCGTCGGCCACCACGTGTCCTGCCGCGTCGCCGAGGGCTGCGGGTTCCGCTACGAAGGGACGAGGCGGGGCGCGATGTTCGAGGCAGGACGGAGTGACGCGTTCCGGGACGCGCATCTCCATGCGCGGATCGCGGGGGATGCGGAGCCGGCGGTGGAGCGCGGGGGCGGGGGCCGACCTTCGTCTCCGTGATTGCCTCGGTGAGGGGTCCGCGGCTCGTCACGCGAAAGGCCGAGGACTTCAAGGGGGTCGAAGGCGCCGTGCTTGTGGTTGCTGGTGACTGCTGAGTGCCCCGGTCACACCCCTGCCATGTACTCGGTCACGGCCACAGCAGTTCGCCGGCCCAGCCGGTCTTCGTGCGGCGGTATGTGAGGCGGACGTGGCGTCGTTCGGCGTCTCCCTGGAAGAACTCGACCTCGACCGGGCGCAGGTGGTACAGGGTCCATGTCGGGACCGGGGCGTCCGGCTCGTGCCGGGCGCGGTCCCAGGCCGCCTGCGAGGCCCTGCCCAACTCCTCGACCGAGCCAAGGACTTCGCTCTGGTGGCCGACCAGGGCCGCCGCCAGCGCTCCCGTCGAGCGGGCGTGCAGATCGGCCTGGCTCTGCTCGGGCGGCGCGGTCGTGACCGGGCCCCGGACGCGGATCTGGCGGCCCTGCGCGGGCCAGTAGAAACCGAGCGCCGCGTGGGGGCGGGTGGCCAGCTGTCGTCCCTTGCGGCTGGTCGAGTGGCTCGCGAACGACCAGCCGTGCTCGTCGTCGGCGCCGTGCAGCATCACCGTGCGGACGTCCGGCGACCCGTCCGCGTCCGCCGTCGCCAGCGACATCGTGTGCGGCTCGGGCTGGCCCGCCGCCACGGCCTCGGCCAACCATCGCCCGAAGAGGGCCAGGGGTTCCCCGGGCGCGGTCTCCGGGTCGAACGCGGGCAGGTCGGTGACCTCGGAGTCCCACACCCGCAGCGACCTGAGCAACTCGTGAAGATCGGTTCCCATGCCATGAGTATCGCTCCCGGGTCCGGCGCAGCCGCGCCGCGGACTCCCGGGGTCCCGGACTCCCGGACTCCCGGGGCCCCGGGGTCAACCGTCCCGCCCCAGCACCACCGTCCCCGACGAGCAGAACCATCCCCCCGTGCCGGACGCGACCGCGAGCCGTGGCACCTCCCCGTCCGGCCTGCGCACCTGCCGCCCCTCGCCCGCCTCGCCCCGCAGTTGCCGTACGGCCTCCACCAGCAGGAACAGGCCCCGCATGCCGGGGTGTTGGGCCGACAGGCCGCCTCCGTCGGTGTTGACCGGGAGTTCACCGCCGTCGACCAGGAGGCGGCCCTTCTCCACGAAGGCGCCGCCCTCGCCCTTCGCGCAGAAGCCGAGGTCCTCCAGCGTCACCAGCGTCATGTACGTGAACGCGTCGTAGATCTCGGCGAAGTCCATCTCCTGCGGCCGCAGCCCGGCCCGCGCGAACGCCAGCCGCCCGCTGACCGCCGCCGGGGACACGGTGAAGTCGTCCCACTCCGACATGCTCGCGTGCGAGACGTGCTCGCCGGTGCCGAGGACCCACACCGGTGCCGTGCGGCAGTCCCGTACGTACTCCTCGGCCGCCAGCAGCACCGCCGCGCCGCCGTCGGAGCGGATGCAGCAGTGCAGCTTGGTGAAGGGGTCCGCGATCATCGGGCCGGACAGGACGTCGTCGACGGTGAGCGGGTCCCGGAACATCGCCTCCGGGTTCGTCGCCGCGTTCGCGCGCGCTTGGACGGCCACCGAGGCGAGCTGCTCAAGCGTCGTGCCGTACTCGTGCATATGGCGGCGCGCGGCCATCGCGTACTTCGCGATCAGGCTGTGGCCGTACGGCACTTCGAACTGGAGCGGGCCGCGGGCGCCGAAGGACAGGTTGCCGGTGCGGCGGCCCGCTCTGATGTCGGCGCGGGCGGTGGAGCCGTAGACGAGCAGGACGGCGTTCGCGTGGCCCGCGGCGATCGCGTCCGCCGCGTGGGCGGCCATGACCTCCCAGGTGGAGCCGCCGACAGAGGTGGAGTCGACCCACATGGGCTTCAGACCCAGGTATTCGGCCACTTCTATGGGGGCCAGCGTGCCCAGGCCCGCCGACGCGAAGCCGTCGACCACCGAGCGGTCGAGGCCCGAGTCCGCCAGGGCCCGGCGGGCGGCCTGCGCGTGCAGGGCGTACGGGGTCGCCTCGTCCACGCGGCCGCAGTCGGAGAGGGAGGCGCCCACCACAGCCACCTTGCGGTTCCCCGGAGCAGCAGTCATAAATCTGACGGTACATCAGATGCGGTTGCCTCCGGGAGGGCGTCGTGGCGTCGCGGCTCTGTGCATCTGCCGACCCCCGTCCTAATATGACGCGCCGTCAGTTCCGAAGGAGTGCGCCATGGACGCCCGCTTCACCGCCGAACAGGACGAGATCCGCCGGACCGTACGGGAGTTGCTGCTCAAACGCTCCGGCCCGGAGGAGGTGCGTGCCGCCGTCCGCACGCCCGCCGGATACGACCCGGTGCTGTGGGAGTCGCTCGCCGGTCAACTCGGCCTGCCCGGCCTCGCTCTCCCGACGGCGTACGGCGGAGTCGGCTGCTCGGTCACCGAACTCGCGCTCGCCTGCGAGGAGTCGGGCCGCGCCCTCGCCCCCTCCCCGCTCCTCTCCACCGCGGTCCTCGCCGCCCCGCTGATCCTGGCCCTCGGCACCGAGTCCCAGCGCTCCGAACTGCTCCCCCTCCTCGCCTCCGGCGAACTGACCGCCGCCCTCGCCGTGCCGGGCGCGGGCCTCGCCACCGCCCTCGGCCTGGTCGGCGACAACCACGGGGACTGGGCGGGCGGCGGGCGGGCCGGCGGCGTACAGGCCCGGCAGGTCGAAGGTGTCTGGCGCCTCTATGGGCAGGCGGCACAGGTGCTCGACGGACATAGCGCGGACGTACTTGTGGTGGCCGCCCACACAGGAGGGTTCGCTCGCTCGCGGACGCTGCTGTTCCTCGTACGGGACAGCCGGGAGGGCCGGGAGGGCCGTGAGCATCGAAACCGTCGTGAGCGGTCGGACGGCGGTCTTGTCCGGGTGCGGCAGACCGCCCTCGACGAGACACGACCGCAGGCGCGCATCGAAATGCGGGACGTGGAGGCCGAGTTGCTGGGGGAGAGGGAGGGCTCGGACGTGTCCGGCGCGCTCGCCGCGGTCGGGAACACCGCCGCCGCCGTACTCGCCACCGAGGCCGTCGGCGCGGCGGACCGCGCGCTGGAGCGGACCGTCGAGTACGTCAAGCAGCGGGAGCAGTTCGGGCGGCCGATCGGGTCCTTCCAGGCGGTGAAGCACCGGCTCGCGGACGTGTACGTGCAGGTGCAGGCGGCACGGTCGGCGGCGTACTACGCGGCGTGGGCCGCCGGGACCCGGACCGGAGCGGGATCCGATGCCGGGGCCGAGGCCAGGGCCGGGTCCGGATCCGATGCCGGGTCCGATGCTGGGGCCGGG
Source organism: Streptomyces sp. SAS_270 (assembly GCF_052543295.1). Classification (NCBI taxonomy): domain Bacteria; kingdom Bacillati; phylum Actinomycetota; class Actinomycetes; order Kitasatosporales; family Streptomycetaceae; genus Streptomyces; species Streptomyces sp. SAS_270. Next base: position 277,222 of record NZ_JBMNDS010000001.1, read on the forward strand.
GAACAGCGCGTGGGTGCGCTCGCCCTCGCGCAGGCGCTGGAGGCGCTGCGCACCGCCGCCTCCGAAGCGATCCAGCTGCACGGCGGCATCGGCTTCACCTGGGAGCACGAGGCCCATCTGTACTTCAAGCGGGCCGCCGGCGACGAGTTGCTCTTCGGGCCCGTGCACCGGCTGCGGGCGTACGCGGCGGACGCGACGCGGCTCTTCGACGGGGAGGTGGTGGTGTGATGGCCGCACGTGCGCCGCTGGGGGTCCGGTTCGTGCAGAAGGTGTCCTCCACGCGCACCTTCGCCAAGGTCGCCCCGCATCTCATCCCGGCCCTGGACCGCGCCGTCCACCGGGTGACCCGCGGAAAGGTGCTGCTCAGCGCCCAGATGCTGCCCGGCGTCATCCTCACGGCGCGCGGTGCCAAGAGCGGACTGCCCCGGCGTACGCCTCTGGCCTGCATGCCGGAGGAGGGTGGCGGCTGGCTCCTCATCGGGTCCAACTTCGGGCGCACCGACCACCCGGCCTGGACCGGCAACCTCATCGCCCACCCCGACGCCGACATCAGCTGGAAAGGGGCGGACGTCCCCGTCACGGCCCGGCTCCTGGAGGGGGAGGAACGGGCGGAGGCCTGGAAGGCGGCGCTGGCGTTCTGGCCGCCGTACGCCACGTATCAGGCCCGGATCGACCGGCAGATCCGGCTGTTCAGGGTGGTACGACGATGAGCACGCCGCCCGGCACGCTCCGTCGGTCTTCAGCGCCTCAGAGGGCGGCGAGCTGCTCGACCAGCAGGAAGCCGCCGATGCCCAGCATGGCCGCCCCGGAGGTGCGGACCACGGCGCGCGCCGCGGTCGGGCGCGCATGCAGAACGGCACGGGCGAGCAGGCCGACGGTGAGGTAGACGGCGGCGCAGTTGGCCATGTGGACCGCGCCGAGCGCGGCGGTCTGAGCGGCGACGGGAACGCGCGCACCGGTGGTGACGAGGAACTGCGGCATGACCGAGAGGTAGAGCAGCAGGCCCTTGGGATTGAGACCGCTGATGCCGGCGCCGCGCAGGAAGGTACGGGTGGGGGACGCGGGCGGCGTCCCGTCCGCCGCGCCCGGCGCGACAGGCGGCCGGCGCAGTACGCCCCACCCCAGCCACACCAGATAGCCGGCGCCCGCCACGGTGAGCGCCGTCAGCAGCGCCGGTGACCCCGCCACCAGCACCGACAGCCCGGCCACCGCCAGCAGCGTGTGCCCCGCGTACCCGGCGACCAGACCCAGCACCGCCGGAAGGACCGAGCGGCCGCGCAGACCCGCCGTGATCACGTACGCCCAGTCGGCGCCCGGCACGCACACCAGCAGCAGGTCGAGCGCGAGGAAGGCGGTCACTGTTCCCATATCCACGAAGGGGACATTAGGCGTGATCCGGCCAAAGGTGTTCCCGGAGTTTGCCCTTGATCGCCAGTTATGAGGGAAGATCTGCCTCATGGACGTCGTGGACCAGAAAATTCTTGCCGAGCTCCAGCAGGACGGGCGACTGACCGTCACCGAGCTCGCCGCGCGGGTGCGGCTGAGCGTCTCGCCGTGCCACCGGCGGCTGCGCGAACTGGAGCGGTCCGGCGCCATCCGCGGCTACCGGGCCGTCGTCGACCCCGCCGCGCTCGGTCTGACCTTCGAGGCCCTCGTCTTCGTCTCGATGCGCCAGGAGGACCGGGACACCGTCGCCGACTTCGAACGCGCCCTCGCCGAGATCCCGCACGTGCTGGACGCGGAACGGCTCTTCGGGGAGCCCGACTACCTGCTGCGCGTCGCCACCGCCGACCTCGCCGCCTTCCAACGGCTCTACGACGAGCGGCTCGCGACCCTTCCGGGCGTACAGCGGCTGACGTCCACGCTGGTGATGAAGCATGTCGTCGCCGATCGGCCACTGCCCGTGTAGTCACCGGCACAGCGCAGCAGGCGGCAGTCCACCAGGGTGGACTGCCGCCTGCATGACAGGAGTGGGGGCCGGTGAACGGGGAGTTACTTCGTAGGCTTCTTGCCCGTGACACCCAGATGCACCAACAGTGCCAGGTTCGGCTTGAGTTCAGCCTGTTTGACGCCCCACGTCTGGAAGCCCTTCTGATGCGAGGCCACCGCGGCGAGCATCGCAACGAGCGAACCGGCCATCGCCGCCGGGTTCACGTCCTTGTCGACCTTGCCCTTGGCCTGGAGCTCGGTGACCGTGTCCGTAAGGGAGTTGTTCACCGAGTTCAGGATCTTCATGCGGATCTTGTAGAACCGCTTGTCGCCCTCGGCGGCGCCCAGATCGACGACCCGCAGGATCGCGTCGTTCTTGCGCCAGAACTCCAGGAATCCGTCCACGAGTTCCTGGGAGGTCTGCCATCCGGCCTTGCCGACCCACGAGCGGCCCGCGAGCAACTGGGTCAACCCGGCGCCCTCCGCGGCCATTTGCTCGGCGATCTCCAGGACGGCGCCTTCGACGTCCGGGAAGTACTGGTAGAAGGTCGCGGGTGAAGTGCCCGCCTTCCGGGCGACATCAATGACTTTGACGTCCCGGTAGGGCGAAGAGCTGAGCATTTCGCTGAGGCAGTCGAGCAGCTTCTGCCGGGTCGCCTGCCCACGCCGTCCGGCCACGCGGCCATCGACGGTACGCACTTGTCCTGTCATGCCGTCAGCTTACCGAGGGGTGATCGGAGCGCGATTCGGCCGACTGCAAATGGGGTGCGCCTGCTCTGCGGGATGCGTGAGAGGCCATTAGCTTGGCCGCATGGCCGAACCCACGGCATCCGCCGCATCCGACAAGAACGGTGCCCCGGGCGACGAACCGGCACCGGTGACGCACGGTGCATCGGACGACAGTCCGGAGCCGGTGACGAAGGGTGCGCCCGGCGACAGCTCGGCGCCCGGGAGGAACGGTGCGCCTGACGACCGGCAGGGACCGGTGACGGGCGGTGCGCCCGGCGACAGTCCGACGCCTGGGAGGAACGGTGCGCCTGACGACCGGCAGGGACCGGTGACGGGCGGTGCGCCCGGCGACAGTCCGACGCCCGGGAGGAACGGTGCGCCTGACGACAGGCCGGGACCGGTGACGGGCCGTACGCCCGGCGACAGTCCGGCGCCCGGGAGGAACGGTGTGCCCGGCGACAGCCCGGTACCGGTGGCGAGCGCGGCCCCCGGCGGCAGCCCGGCGTCGGCCGCGAACCGGGCGCCGGACGCAAGTGGCGCACCTGCCCCCTTCGCCGAAGGCGTCCCCTGCTGGGTCGACGCCCAGCTTGCCGACGTCGAAGCGGGCAAGCGCTTCTACGGTGAGCTCTTCGGGTGGACCTTCGAGGAGGCGTACGGCTCCTCCGCCTGGGCGTATCTCGACGGGCAGCCCGTCGCCGCCCTCGCCCCCAAGCACGACGGCCGTATGCCCACCGTCTGGACCGTGTACTTCGCGGCCCCCGACGCCACCGCGCTCGCCCGCCGGATCGGGGCGGCGGGCGGCCAGGTGATCATGGCGCCCCTGCCCGTCGACCGGCTCGGCACCACCGTGCTCGCCGCCGACCCCGAAGGCGCCGTCTTCGGGCTGTGGCAGCCCGGCACCCACACCGGCTTCGGGCGGCGCCACGTTCGCGGCACCTTCTGCTGGGCCGAGCTCTACGCCCGCGACACGGCCACCGTCGACCGCTTCTACGGCACCCTCTTCCACGACGCCCTCTTCGGCCCCGACGCCACCCCGGACTTCGGCCGCGCCGTCGTCTCCGACGTCTTCCCGGCCGAGATGCCGCCCCACTTCCTCGTCCACTTCGGCGTCAAGGACTGCGAGGAGACCCTCGGGGCGGTCCAGCGGCTCGGCGGCCGCGTCCAGGCGACGCCTTTCGACACCTCCTACGGGAGAGTGGCGGTGGTCACGGACAGCCAGGGGGCGTCGTTCGCCGTACTTCAGCGATGATCCTCGTACGAAGAAGTGTGGGTTTGTACCTAGACACCCCGATCTGACCCCTGGTTCGCAACCAGTGGCGCGGCCAGGAAGAATCGGGGTGCGTGCCGCCATGGCGGTGCGGTGGTGAGACGCTGCACTGGGCTGCGTTCATACGTGGATGACGCGGCCCGTACGGGGAGGTGGCAGGCAAGTGGTGGATCAGCTGACGCAGCACGATCCGCGGCGGATCGGGCCGTTCGAGGTGCTGGGACGGCTGGGTGCGGGCGGCATGGGGCTGGTCTATCTCGCGCGCTCGGCGTCCGGGCGGCGCGTGGCGATCAAGACGGTCCGGACGGAACTCGCCGAGGACCAGCTCTTCCGCGTCCGCTTCACCCGCGAGGTGGAGGCGGCGCGTGCCGTGTCCGGCTTCTACACGGCGGCCGTCGTCGACGCCGACCCGCGTGCCGCCGTGCCCTGGCTGGCCACCGCGTACGTGCCCGCGCCCTCGCTAGAGGAAATAGTGAATGAGTGCGGGCCCATGCCGGCCCAGGCCGTCCGCTGGCTCGCCGCGGGCGTCGCCGAGGCGCTGCAGTCCATCCATGGCGCCGGGCTCGTCCACCGCGACCTGAAGCCGTCCAACGTCCTCGTCGTCGAGGACGGGCCGCGTGTCATCGACTTCGGCATCGCTTCCGGCGTTTCGAACACTCGTCTGACCATGACGAACGTCGCCGTCGGCACGCCCGCCTACATGTCCCCCGAGCAGGCCAAGGACTCGCGCAGTGTGACCGGCGCGAGCGATGTCTTCTCACTGGGCTCCATGCTCGTCTTCGCCGCCACCGGGCACGCGCCCTTCCACGGGGCGAACCCCGTGGAGACGGTGTTCATGCTTCTGCGTGAAGGCCCTGACCTGGAAGGACTCCCGGACGAACTCCGTCCGCTGATCGAGTCCTGTATGCAGATGGAGGCCACCGCCCGGCCGAACCCGGCCGACCTCCAGTCCCAGCTGGCACCCCACCTCTTCGGCTCCGGCTCCGACGACAGCGGTACGGCGTCGGCGTGGCTGCCCGAGCGGGCGGTGGGTCTGATCGAGACGCGCCGCGGCGGCCGTGTCGCGGCCAGTCCGCCGGCGAAGAACCGCAGCACCGGCGGGGGCGGCCGGGCGAACGTACCGCCGCCGCCCTTCCACGCCCCCTCCTCCGCCGGCGCCCCCGACACCGGGCCCGTGCGGCTCGCCGGGGCCCCCGTACCCATCGGGCCCGGGCCGCGCGTCGCCGACGCCCGCGCCGCCGCCGTGAAGGCGCCTCCTCCGGAGGCCGGTCTCGCCGCCTCCTGGTCCCGGCCGCGCGTCGGCGTCAACGGCACCGACCTCGTGGCCGGCCTCGCGCCCCCGGTGCCCGCACCGGCACCGGCCTCCGAGTCGGCGTCCGGCTGGCGGCCCTGGCGTTTCCGCATGTCGAACGACGTGTGGGGCAAGCCCGCCGTCGCCGGCGACCTCGTCTACGTCACCTCCTTCGAAGTCCACGCCCTCGATGTGGGCACCGGCCGGCGCCGCTTCAAGACGCGCGACGTCGCCTGGTCCATGGCCGTCGCCGACGGCCGTATCCACGCCTCCGACGGCCCCACGCTCTTCGCCCTCGACGCCCGCGAGGGCGGCGACCTGTGGCGCCTGTCCACCGACGCCTGGGTGTACTCCCTCAAGGCCGACCGCGGCACCGTCGTCACCGGTACGCGCGGTGGTGGCGTCCAGGCCTGGGAGGCCTCGGGCGGCCAGAAGCTGTGGGAGATCTCCGGCGCCCAGACGGACTTCGAGTCCCCGGAGGCGGGGCCCGCCGTCCACGACGGCACGGTGTACGTCTGGAAGGACGCCCGGCTGCGTGCCCTGGAGGCCCGCACCGGGGAGGAGCGGTGGTCGTACCCGATCGGTGACGCGGCGTCCTGCGGCGGAGTGCCGGTGCGGGTGACGCAGGCTCCGGACGGGTACGTGTACGTCTCCGCGGGCACGCGGGTGCTGGCCGTCGACGTCGCCAGCGGCCATGTGCGCTGGCACTTCGAGGCGCCCGCGGTGTTCCTGAGTCCGCCTACGTTCGCGCCCGGGCCGGCGGTGACGGGCGGTGGCGTGTACCTCGCCGACTACCTCGGGACGGTGTACGCGCTCGACGCCACGGACGGGCGTGACCGCTGGCGCATCGCCACCGAGTCGCGCGCCTCGATCGAGCCGGTGCTCGTTGCCGGGGGGCATGTTCACGTGGGCAGCGGCAAGGGGCTGTACACGCTGGACGCGGTCACCGGTACGCCGAAGTGGCGCTTCCAGGCGGGCGGCGACATCGTGGGCGCGCCTGCCGTCGCCGAGGGGCGCATCCACTTCGGATCCACGGACCACCTCCTGTACACCCTCAAGGCCGACGACGGCCGACTGCGCTGGAAGCTGGCCACCGGCGGCGAGATCACCGGCGCTCCCGTCGTCAAGGACGGCGTTGTGTACGCCTGCAGCAAGGATCGGTGTGTGTACGCGCTTGACGCGGAGAAGGGGACGGGGACGGCACGGACGACTTGACGTCGGGTTCGCAGGGGGGGTTCGTAGTGGGTCGGGTCCGTGCCGGTACGTCTTGCCCGTCGCCGCGTGGGCGTACCGCCCGGGGGTCGAGCACGGCGAAACTCGGCTGGGGGCCGGCTACGCGACGGGCAGAGACGTACCGGCACGGACCCTTCCGTGTGTACTCGGCTGCGGGTGCGTGGGGGCGGTTGCCCACCCGGCAGCAGCGGCGGGTGTGTGTGACGCCGGGGGCCGGGGCCGGCGAAGCCGCGTTTCTGCGGTGCGTGTGACCCCGGGGGGCCGGCGAAGCCTCGTTACTGCGGGCAATCGTGCCGCTAGGGGCGGCACGGGTGGGCGCAGCGGCACCCCGTAAACGCCGGGCTGCGTGACCCACCCCCGGCCGGCACCAACCCCGGGTGACAAGGAAACAAGGGGTGCCCGGGGTTTGCCCACCCACCCCGGGTGAGCGTTCAAATCAGGGGCGAGAGGGGTTTGCCCGCCCGCCCCGGAGGGTCAGGTGTGGTCCTGGGGTGGGCGGCGCCAGGTGGCGGTGGGCTGGTCCTCGGGGGGTGTCGTGGTGCCGGGCTCCGGCGGGGGAGCGCCGAGCGGGGGAGCCGTGGGCTCGGACGGCTCCGGCGGCAGGGGCTCACGGCGGCGCCCCCGACCCCGCAGCAGCGCGGCAGCGACAAGCAGCAGCACACCGCCCCCGAAGGCCATCGCGACCCCCAGCCCCAGCCCGTTGCCGTCCGAGTCGACGCTGAGACTGCCCTCGGCCTGACCGACGCGGACCATCCACAGGACGGTGAAGCCGAGGACGATCACGCCGGCCAGGGCCACCAGCACCCGCGACTGGACCAGGACCCCGGCGAGCGTGATGACGCCCGCGATGACCAACGGCAGGAAGAGCGAGGCGAACAGCCCCGCCCGCACATCGGTGACGCCGGACGAGGAGAACAGGTCGCCCAGGCGGTAGGAGCGCCCGTGACGGCCGTCGTACCAGGCACGGAAGGGGCTCCAGACGGCGGCCGTCGCTCCGACGAGCGCGAGTATCGATCCGAGTACGTTACGGGCCATACATGGCCCTCCTCACCGCTCTCGCTCCCGACGCTACGCCCGGCGCGCCATGTCCGCCACGTGGCGTCGAGCGCCCGGGTGGGAGGGGAGCGCCGGTGGGGCGGGTCGCGTGTCGGGGCGTGGCCAACCGCCCGGCTCCGTAGGGGCGTTGGCGCGGACGGAGGGCGCTCGGAAAGCGCTGCTAGGGTGACGGTTCCCGGTCGGCGGATCTTGGAATTCGGGCCGGGTTCCTCTTTTCCCGTATGCGGTCCTTCCGCATGTGGTCATGACGATTTCAACGGGGGTTGAAACGTGAAGCTTCGCCATGTCCGTGCCATCGCCGTCTTCGGCGTCGCCGTGGTCGCGCTCACCGGAGCCCGCGGCTCGCACGGCGGCGGCTGCAGCAGCGGTTCGAGCCACTCCTCCAGCACCGGCGGGGGAACGAGCGGCGGCAGCCACTACGACGACGATGACGACGACAGCGGTTCGGCCTCCACCGGCACGACCGGGTCCACGGGCACCACGGGGAACTCCAGCGGTTCCACCACCGGTACCGGCAAGGCCACCGACCCCGTCGACGACGTGAAGATCGAGACCTGCGTCTTCGACGAGTCGCGCGGCATCGTCGCCCACGTCAGAGCCACCAACAGCAGCGCGAGTACGACGTACACGTACAAGTTCTCCGTGACCTTCAGGGACCCGGCCGGAGCCACCGTGCGCACCAGCGACTCCACCATCCCGTACGTCTCCGCGAGCAGCGAGGACACCCTTGACGTCGCCGCCTCCTACGTCCTCAAGGACGGCGAGACCGGCAGCGACACCGCCTGCGTCCTCAAGGGCGTCACCCGCACCGCGGGCTAGGGGGTGTAACACCCCCTGGCCCGGTCAGCGGGTTCTGAAAGCCGAGCGGCGGGCGGTGAAGAGTCCCGCCTGCCGCTCGCTGGGCAGATTGCCGAGCGCGATGAGGTGCGGCGCCTGCGCGAACGCGTGGGCGCGTGCCGCCTCCTTCGCCGCCCAGCAGGCCCGTACGGTGCCCTGCACGGCCTCCACCGGGTACGAGGCGATCACGGCGGCGCTGCGCACGGCTGCCTCGACCGCCTCCCCGGGCGCGGTCACCTCGGACACCAGGCCCACCTCGTACGCCCGCCGCGCCGAGATCCGCTCGGCGTTCCCCATCAGCGCCATCCGGGCCACCTCGCCGGGCGGCATCCGCTGTGCCAGGTAGATCGACTCGTACGCGCTGACCATGCCGTAGGTGGTGTGGGGGTCGAAGAACGTCGCGGACTCGTCCGCGACGACGAATTCCGCCTCGCCGATGAGATAGAACGCGCCGCCGCACGCCATGCCGTTCACGGCGGCGACGACCGGCTTCCAGAGGTCGTTGGCCTTCGGGCCGATCGAGATCAGCGGATCGTCGATCATGTAGGGGGAGTTGGGCTGCGGCACGTCCGCGTCACGGTCGAGGCCGGTGCAGAAGGCGCGGGCGCCGGCGCCGGTGACGACGACGGCCCGCACCGAGTCGTCGAAGCGGAACTCCCGCCAGGCTGCGGCGAGTTCGGCGGCCGTGGTGAGGTCGATGGCGTTGAGCCTGGCGGGCCGGTCGAGGGTGAGGACGGCGACCCCGCTGTCCTTGTCGGCGGTCACACGGAGGCCGCCCGTACCGCCGGGGGTCGTCATGGGCGCTCCAGAACCCAGTGGGGCACGGTGACCCCGCCGATCTCGGCGAAGACCGCCTGCACGCGCGCTCCGATGCGCAGGCGTTCGGCGGGAACGGAGTTGAGGGGCGCGCCCGGCCCGCTGACCAGGTTCCCGACCAGCCGTATGCGCGGCGCCTCCGCCAGCTCCACCATGATCGCGTTGTACGGCGCCTGCGCGGCGTAGGCGGGGAGGAGAGGCGGGTGCGGGATGACGTACGACCAGATGCGGCCCCTGCCGCTCATCCTGCGCCACTCGCTCTCGAAGGAGTGGCAGTGCGGGCAGCAGGGCCGGGGCGGGAAGCGGAGTTCGCCGCAGCCGGAGCAGGCCTGGACGCGGAGTTCGCCCGCGGCGGTGTACCGCCAGAAGGGGGCGCCGTCCTCGTCCACGACGGGTTCGAGCATCCGGATTCTCAACTCCTCAGGAGAAGGGCGGAGGTGGGGACTCCCTCGCCCGCGGTGACCAGGCAGGTCGTGGCGCCGGGGACCTGGGCGGTGCTCGTCCCGCGCAGTTGCTTCACGCCCTCGTTGATGAGGTTGAACCCGTGGACGTACGCCTCGGAGAGGCCGCCGCCACCGGTGTTGAGGGGCAGCCGCCCGCCGATCTCCAGCGCGCCCCCCTCGGTGAAGGCGGCGCCCTCGCCTCGTCCGCAGAAGCCGTAGCCCTCCAGGGAGAGCGGGATGAGGGGGGTGAAGGCGTCGTAGATCTGTGCGACGTCGACGTCGTCAGGGGTGAAGTCGGCGTGTTTCCACAGGTGTCGGGCTGCGGTCCAGGAGGGGCCGGTGAGGGGGTCGTCGTTCCAGTAGTTGACCATGCCGTGGTGCTGGGCGGGCAGGCCCTGGGCGGCGGAGTGGACGTAGACGGGCGGCCGGCGGCAGTCCCGGGCGCGCTCGGCCGACACGATGACGCAGGCCAACGCCCCGTCCGTCTCAAGGCAGTTGTCGAAGAGGCAGAGGGGCTCGCTGATCCAGCGGGAGGTCATGTACATCTCGCGGGTCAGGGGGCGGTCGTACATGATCGCGGCGGGGTTCTGGTTGGCCCGGTTGCGGCAGGCGAGGGCGACGTTGAAGAGGTGGTCGCGGGTGGCGCCGTACTCGTGCATGTAGCGGCGCGCGAGCATGCCGATCTCGTCGGCCGGGCGCAGCAGCCCGAAGGGGCGTGTCCACTGGGCGGGCGTGGGGAGTTGGACGGTGGTGTTCTTCCACGGGCGGGGTCCGCTGCCCCGCTTGCGCGACCGCCAGGCGACGCCGACCGTGGCCTGCCCGGTGGCGATGGCGGCCGCGAGATGCGCGACGGTGGCGCAGGAGCCGCCGCCGCCGAAGCCGACCTTGCTGAAGAAGGTGAGGTCGCCGACGCCGAGCGCCTTGGCCACCTCCACCTCGTCCGTCTCCTCCATCGTGTAGGAGGCCAGCGCGTCGACCTCGCTCGGCGCGATCCCGGCGTCGTCGAGTGCGGCGAGCACGGCACGGCAGGCCAACGTCTTCTCCGAGTCGACGAGTTGCCTGGCGAAGGGGGTCTGCCCGATGCCGACGACGGCCGTCGCGTCCTTGATCCCTGCCCCGGTCCCTGGCATGGGCACGCACCTCCTGGTGAAGTCCCGGAAGCTGACAGGGCGTCAGGCTACAGCTAATCTGACGGTCAGTCAGCTATGCGTGTTGGTAGGGAGGCCCGCCGTGCGCGGTGACGTGGTGTGGGGAAGCATTCCGGGACTGGTCCGCTCGGCGGCGGCACGCTTCGCGGACCGCGAGGCGGTCGTCGAGGGCCGCACCCGCCTTTCGTACGCGCAGCTGGGCGCCCGTGTCGAACGGGCAGCGGCGGCCTGCATGGCCAACGGGGTGCGGGCCGGTGACCGGGTGGGGATCTGGGCGCCCAACACCCTGGACTGGATCGTGTCCGCACTGGGTGCGGTGTCGGCAGGAGCCGTCCTCGTCCCGCTGAACACACGCTTCAAGGGCTCGGAGGCGGCGTACGTACTCTCGCGCAGCCGGGCGAAGCTGCTGTTCGTGACGGGGACCTTCCTCGGGACGTCGTACGTCGCCTCGCTGCGGCGGGCCTGCGCATCCGGCGGCGGCCGCGGCCCCCTGCCCGCTCTTCCGCACCTGGAGCAGGTGGTGGTCCTCTCGGACGACGCCCCCGCCGACTTCCGCACCTGGAAGGACTTCCTGGCGAGCGGGGACGGGGTGGGCGAGGCGCGGGTCCGGGAGCGGGAGGCGGAGATCTCGCCCTCGTCCCCCTCGGACATCATCTTCACCTCCGGCACGACGGGCCGGCCCAAGGGCGCGGTGATCACCCACGCGCAGACCCTGCGCGGCTACGAGATCTGGAGCGACCTGGCGGGCCTCAGACAGGGCGACCGCTACCTGATCGTGAACCCCTTCTTCCACACCTTCGGCTACAAGGCCGGCGTCATCGCCTGTCTGATGCGCGGCGCGACGATGGTCCCGCAGCCCGTCTTCAACATGGACACGGTGCTCGCGAACATCGCCTCCGAACGCATCTCGGTCCTCCCGGGCCCTCCCACCCTGCACCAGTCGCTGCTGGACCACCCCTCCCGGGAGGCGTACGACCTGTCGGCGCTGCGGCTGGTGGTGACGGGGGCGGCCGTGGTGCCCCTGCGCCTGGTCGAGCGCCTTCGGACGGAGCTCAGGATCGACACCGTACTCACCGCGTACGGCCTCTCCGAGGCGAGCGGCATCGTCACGATGTGCCGTCGCGGCGACGCGCCCTCGGTGATCTCCTCGACCTCGGGCCGGGCGATCCCGGGCACGGAGGTCCGCGTGGTGGACTCCACCGGCACCGCACTCGCCCCCGGCGCGCCCGGTGAGGTCCTCGTCCGCGGCTTCAACGTCATGCGGGGCTACTTCGAGGACGCGGAGGGCACGGCGGCCGTCCGTACGGACGACGGCTGGCTGCGCACGGGCGACGTCGGCGTCCTGGACGCCGAGGGCAACCTCCGTATCACCGACCGCATCAAGGACATGTTCATCGTGGGCGGCTTCAACGCGTACCCGGCGGAGATAGAGCAACTGCTCGGCCTGCACCCGGACGTGGCGGACGTGGCGGTGATCGGGGTCCCGGACGGTCGGCTGGGTGAGGTCGGCAAGGCGTACGTGGTCCGCCGCCCGGAGTCCGTCCTGACGGGCGACGACCTCATCGCCTGGTCCCGCCGCGAAATGGCGAACTACAAGGTGCCGAGGGAGATCGAGTTCGTCCGGGAACTGCCCCGGAACGCGAGCGGGAAGGTGGTCAAGGGGGAGCTGCGGGGGCGGTGACCCGGAGGGCTCGCGGACGCGCTACGGCCGCGTCGGCCAGAGCAGTGCCTGAGCGACGATGACGTTCTCACCGTCGAAGGTGACAGCCGGGCCTTCGTGCAACTCGTAACCCAGGCCGATCATTTCGCTCACACGACGGCAGAACGAGGCGTCGTCCGGGCCGGTCAGAACGCGGTAGACGGGCAGTCCGTCCGGTGGTGTGCTCATGAGGGAAAGGGTCTCAGGCTCGCCCCGGATGCCCGCTGCCGCCCCCATGGCCTCGGAGTCGCGATAGAGCGCCCTTTATGCGGGTCGCGGAAGCACGACTCTGAAGGCAGAGCGCCAGTTGGCGCTTGGAAGGTGTGCACTGCAGGGCTTCGGTCATTCAAGGCGTGTCCGTGTCCATGCCCGCGGGACGTGTCGGTCGGGTGCGTCGACCTGAAGAAGGAGAACTGCACCGTGCGGAGTGTGGCTGAGGTGCTCAGGTCTTGGGCGGATTAGCCGGCGGGGTACGGCGATGGGGCCAGGCTTTCAGACTCTGTTGGTTAAAGGCGCTCTCCGCGTGACGTTGGGCTTCACCGCTTGGTTGTAGGCGGTGAAGGCCAACGTTGTGTTCGGGGAGGGCGTCGGTGT